>NZ_CAWQAF010000011.1:135609-396320 GCF_963892745.1 Yersinia sp. Marseille-Q3913 | reverse complement strand
CCCGTGGCCTCAATCAATTGGTACAAAGCATCATAGCGGTAAGTGGTTTCCGGCACGATTTTCTGATTGCGGTAGAAGCGAGTGGCTTCGGCATCATTATGGATGGCGAGAATATTACCGACCGGATCATAATCGTAGCGCAGGTCCTGCAACAGTGTTGGCCGCTCTTTGTGCACCGACCGGCTGGTTTTGATGCCCACTAAGCGCTGAGTTTGTGGCTCGTAGCGGGATTCAGTCACCACGCCATTCCCGCTCTCTTCACGTAGCTTTTGCCCGGCAGCGGAGTAGGTCAGGGCGCGAACAATCACCTGCTCTATTCCGCCATAGAAGGTGAGCCAGCTGCCCACTAATTGCCCGGCGCAATTATAGCTCATGCGCTGGGTATGGCCTTTAGCATTGGTTTGTGTGATGAGTTGGCCCAGGGCATTGGTGGTGCAGGTGGTGATAAAAGGTTTACGGCTAAGGCGGAGAAACCAGCGCCCCTCTTCGCCAAACCAATCCACTGGACCGAGGGTATCGGTCAATACACGGCGCTGCTGCTTCAACACCACGCCGGTAATCGACAGGCTGAGAAGTTCTTGTAACCCGGCAGTGTCGTAGTGGCGGATGCACTGCCCGTTAAGGTTAGCGGCTTTATGCTCGCGGCGGTTTTCACCATAGAAGAAGCGGTCAGTTACGGTTTTCAAGCCGTCTTTAAGCTGCTGCTGGTGCGCTAATGGGCGGCCCAGTTCCGGCTCATAAGTGACCCAGCTACGGGTGCCTTTGGCATCAAGACTGATGATGGGGCGGCCTTCAGCATCAATCAGTTGCATTAAGGTGCCGCTATCAACACCACAGGTACGCAGTGGTGTGCCAGCAAGGCTGTATTGATAGTTAAAGTTATCCACGTCAAGGCGCGGGTCGCGGCTGGCGGTCAACTGAGCCAGTGCATTGTAGCCGTTGCGGGAGATAAGCTCCTCGGCGGTATCATGACTATTAGTACGGTTATAAGCGATTGAACGAATTCCCAGCCCCCGGTTATCACTGACGGTGATGGTGGGGGTCTGTTCGCATAGTGATCCAGATAATGTTTTAGGCATATAATGATCCTTAATTTACTGTTTCTGCTGTTTTAAAAAGAGCAACGCAGAGTCGCGTTGGGTATTGCAGCGGGCTAAAGCCAGGCGGGTTTTCTCGACGTATTGTGGATAGTCACCCCAGGTTTGCACCTTGAATTCAGGCATCAGGCAGGGGGGTAATAAGGCTGTTGGAAAAGCTAAACACTCACTTATTATTATCGATGGCTTGCTTCTGCATCCGGATAACATCAGCAGGCACAGGCTCATCAGCGCAAGGGTTACCTTTTTGTGCCACACGTAGCTGTTTTTGTAGTTCACCGCTTTTCTCTCCCTCGATTCGTTCGTGCTCCTGTACTTGTTGAAGATGGGCTGTTGTCAGTAATATTTGTTGGTTAAGTTGTTGATTAACCTGCCCATACTCTACCAGTTGTCTATTTAGTGCGACATTCTCCAGGTTCAATCTTTCCAGTGTCCGTCCGGTTTGTACCAGCCACATGGCGATGGCAACAACCAACAGTGACAGGATGGTTTTCACCACTGTGGGTAGGATGCGTAAATTGATCATGGATAGACCTCTCTCGGCAGCTCAAAATGTGGGCCATCTTTGAATGTTTTCCAGTCACCACCCCATTGCAATGGTAATTCCATCTCTTGCGCGGCTTGCTTCATGGCTTTTGCGATCTGATGAAAAGCTCCCCAGTCCTCCCAAGGGATTTTGTTGTTAATTATCGGTGCCAGATCCACGGCGTGACCGGTTAAATGGCGACTATTCAGGGTCTTGCTGCTGCCGTTACGCACCAGTTGTCGCTGGCGTTCAAGAGTGCGAAGCCCTTCGATAACGCGAAAATCGACCGTGCTTAACCTAAGAGCACGGCGTACGATCAGCACTAAGTCTGGATGCACATTGCGTAAGTTATGTTCACTAATCTGCCCAAAACGAAAGGGGGATTTGTCATCGGACATGGTGACCTCTCTTAGTTATTTAGGGGGGGTATGATGACCAAAAAAACGATTCCAGAGATATTGCAGGGCGGTGCTACCCATTGCGCCAAACAAACCAGCAATGGCGAATGTCATATAGCGGCTGCCGCCACTTTCGAAAGAGAACAGACCGCCAATTAAGCCAGTGAAGCCGGAAACAACGACCTGACTCATGACGGCGATCCAGCTCCATTCATCCTCTTCGTTATCTTTATCGAGGATGTAACGCACCAAGCCTCCCCAGGCAGAAAGAAGGCCGATAATGACCCAGGTAATAACAAAGTTGTCACCAGGAACCAGGAGTTGCATTTGGATTACCTACCGAGATTAGTCATCAGTGGATCTGACCGCAGTGTAGGCCGGTCAGCGTTACTGTTTGATATTGTTAGTTTTTATTTTCGCTGACTTCCGCTGCAGTATCGTTTTCATCCTCGCTGATAACAAACCACGGGAAGTATTGCGTCCGGCATAGATATCCTTTGGCAGTGATAACCTTAATTACTCGCCCTAGGGGATCGTAACTATGGGTATCGGCATAGGTATCTTTGCGAGCACTGTCGTCACGGACATAGCGCCAGTCATTGAGGAAGTAAGGTTGATAAGCACGCACGGCCAGCCCTTTGTTGTCATACTCGCTGCGGCCAGTGACAGCCCAGCGTTGGTGAGCGACACCAATGAGCGGTTGATTGTTTTTGACGTGTAGACTGCCATCTTCGTCACGGATATACGCCTCACCGGCTTCAACCCGCTGTGCCACTTGCAGTGTTCGGCCAAAGCCGTCGTGGTACATAATGACTTGCCGCTGTTGTAATTTTCCCTGCTGAGCCTTGCTATCATAGTTTTCGCTAATCACGGTGATGGTATGAGGAGGCTGGCGTAGTTGGTTCTTGATCTCATTTTCTACGATTTGAGCTAATGAGGACTTATTTTGCCGTAGCCAGCGACGCGAACCCAGGGTGTACAAGTAGCCCTCTTCCGTCATCAACTGGTTCTGGATTAAGTCATCTCGCGTGGATCCGTGCTTGATCCACTCATTTATCAAGGTGGACGAAGGTTTGACCATCCAACTAAATGGCTGATAAACAATGTATTGTGCTACGGGCAATGCGTTGTGTTCTTGGGCGATAACATCTTCAATGCATGTTGGGACAATAAATGGTTGTATTGATGGTTGGCTGAACCCGCGCTTCACCTCCTTGTCGTCATCTATCTCCGTCCCCCAGAAACGTAACGAGATGACGCGACCCAATGCATCAAGGGAGATATCATGTTCGTTATCATTCAGATCAGTAAGATGATAAGGGGTGATAAAGCGGTAATCATATTTGGCTGTGGTGCTACTGCCGTCAGCCGTCAGGATCTGGGTCACTGCACAGGTAAAATGGTCCCAAACCAGTTTTGTCGCACCGACTAATTGAGTACTTCTTTGCGCGATGGGGCGAAAAAGTGTTTGGGAGCCGGAATAGTCAGTTAGCCCAGAACGTACCGTCCACACGTCCGCTTCACCTGTGCGGGCAAACAGGCGCGGTGTCAGCTGATATCCCGCACTTCTCAGTTGCTCATCTCGCACTTTGCCCGCAGGTAGCATTTCATCTAATGCACCGAGAGACGTATCATCAAATTCAGCATGTTCACTGGCAATCACTAAGCCCATCAACAGATATTTCGGGTGATAGAACAGTTCATTTTGCCCGGCAAAGATATTTTCTATCGGTATGCCCAATGCATTTTCTTTCTGTGTAACGATTTCATAACTTAGGCCGTTAATGGGAGTCACATCGGCGTGAAAAGTCAGCACATCGCTGCGTTGCTGCCAGGGTAAGCCCAGCCGTAATCCATCCTCTTGGGTTACCTGATAGTACGACTGTTGGGTTTCCGTCAGGCGTAATAGGCGCTGTTGATCGTCATAACTGCTGGCCCAGTGATCGGGTGCCATCCAGGAATAAGGAGTCACTTTGTCTTGAGCACGGCGCGGATAATTGATGGAAACGCTGTGAAGGGGATGACCATATTCATTGCTGCGCAGGACAATTTGCTGGCTGCACTGTGGGTCCTGAGGAATGCGCTCATAGTGATAGCTGAGCTGTTCCAGTTGCATCGGCATCACAATCGGCGAATTCAGATCATTATCACTGACCCGTACCTGTCGTACCTGATAGCGAGTGCTATTGCAGGTATAAGGTAGGTTGTTTAGCTCGATATTATCCAGTCCATACAGTTCAGTGTGCAGCGGGCTGCCTTTTAGCGCGCGATACAACCAATACGTCTGCTTCACCGAGGTTTCAGTGAGTAAATCATCACTATTATCCGCAGAATTAAAGGTGGTAAGTCGGGTATGACCTAACGAATAAGCCAGATCATCACCTTGCCAATACTCTGCGCGATAGCGGATTTCATCGTCAGCACGGCCTGTATGGAACCAACTGCGGCTGAGTGACGGTGCAGTGCGCTCCTGGCTGGAGCCTTGGGCATCAGCATGAGTATCCATCACATCCACACGGCCAAAACCTCGGAACTCACGTTCGATACCATCGTAAAAACCATGATAGTAGCGGGCCTCTTGCTTCAGATTATTACCTGTTATTTCATCAAGTTGTTCGGTTTGCACCAGTAAGTGGAGGGGAAAAGGCAGGTGACAAGCTATTGTGTGGCCTTCGGCAGCAGCAGCGGCTTTCTCATCAAGCCAGAGCTGGGCTGAGCTGCGGTAAAACAAGTGGTTCTCTGCGCCCATATTATTATTGACGGTACATAACAGATAAGGCTTGGTCGTGGTTAAATCATAGCGCCAATGGCAGTTGGACATATGCGGAATACTCAGCAACAAGCTGGTGACCCCCAGGCCTTGCACATCAGCCAAGGTCAGTTGGCAGGTGTTATCGTAACGAACACCGTGCGGCAAAGGGAGCTTTAGCGGTGGCGCAAAACTGTTGCCACTTTGATTACGATAGATCAGCAAGTGATCACTGTTGGCGTAAATCAGATCGGCGGTGCCAGAGCCATCAATATCGGCCAACCGGATGGATTGCGGATTGAAACTCTCGGTGGGCTGGCTGAAACCTGAAAGCGTCACTGGCTTGCCAAAACGGCCATGGCCCAGATTCGGCCAGCAGGTCACACTATCGTGGCGCACTCTAAGTAAGTGTTGCTGCCCACTGCCGAATGGATCGCTGAACGCGACCAGTTCATGCTGATTGCCGCCCGGAATGGGCAGTGTGACAGCTTCGTTTTGATAGATAAGTTGCGCGCTAGCAAAACCATTGCGTTGATTAGCGTACAACCTGACACTTTTTGGCCCGATTAACGCCAGATCTGAGATGCCATCACCAATCAAATCTGCCAATTGTGCCTGTGGGTGAAAGTACTCGGCGGGCAGGGCTGAAAGCGGTGTAAATTGCGTCCAGCTCTCTTCTGGATTGCGGCAGTAATAACCCGCTATCCCAGACTGACTGATGACCCAATCTAACTGCCCATCACCATTGATATCCATCAAGCTGGCGTTATCCTGCATCGACGGGATTGTTGGTAATATCTGGGCATGGCCAAAACTGACACCATTTTCACTGTCGGGTTGCCGCATTGGTGGGTGATAACACCAACGACCATCCTCTTGATTTAACATTCCCGGCAATCCTTCGCCATTAAGATCAACTAATTGATAATATGGATTAAATTTGTCCCATTCGGGCATCGCTTGCCAGCTGGTTTCTGTTTCAGCCTGGAACTGTTGATAATCAAACTCCAGTGGCGGTAAGGTCAGCGCTGTGCCGTCTTTTTCATGGGCGACCTGTTGGCAGCTGATTAGCTGAGTGGCATAGGGGGTGACCAGATAACTCAGGCGAAGACGTGCGACCAGTTCGGCATGACCTCTTTGTCCTCTCCCCGCGAGTGTCTGTACGTCATGGAACATTAATACCTGCTGGCACAGGCGGCGGGTGCGCACCTCAAAACCATATTCGTAGCGAGAGAAGGGGTCTTGACGGCAAGACCATGAACCTTCTGATTTTAGTGCGGGTACATCGGACAAGCTATTGAGACGTTCACCGTAATCAAAAACCAATGTAAATAGCCAATCAGAGTCATTTGGCTGATAAGCGGTAAGAATATATAACTGCTTGGATGCTTCTGGATTTCCGTACTGCACTTGGTGTAAATAACGCTGGGCACAGGCCTGCGGGTGACGGTTTTTCTCCCCCGAATCAACATTGATATCATCTTCGTTCTTATAGCGATAACAAATATGCTCGCCTGTCGGGGAGACTGACTCTTCCAATAGCCATCTTGCAATATGTGTCGGGTGATCCGGATCGGCAATCTGGGCCTGGGCTGATCTCCCTAAACAATATACTTGACCATCGGCAGCGTAAATTAACCAAAACGCGGTTTGATTTAAGTTCGTATTTTCAGGCTGCCAAAATTCAATGCGATCAAAGCGACCCTCTACCCGTGGCTGGTAATGGACTATAGTGAAGCCAGGTAACGAATATTCTGCTTTATCCTTCGGTGCTGAAACGGCCAGTAGCACCTCGCCGTTGGGTGCAATAAATTCATCATGGCTATCATAGTTGGGCGCACCATTAGCAGTACGCCGTTGAATCGACATCGTGTTGATATTCCAACCCAAACCAAAGGGGCCATTACCGCTGTCAGAGCTGTAGCTTAGGGCTAAGTCTGGTGCGTAGCCGCGCCCTGAGGAGATAGGTAATGGCAGCGTCAGCGTGGCGATACCACTCGGGGCTATAGCCCCCAGACTTTCGCCCATACCGGTAATTGCACCACCCCCTTTAGGGAGCGATAAAGGTGTAACGCCAACATGTTGTTGATTATTTTCCATAAATAGCTCCTGTCAGGCCTCTACTGAGGCCTGTTTTAAGTGGTGCTGTCATCAGAAACGAATGGTGTAGCGAATATGCAAAATGATGTCGCTCAGACTTTGCAGCAGTACCTTTTGCTTTTTAGTTGCATTCGGGAAGCGCAGCAACAAAGTGCCAGAGTCGCTAATATCAATTCCTTCAAATGGCAGATATTTACCGTCGTTAAAGTCCAGTTGGAATTGACCGCTATCGTTCATTCCGCGCGAGACTGCCAGTGCACTGCACCCGTTGGCCAGACTGGTCGCCTCGCCACCGTAACTCAGGGTGGCTTGAACATCCTGATAAGGCCCTAATAGCGCAGGTAAACTCACGCTGATCTGTTTGATGCGGCGAATAGTGCCTAGATGCATTGTTTCTGGGTAATCCGTCGCCAGTTGTAGGCTCTTGATATTGAGGGAGACGAACAATATGTCATCGTGGATATTGACGTAATCTTGCTCGGTGCCAAATTTTTCGGCTTTATTGTCGCTAATGCAGCTCATGATGGTGTCTGCCAGTGGAAACGACTTGTCCGTTAAATTCTGATAATGGGACGCCAGTGATACCGTGCGTTCTACCTCTAGCGCGCGTTGTTCTTCCATCAGCCAGACATTTTCCAGTTTTTGCAGGTTGAGCATCAGATCCTCACCTGCTAATAACCCCTGATAGAGATTGTTCCAGCCTGAATTGACGAACAGGGACTGTGTTTTGCTGGCATCGATATCACGCTCCAATGCACTTTTAGCCATCAGGCACAGAGGCTGAGCAGCATCAAACAGCTGGTAATACAAACCCGTCAGGCGGCCAACCATCCAGTCATACAGCGCCTTGCCGCTAAAGCGATGAGTCTGCATCTGGTAAACGGCTAATGTGTGGGTTTGTTCCATCTCAGTCAGGTTATACTGCTTATTGGCCATTGAAATCTGGAGTTGCAACTCGTTGAGTTGCTCTTTCAACTGCGCGACATCTTTTTCTGCCACTGTTTTCTGCAGTTGCCATTCGTCGGCACGGCGGGCGTAGTTGCCTTTGATATCCTGTATACCTGCACCTTGTTCTATGCCGCCTGACATAACCTGGATACCCCAGGCGACGGATTGAGAAATCGCCCCCCAATGCGAACCGCCGTCGGCCATACCGAAGATATTCGGTGCCGTATCCAATGCTCCCCCTACAGCAAGCGGGATAGCTGCCGTTAGCCCCAGCGCTTGTGCCGCAATACGCATATCTAACGCTTTTTGTTCATAGCCAGAAATATCACCAGTAATGAGTAGACTATAATAATTCAGCTGCTTTTCAGCGCTGCTTTTCGCTATTTTTGTGGTATTACGACGGCAGGTAAGCATCTCAATATTTGTCTTTTGAATATCGAGGGTTTGTTTCAGGATGCGCTGTTGTTGTTGCTGTAATAATAAACTGAGCGCTTCGCTATCTTGTTTTTCTAACGCAATTTGCAATGTATTGCCAAATTGTATTACTGAGTTGACAGCATCTTTGGCGCGTTCCAGTAATAGTGGAAAACGATAGAGACTGGGGGGCGCAGTCTTGAGGGCAGTAGTACTACTGATACCATCGGCATTAGCCTGTTGGCGTTGCAACTCTTTTGGATCCACTGGGGTAGAAAATAATGGAAGATGTAATGGTTGACCATCCAGACTAAGATTATGACGCAAGTTATATAAGCGGATATCAATTTTATCCCAGTAACTCAGCAGCATTTCGTTATAGGGTGGTAAGAAATCGCCCTGTGAATTCTCTTTAGTCAGAGTAGTCGCCACCTTTTGAAGATTATCAACCTTCCAATTATCAGTCATGCCAATATTTGGCCGTTCTCCCAATAATTGACTGGCTTGCACATAATACATTTTCGCATCAACCAGCGTATCTCGTTCTAATTGACGATAAGAGTGATCACCACGTGTTATTAACACATCCAATGTGCGCATAAATACCGCTAATTTATATTGCATCGGATCTTGCATGGCAATCATATCGGGGTCGTTGGTGGCGAGTAGGGTACTATTATCCCAGTCGTGGTCTTGTTGCAGCGGTAATGTATTCCAGTGGCGAGGCTTATTCCCTTCGAGCTGTAGTTCCCCATTATTATCACGATAACCGGCACTGCTAAACAGAAATTTTAACCAACGTTCTGACTCATCAAAACGTTGTTCGGTAAGGAAACGGGCAGAGGCCAGTAGCGGAATATGGAAAAATAGCTCCCATAGATAAAGACCATAGGATTGATTAAATGGCTTAATATTAACCGAATTTAATTGTGTGTCATAACTCAATAAAATATCGACACCCTGTTGTAATTTACTGATCAGCAATGATGAGTCCGGTGCGGTTAGATTTTCTGGAGTATCCGTAATGATTTCATTGCTTAAAGCGGTGCCACTTTGGGTATTAAGCGGGGATGTAGTATAAATATAGTCTGGAGCACCTTTGTCTACAATTATATCTTTCTTTGATATGATATTCTTAATCTTATACTGTTGACCATTAGTGGCGACAAGTATAATATTATCAATGTTAACGTTCTTATTCTCATCACCAGTGATTGAAAATGGCTGAACAATATTGACTATATAGCTCAATGGAGTATCTGCCGTTGTCTTTTCTACTAAGGCGGCATTTATCTCCCCATTAGCAATAGTGCCATCTGGATTTTTTATTTCTCTCACATTAAAAATTCGGCGAATATCGTATAATTCTAGCGATTGTAGTTCGCTTATAGAATAGCTTTTATCATAATCAAATTCGAATTTATAATTGTTTACCCAAGTGTCATCATCATTTTTATATGAAGTCTGATGGACTGTGTGTATGTATTCTTCACCTTCATTGTTTTTCCTTTTTTCTTTGCTAATCCAACTTAAATATAAATGATGTTTGTTCCATGAGGTTGTAATGTATTTTTTTTCTAACCCATCGATGTTAGCCTTGATCTCTTTCCATTCAGACCAAATATATCCTGGTGACAGGTTTGATGCCTGTTGGCAACTGCGCCAGTAATATTTGTATGGAATTTCCTGACTGCGGCCAATGAAGAAATGAGTTCTATTTTCAGTGACTTCAAGATGACTTATTGTTTGTAGATGAGCTAATTCATTGTATCTGATGAGATACTTCTGGATAGCATTATGGACCGATTTCTCATTCAGTTTTTCTTGACTAATACTCTGTTCAAACTCGGTAAATAGTTCAGTTTTATTATGGCGTAGTGCTGGATCAATATAGTCTGCAGCATAGTATTTTAACTTTTCTTTACCCGCCCAGCGGGGATAGCGCTTATTGTAAAGATTCCAGTTATGCAGGAAATTATCAGTGCTGAAATGTTTTTTAATTTTATCGGTAGCAGCGTTAGGTTCTGCACCATCAATGCAGCGTTCGATATAGAGTTGGAGACTACTGATGGCTTCGGCGATAGGTGAGGTTTTCACCTCATGGTCAACCTTGGTGTCTAATAGCAGGTGTTGATATAGTTTCTCTGCTGTATTGATACTCTGGTCGGCGCTACTATCTTTAGCCAGATAGTAGTCGACCAATGCATCACGGCGAAATTCTTTAATTTTATTTAATACAATAGTATTAGGCATAATAGGTATCCCTATAGGATTAATATTAGTGACTTGGTTGAGTTTTACATCAAATATCTGCGAATAACTCATTAGCAATAAACTTAATATTGTTACTATTTTCTACATTTCTATTTAGTGAAAATGAACGTATTTTAGATAAACACTCACTGCTGATATTTAGTTTTTTAATTATTGACATACAGTTTACCAATAATATAATTGATTTTAAGTCATGATCGAATTTATCATTGAAAATATGCTTAATCGTATTTTTGGTTAACTCCAGGTCCCAGTCATGTATTTTTGCTATGGTTTCAATTTGGTATTCATATTCATATTTTTTTATGTGTTCTATTATATTTTTATCTGCTTTTACAATTGAATCCTCTGCCTGCTTCTTTTTTTCTTCTGATGCTGCGATCTTTTCCTTGCAGATGTTGATACGTTTTGTTGCATCAAGTAATACTATTTTGTACAATGAAGCCCCAAGTTTTTCAAATCTATTGTACCTTGATTCTAAATTGTGAATGACTTCATTTGACGAATATATTTCTTCTTTGACTTCGTTTAGAGTATTATTTGCTACTGATCTTGTAACCTCCGCTGCGGACCGTAAATTTTTAACTCTCTCATCTTGGTCGATATTGGAATTTTTAATGTGAGCCAGTACGTTTGAAAGTGATGTTTTTATATTTTTTTGCCAGAATTTAAATTCGGATAAAAATTGCAGTAACGCTAAATCAGGGGAAGACGAGTGCGCTCTATTATCAAAATATTCATCTGATAAGATAAATGTTATTTCTTGGTCGGTTAATTCTGCCCATTGGGCAATCAGTACATATTGGCTCAGCTTATGGCATTGGATGATCAATGGTTGATGCACCTCTAGCTGATGCAATGAAGGTGCTTCGATGAATATCATCGAAATATTGTTCCATAAATCTTCTAATCTAAAATCAGTGTCGTTTCTCTCTAGCCAATCAACCAGTTTTTCGACAATATTGCTTTTTAGATGGAATCCAGCTCCCAGGCTACGGTACAGATTGGGTTTGAGCGAGTCAGAATAGACCTGTTTTCCCAGTGTCTGATAAATATTAGATAAGAAATTAAAGAGTTCAGGGGTGGCCGCCGTACTGTATTGAGTGGTTGTCATCGCTTGCAGTGCTGCAATATCAAGCTTTTTCTCACTCATCCATTGAACATTTTTTTCCAGTAGATCAATGGAATTAACAATAAACAGTGCATTACTGGTGGCGATTTTTTCCATTACGCCAGAGTCTAGTTTGTCATTTAATTTCCATAGATATTCTGCTTGTGAGAAACACAGACCCAATAGATATGGGATAAATGCCATACGGTATAACTGGCTAAATTTATGGGTATTCATTTCGACGTTATTGGATTGCTCGCCAAAACAATATTTAGCAATACGACGTAACTCTTCAGCAGTAATGCCTAATTTGTTTCTAAGAATAGTTTCATTTTCTTTTTGGTCAATGAAGTTAAGCGTTATATCAGTTGTAAGAGGAGAGAACGTTTGTTGAAAGAAACTTGTCTCATTATCTTTAGCATGGATGTTGATGTCATTAATAATGGCCACGTACTGATCGACCGACAACCCATAGTGTTGGTTTAAGCGGCGATATTCGGCGATGATTGCAAGCACTTCTAATTTTTTTTTGTCATTTTCATTACTGTTTGTAATGATATTTTTATTAAGCCATTTCAATTGCTCAATATCAAGTTGAGTGGCATGAGCCAAACGTTGCACACTGCTATCATCCATATCTGATGCTATTTTAATTAATGCTGAACTAGCAGCATTTAGCCCCAATTGCTCTTGCATTAATGCTGGGGTCATTATGTTTTCCCACGGTTCATCATTATCTGTCAGCAGTGTCGCGATCTCCCGCAGGCTGATAGATTTATCCTGTAGCACCGTATTAATAACCGTGAGGTTGTCATCGTAAGGTAGGGTGAATGAAGCGTTATTCGCCTGTGTCTTAGTATCCTCGGTGAGGGCCGCTGGAGTGACTTTCTTTTGTAGTACATCCAATAATATATCCAGTGAAGAGACTTCCCTCTGCATATTATTATTGCTCAGTGTTAACGCCTTTATGTCCGGACGGCGCAGATCGATATGTAGTTTATTTTCCGGCGCATGTAACTCCTGTGCCACATTATAGAGTTCACATAAATAGCGGGCCGGAGAGAACATTGATTGGATAGACGCCGGATCAACATAGAGTTTTTCCCGCTCAGGGATTTCACTAGTCAGCGAGAGATCAGTTCTGGCTTGTGGTTGTAATGTTGATGGCAGTACAGGAAAAGCCAGTTTGTTGATGCTATGGAGTACTGGGTCATTGCGTAACTGTGTTGCTCGCTTGGCAGCTTGCTGATGGTTTACCTCAATTTTGGCTTGCTGATAGAGTGTTTTGGCTTGTTCGGATAATTCAGTTTCCTGTCCCCCCTGTTCACCGGAGTGAGCATTAACAACCTTCGCAATAAATTGTGCTTCACTTTCTGCGGTGACATCAAAGAGGGTGGTTATATTTTTCAGCTTAAGATCCTTAATACGCTGTTCGGTTTTTCCCATAGCTACCGCAGCAAATTGTTTTTTATCTTGCATAAGACACCTCTACATTTAATAAGTGATAAGCCAGAAATGAGTTCATGGTGATATTGCTATACGCTGAACGAAATTAATGACTTTCATTGACTTCTTGCCATAATAGTGGCGAGTTCTCTCTAACATGCTGAATAAATAAGTCTTTATTTATTACCGAGCTTTTTAGATAAATATAATAAGTAACATCAAAACTTGTATTGTTATCTATACAGAGACCTGATAAATGCTCAGGTTTTTCATCGGGGAAAAAGCCTTTGGTTGTAATGGAAATACCAGCTCCTTTTTTGATTAAGTTATAACGCGTTATTTTATCATCAATATTCAGGATGTGGCCTTTGAATCCTTGTTGTTTCAATGTAAAAATAAATTCATTAAAACAATTAGTTGAGCTGAAAATAGCACTTTGTATAAAGGGTAATTCTTTTAAGCACTGAGGGTAATTTGAGAGCGTTTCCAAGTGTGATGCATATTGTAAATTTGCTTTGCAAGTTGCTGATAGCTCTACATCAAAATTGGTCATTTTTATTTTTTTTGAGCTAATAACTATATCTGATTGATTTTCATACTTAATGTTTTCTTTAAGTTCAATATTGAAATTCTTGTTTTTGACGAAATAATCGCAAATGAACCCAGCATATTCTGATTTGACTTCACAAGTTGCAATATTGATAATACCATTTTTACATTTCTTGTAGTCTTCGCTCAACTCAGTCAAATAGGTATAAATAGGATATACTTCTTTATATAAAGCAGTTCCTTTCAACGTCAGTCTGAGTCCGTGGGTTGTTCGGTGAAATAGCTTAAAACCCAATTTCCCCTCCAGTATTTTCAAGCTTCTGCTCATTGGTGGGGGGGTGGTAAATAGCCTGTTAGCCGCGTTTGTTAACGACCCTTCTTGGGCTGTGATAATAAATACGAGTAAGCTTTTTGATATAAACATATGCACCACTTTGTTGTGATTAATGCGGGATATGTAGACTGAAATATATATTAATATATAGCTAATAGTCTATTCTAGATATTAGAATGATAGCGGCTATTTTTGTCAACTTGTAGGATGATTATGAATTTAACGTGGATTGCTAATTAGGATTTTTCTTGTTTATATCGTTACTTTATAGCATGGAATTAAGGTCTGTATGGAGAAAATAATTAACATTTCTTGACCTGAAAAAGGTGTTTTTTATTAACGATAACCCTGATATATCTCTGCAACGTTCTTAAAGTATTCGGTTAAATAATCGATACAGACTTGAACCTTGAGAGGCATTTTGTCTTTTTCAGTATATAACGCATATACCGGGCGCGGGTCAGAGTGATATTTTTTGAATAACACTTCCACTTCACCGCGCTTAATCTCCTCTATCACCCACATTAATGGTGCGTAGGCGATGCCTGCGCCCGCTTTAAGCCAGCGGATCATGGTTTGTGAGTCGTTGGTCACAAAGCGGCCTTGTGGCGATATTTGTGTGGTGATCCCTTCTGGCGCGATCAGTTCGAAATTACTGTCTGGCCTCACGCTGTACTCCAGCCAGGAGAAGTTGATCATATCGCTCGGTTTTTCCGGGGTGCCATGTTGCAGCAAATAGCTTTTGGCGGCGCAAACCACCATTGGCATAGAGCCGAGGCGGCGGGAAAATAGCCCTGAATCTTGCAATGCCCCCACGCGAATGACCACATCCAGACCATCGCCAATCAGATCCGGTGCCGGGATCCCGGTAACCAAATTGACGGACAAACCGGGGTACTCTTTCAGCATATCCGCTGTCATGGTCGCCAGCACATTTTGTGCCATGGTGGATGAACAGCCGATGCGCAACGTGCCGGTTGGCGTATTGTTAAATGCGTATAACTGCTCATGCACCTCCTGCACTTCCTGCAACATGCGCCGACAGCCCTGATAATAGATCCGGCCCGCTTCGGTCAAGCCAATGCGGCGGGTACTGCGGTTAAGCAGTTTAACATTTAGCTCGGTTTCCAGCTTGGACACGGTCTGGCTGATTGAGGATACACTCATCTCTAACTGCCGCGCCGCCGCAGTAAAAGAGCCGCATTCAACCACTTTGGCAAACACCGACATCCGTTTTAGTCTTTCCATTGCTTATCCTGTGTGGCCTGTTTGTTTAGCGCTGGTCGCTTGTTTTGCATCGATTGTTAACTCTAGCTTAAAAGTGATTTAGATCACACATTGTAGATAAGTTGATAATAAGCAGGCTAATATACTGCTGTCGGAGAAAGGTCCGAAGTCTGAAAGCCGCGTAGCTAAAGTGTTACCCGCCTCGTCCAGCTTGCAGTTACAAGTTTAACCTATAACTCTACCTTATCGCTGGTGCTTTTAGCCTTGGCCACTATGGTTGAATGAGTTTCAGTTTAGAATTTAACTATTAACCCAGGCATGTTCACCGACATCCTATAATTGAGAGGATTTAAAGAATGAGTTTGCTTCCGGTGATGGTGATTTTCGGCCTCTCTTTCCCGCCGATATTTCTTGAGCTGCTTCTCTCGCTAGCACTTTTTTTTGTTGTGCGTCGTTTGTTACAACCCACAGGTATTTATGAGTTTGTTTGGCACCCGGCACTCTTTAATACCGCGCTGTATGGTTGTCTTTTTTACTTAATTTCTCGTTTTTCTTCCTGAGGTCGCCGTGAGTACTTTTTCATTAAAAATAATCCGCATCGGCATCACCTTATTAGTGGTCTTACTGGCTATCATCGCTATTTTCAAGGTGTGGGCTTTTTACACTGAATCGCCATGGACCCGTGATGCTAAATTTACCGCCGATGTGGTCGCTATCGCGCCGGATGTTAGTGGGTTAATCACTGAGGTGCCGGTTAAAGACAACCAACTGGTGCAGAAAGGCCAGGTCCTGTTTGTGATTGACCAACCCCGCTATCAGCAGGCATTGGCCGAAGCTGAAGCTGATGTCGCCTATTACCAAACGCTAGCTGCCGAGAAGCAGCGCGAATCCGGCAGACGGCAGCGGCTGGGGGTGCAGGCGCTATCACAAGAGGAGATCGACCAATCCAGCAATGTGCTGCAAACCGTCCGTCATCAGCTAGCAAAAGCCATTGCAGTCCGTGACTTAGCCAAACTTGATCTGGAGCGAACCACAGTGCGCGCGCCTGCCGAAGGCTGGGTGACCAATCTGAATGTTCATGCGGGGGAGTTTATTAACCGCGGCGCGACCGCTGTCGCATTGGTGAAAAAAGAGACTTTCTATATTTTGGCCTATCTGGAAGAAACCAAGCTGGAAGGAGTCAAACCGGGCTATCGGGCGGAAATCACTCCGCTGGGCAGCAACCGCATTCTGCATGGCACCGTCGACAGTATCTCTGCCGGTGTGACCAATAGCAGCAGCAGTGTCGACAGCAAAGGGCTGGCGACCATTGATAATAATCTTGAATGGGTACGTCTGGCGCAGCGGGTGCCGGTGAAGATTCGTTTGGATAGCGAGGATCAGCAGCATC
Organism: Yersinia sp. Marseille-Q3913; assembly: GCF_963892745.1. NCBI lineage: Bacteria > Pseudomonadati > Pseudomonadota > Gammaproteobacteria > Enterobacterales > Yersiniaceae > Yersinia > Yersinia sp. Marseille-Q3913. The sequence continues at coordinate 379,757 of NZ_CAWQAF010000011.1, read as the reverse complement.
CATATCCAGCAGGCACCACCGCGACGGTAGTGATAACCGGAGCAAATGATCGTGACCCTAATCAGGCCTCGCCGATGATTAAGTTGATGCACCGTCTGCGCGAGTTTGGCTAACATGAGCAGCCCGACCTTCATTCGCCTGCGCTTTGCTTTTAAGCTGAGTTTTGCCATTGTAGCCGCGCTGTTTCTGGGCTTTCATTTGCAACTGGAAACGCCGCGCTGGTCAGTGCTGACCGCCGCGATTGTCGCCGCTGGCCCGGCTTTTGCCGCTGGTGGTGAACCTTTCTCCGGCGCTATCCGCCACCGTGGCTGGCTGCGCATTATCGGCACATTTATCGGCTGTATTGGTGGCTTGGTTATTATTGTGCTGACTATCAGAGCGCCAGTATTAACCCTGATGCTGTGCTGTCTGTGGGCGGGGGTCTGCACCTGGATCTCATCACTGGTGCGGGTCGAAAATTCCTATGCTTTTGGTCTGGCGGGTTATACCGCGCTGATTATCATTGTCACAACCGGAGAAACCCCCCTGTTGACGCCGCAGTTTGCCGTCGAGCGCTGTAGCGAAATTGTGTTGGGGATCGTCTGTGCGGTGATGGCGGACCTATTGTTCTCCCCGCGGTCGATTAAACAGGATATTGATCGGCTGGTGGATAAGGTACTGGTGGATCAATATAAGCTGTTGCAGCTCTGTATTCGTCCGGCGGAAAAAACCGAAATCGATCGCGCCTGGAGTGATTTGGTTAAAAATACTACTGCGCTCAATGGGATGCGCAGCTACCTGATGATGGAGTCATCCCGTTGGCAGCGCTGTAACCGCCGCCTGCGGGTATTGCACTCCGAGTCACTCGCGCTGATCACGCAGGCATGTGAAAGCTATTTGGTACTGGTTAATCACCCCAATACTCTTCCCCCTGAGCTGAAAGTGATGCTGAGCGAATCGGCATCAACACCCACAGAGATCCGCCAGCAGATGAAAAAACTGCGCCAGTTTATCGGTGCTAGCCACAGTGAGGCGATCCCCCATACCATCAGCAGTTGGGTCGGTGCTGCCACCCGCTATTTATTGCTATCAAAAGGTATCCACACCAACAGCAGCATCAGTCGGGTAGAGGAGGGCATTCTGGCGGGTGATATGCCGGTAAAACATGTCTCCGCCGAAGGGCATCACGCGATGATCAATGGCCTGCGCACGGGTATCGCCACTGCCATCGGGGGACTATTTTGGCTCTGGACCGGCTGGACATCAGGGGCGGGCTGTATGGTGATGATAGCCGTAGTCACCTCGCTGGCGATGCGCACACCCAATCCGCGCATGGTGGCGATCGACTTCCTGCTGGGGGTCGTCATGGCGCTGCCCATCGGGGCGCTCTACTTTATGTTTATCATCCCTGCCACCCAGCAAAGCATGTTGCTGCTGTGCATCAGCTTGGGGCTGCTGGCCTTTATTATTGGTATCGAAGTGCAGAAGCGGCGGCTGGGGTCACTGGGGACATTAGCTAGCACCATCAACATTATGGTGCTAAGTAACCCGATGGAATTTAACGTCAGCTTGTTCCTCGACAGTGCTTTGGGGCAGATAGTCGGTTGCTTTGTCTCCCTGATTGTCTTGTTGCTGATCCGCGATAATGCCAAAGAGCGGACTGGCAGAACCTTGCTAAATCGCTTTGTTTACAGTGCAGTATCCGCCCTGACCACCAATAAAGCGCGCCGCAGCGAAAATCATTTGCCGATGCTCTATCAGCAACTGAATCAGCTGTTGATGATGTTTCCCGGCGATATTGATAAGTATCGTCTGGCACTGACACTGATCATCGCCCATCAACGACTCAACAGCACCGAGATCCCGGTTCATGTTGAATTGAGTGCCTTCCATAAGCAAATCCGCTATACCGCTGATCGTGTCATCAATGTGAAGAGTGATCAGAAACGGCGCTATTACTTCGCCCGGCTGTTGCAGGAGCTGGATCAATATCAGCAAAAACTGGTTGATTATCAGTCGCCTGATTCTGTTACCCTGCCGGTAAAACGGCTAGCAGATATGTTGCATCGGTATCAGAGTGCGCTGATATAGATATCAGTTGAAGCGCTCTAAGCTGTTCTTATCGCTTTTTCAAGGGCTATACTCAATCTGGAACCACCCCTTTCGCGCCCTCTATTGATGAGGGCCTCATTTTCCTAAGGAGGTTGACATGATGTCAGAGCAAAACCCCTTGCAGGACCAGCAGCACAGCGACGGCGTTTACCACATTGGTTATTTTGTCGGCGGTAAATGGTATCAGGCCCAAGAGACTTTCGATGTCTATAACCCTGCTACCGGTGAGTTAGTTGCCAAAGTGGCCAAAGCCGGTAAACAAGAGAGTGAAGCAGCCATTAAAGCGGCCAGTGAGGCATTTCCTGCCTGGCGCAAAAAACCGGCCAAACAGCGGGCAGAAATTCTACAGCGTTGGTATTTGCTCATTATGGAACATCAGCAATCATTGGCTGAGATAATGGTTTCCGAGCAAGGTAAGCCGCTGAAAGAGGCATTAGGTGAGGTGGCTTATGCCGCCAGCTTTATTCAATGGTTTAGTGAGCAAGCTAAACGCGCTAATGGTGAGATTATTCCGCCGGCCAAAGAGGGGGCGCGCATTTTTGCCACCCGCGAGCCGATTGGTGTTGTTGCCGCTATCACGCCGTGGAATTTCCCGCTGGCTATGCTCACCCGTAAACTGGGGCCGGCACTGGCGGCCGGATGTACCGGGCTAATTAAGCCGGCCAATAACACGCCACTGTCCGCTTTTGCCTTGCTGGCACTGGCAGAAAAAGCGGGCGTACCTGCTGGTGTTCTCAATGGTGTTGCCGGTGACACCCATGCTATCAGCGATGCCATTATGGCCAGCTCTGAGGTGCGCAAAATCTCCTTCACTGGCTCAACTGAGGTGGGCAAAACCCTGATGTGCAATGCCGCTGCTACCATGAAAAAGATCTCCATGGAGCTGGGGGGCAATGCACCCTATATTGTGTTTGATGATGCTGATTTAGATGCAGCAGTGGCGGGGGCTATCGCCTGTAAATTCCGCAATGCCGGGCAAGTCTGTGTTTGCGTCAATCGTTTCTATATTCAAGAGGGCATTTACCATGCGTTCGTCAGCCATCTGGCCGCTGAGGTGAAAAAACTGAAAGTGGGCAATGGGATGGATAAAGATGTCGATATGGGGCCGCTGATTAATATGGCGGGTCTGGAGAAAGTCGAAGATCACGTCAAAGACGCGCTTGAGAAGGGCGGGCGTCTGCTGGTGGGCGGGCATCGTCATGAATTGGGTGGTAATTTCTTCCAACCAACAGTTATTGCCGATGCCAATGAGCAGATGAAAGTGGCGTCTGAAGAGACATTTGGTCCACTGGCGGCTTGTTTCCGCTTTAAAACCGAAGCTGAAGTGATTAAGCGGGCGAATGACACGCCGTTCGGACTGGCGGCTTACTTCTATACGCAGGATCTGCAACGGGTATTCCGCGTTTCTGATGCATTGGAAAGCGGTATGATTGGCGTCAATGAAAGCTCGGTCTCTACGGAGCTAGCCCCCTTCGGTGGCGTGAAAGAGTCCGGTCTGGGCCGCGAAGGTTCGGTGCTAGGGTTAGATGAGTTTATGGAAGTTAAAACCCTGCATCTGGGTAATTTATAAGTCAGGTTGATGAGCTACTTTGATTGCTATAGTGAAATCTGGGTTATTAACCACTGTTATTGGAAGCCTAAGGGTTAAGGAGAACCATGATGAATAAACGCATTATCACTATTCTGGGTGCGGTGTTGCTATTGATTGCGGCGGCATTACAAATGAATGGCTGTGACACCGCGCGTGATATTGGTCAATCGCCGGATCTGGATCGCCCATCATTACCGACGCCTGCATCCATCGAACAATTAACGCAGCCCAAACCTGTGGCGAAATACCTACAAGCGCACCATCGACTGCCGGATTTTTACATTACCAAGCAGCAGGCCCGTGAGAAAGGTTGGGATCCAAAAGAGGGCAATCTGTGTAAGGTGTTGCCGGGGCGTGCTATTGGCGGTGATCGTTTTTCTAACCGAGAACGCCAACTACCTGAAGCCAAAGGCCGCAACTGGCATGAGGCCGATGTAAATTATCGCTGCGGCCATCGCGGTAGCGATCGTCTGCTGTACTCTAATGATGGCCTGATTTATCTGACTCAGGATCACTACAAGCATTTCATTCGGATGGAGTAGAAGATGGTAAAAGTGGTATTCGATTTTGACCATATACCTGATTTTCCTGCATTTTACCGTGAATTTTCCCAAAAGTTTGCGCTGAGGGAAGATTTTGGCGCTAATCTGGATGCGCTGTGGGATGTGGTAACGGGTGAGATAGCATTGCCGGTAGAGATTGAATTTATCCATTTCAATCACCGCCGGAAACGCCGTTTTGGGGCGATAGTGTTGTTGTTCGAAGAGGCAGAAGAGGAGCTGGCTGGTAGTCTGCGCTTTAATATTAATTAGGCTATTTTACTTGCCATCTTGAGCCTGGGCAGTGCCGGACTCCTCACGTACTGGGTGTACGCTCCGGGTCCTGTGCGCTGCCTTACCCAAACTGCCTGACAGTTACGTCGCATTAAACAGGCGCGAGCTGCGCCCGATTACTGCTGTTTCTCTGCCAATTCACGCAGATACTGGAAGATCTGGCGGAATGCTTTTGGCGGCTTATTCGCGGCTTTCTCTTTTTGGGCATTACGCACCAAACTGCGCAACTGCTGGCGATCAGCTTCGGGATAGAGATCCAACACGGTTGGGATCACATCATCACCCTCTGCAACCAAACGATCGCGCAGTGTTTCCAGTTTATGGAACAGCGAGATTTGTTGGTTATGACGGTTTTTCAGTTTATCCAGCGCGGTCTGAATGGGTTCGACATCACGGGCGCGTAGCATTTTACCAATTAACTGAATCTGGCGACGGCGACCCTCTTTCTTGATTTTCTGCGCCAGCTCAATGGCTGCCAGCAGATCTTCATCCAGCGGGATCTTCTCCAGCGCATTTTTACCCAGCTCAACCAGCTCGGTTCCGAGATCTTTCAGCGCTTCGGCATCTCGTTTGATTTCACTTTTACTGACCCAGATAATTTCATCATCATCATCATCGTCATTTTTACCTTCTGGGACTTCATCTAGCCAGTCTTCGGGCTGTTTGTTCATGGTCAAATTCCTTAAAAAGAGGCTAATCGTAGCAGGTTGTTGGCTTTCTGCGAAATTGTACCAAGATCTCTGATAGACTCAAAAGTATGGCGTTCTCTATTTTATCCGTGTAAGTCGTCGTATTACGACACTTTCCTGAACGATTATCTCATTAATTATGGCAGATCGATGAAAGTAGTCACTCAAGTTGCAGAACAGCGTAAAACGCTGGAACACGCTGTTGCACAGGCGTTGGAATTAGCCCGCGCGGGTTCTGATGCGGCCGAAGTTGCCGTCAGCAAAACCACCGGAATTAGCGTCAGCACTCGCTTTGGTGAAGTGGAGAACGTGGAGTTCAACAGCGATGGTGCGCTGGGAATTACTGTTTACCACCAGCAACGCAAAGGCAGCGCCTCCACCACCGACTTAAATCCGGATGCGGTCGCACGTACCGTGCAGGCTGCGCTGGATATTGCCCGCTATACCTCGCCTGACCCTTACGCGGGGCCGGCAGAAAAATCGCTACTAGCTTTCGAGGCGCCGGATCTGGATCTGTTCCATCCGGGTGATTTGGATGCTGAGCAAGGTATCTTGCTGGCCGCGCGTGCAGAACAGGCGGCATTACAGGCAGACAAACGGATCACCAATACCGAGGGTGGCAGCTTTAACAGCCATTACGGCATTAAGGTCTTTGGCAACAGCCACGGCATGTTACAGAGCTATTGCTCTAGCCGCCATTCACTCTCCAGCAGTGTTATCGCCGAGCACAATGGCGATATGGAGCGGGATTATGCCTATACCATTGGTCGGCGGATGGAAGATTTAGCCAACCCGGAATGGGTGGGTGAAGAGTGCGCCCGTCGCACTTTGTCCCGCTTATCGCCACGTAAACTGCCGACCATGCAGTCGCCAGTGCTGTTTGCCGCCGAAGTGGCGACGGGCTTATTTGGTCACTTAGTGTCGGCTATCAGCGGCGGTAATATTTATCGCAAATCGACTTTTTTGCTCGATCACCTCGGCAAACAGATTTTACCTGAATGGTTGACCATTGAAGAGCATCCGCATTTATTGCGTGGCCTGGCTTCAACGCCGTTCGACAGTGAAGGTGTGCGCACGTTGCAACGAGAGATAGTCAAAGACGGGGTGCTGCAAACCTATCTGCTAACCAGTTATTCAGCCCGTAAATTGGGGCTGCAAAGCACCGGGCACGCCGGGGGGATCCATAACTGGCGCATTGCAGGTCAAGGGCAGGATTTCGCCGGGATGCTGAAGCAACTGGATAAAGGCTTGGTGGTGACTGAATTGATGGGGCAGGGGGTCAGTACTGTGACAGGTGATTACTCTCGCGGTGCTGCTGGTTTCTGGGTTGAAAATGGTGAGATACAGTACCCGGTGAGTGAGATTACAATTGCCGGTAACCTGAAAGATATGCTGCGCAATATCGTGAGTGTCGGCAGTGATATCGAACTGCGCAGTAACATTCAGTGTGGCTCTGTCTTATTACCGGCGATGAAGATCGCGGGCGCATAATAACCCTTCTGTCATATTCTCATTCCATTTCCCGCCCGTAGAAATACGGGCGGTTTTATTTGCTCATTCACACAACTCCGGCTTTTTCAGTTGGCAATAAAAAATCATTGTCAGTTTGCCCCTCCATTGACTACGTTAAGTATGAGCAATGTATCAATGAGAACTATGCAGTTAACAATAATTATAAGGAGTGTGAGCATGAGTAAGAAGATGATGGCGTTCATGGTGGCGGTGTTACTTAGCGCCAGCACGTTAGCCACGGCGGCCAGTGTGGCGGATAACATGGACACCATTGCCGAGAATTACGGCAAAGTGTTGAAGGCCGACTCTACAGATGTGATCAAGCAAGGTTTAGCGGCGATGCGCGTAGCGGCACTGGATGCGCAAAAGGGCATTCCTGGCAAACTGAAGAGTAAAGGTGAGGGGAGTGCGGAGGTGAAGGATTTCCGCCATGGTTTGGATTTACTTATCGGGCAGATTGATGGTGCGCTGGCCTTGGCCAATCAAGGCAAACTGGATGATGCCAAAAAAGCCGCCCAGGATTTCAAGCCCACCCGCGATACCTACCATAAAAAATACCGCTAATGCGCTGAAAGAGGGTAATGGCCCTAGGCTGTTACCCTCACAACATATGCATATTCGCAGATGTTTCAATCAACATCTATCGGCATTTATTGTCGATTAATGCCGATTAACGGTGGAATTCACCTGCGGCTTCTGGCTGATATAACAACTCCAGCACAATAATGCGAGCTTCATCCCCGCCCGGCAATTTCCAACTGATTTCGTCATTGACGTGCAAGCCCAGCAATGCTGCACCTAAAGGTGCCATCACCGAGAGTTGCTCGTTGCTGTCTTTCAGCGATGCCGGATAAACCAGCGTGCGGATGTGCTCTTCCTGATTATTCAGATCGCGAAAACGCACACAGCTGTTCATGGTCACCACATCTGCCGGAATAGCATTAGGTGGCAGAATTTCTGCGCGATCCAGCTCTTCATTGAGCGCTTGTGCGACCACAGTACCGGCAAAGGCCGGTTGCGCCAGTAACGCATCCAAACGTTCAGCATCCAGCTCGTTAATCGTGATGGTTGGCTTGGTCATACCACTCTCCAATTCAATTTCAGCAAAACATAAAAACAACACCCCCACGCCATAGGAGAGGGGGTGTTCGAAAATAACTTTAATATTAATCTGATATTAGGCGCTTCCGGCTGGAAAAGAAAGAGATCCGGATCACGAACTTTTTTCCACCGCAGGCATTCAGGGTGCATTTATATAAAAGTTATTTTGTTGTTAATGATTAAGTTAGCTATGTAAACGCCTATTTTGCGAATGTGATCCCCCCGGTACACGACATTTCCACTTTGAACTGGAAAAAATGCCGCTACACACCTATTCCGCTTGCAGGTAGGGTGATGTCATCGCGCAGAGGGGAGTAAGCGAACCTCTCTTTGTAGTCAGAAAGTTGTTACAGCAAGAAATAGAGGATTGTCAGCGTGAATGATGTAGCCGCATTAAATGCAGCCGAGGAACCTGGAGTAGCAGAGGTAAATATCATCACTGAGCGGGTATTAGCTGAAATTACCGTGATGTTAAATACCGAAAACATTTTCACCAACGATGTTCAGCAGCAAATGTTGGCATCACATATTCGGGCCATGGTGTTACGTTCAATAACTGGCGAGCCATTACCTGAGGTGGATAAATCATTATTCGATGAGATTTCAGCACATTCGATGCAAATGGCCCAGCAAGTTGTCGACACGTTTGCTAATTTGCCGATAGAAGAGGCTTATTTGTTATCGGTGCATTTTGAAGTAGCGAAAGATAATAACCCATAAAACAGTAATCTGGAGAAGAGACTATGAGTCAAATTACCGTTGTAATTGGCGACCGTTTAGGTAAAGGCCAAAAAGTTGGGCAAGGTGTTGAATTGGCTGGTGGCCGCGTGGTGGTTATTCCCGGTGTTGCCGCAGACATGAAACTGGGTGATGTGATGAATAGCGAACAAGCGGACTTCGGTATTTCATTTTGTGGTAGCGGTGGCGCGGGTGCTATTACTGCCCAAAATAAGTATGGCTACAAAGCAAAATACGGAATGCGCTCAGTCGAAGAGGGTGTGACCGCAATAAATGAAGGCTGCAAGGTATTAGGCTTCGGATTTATGGATAAAGAAGAGTTAGGGCAGAAATTAGTGGAAGCCTATATCAAGAAATATGGTCAGCCATAATGAAAGAGCAATATACCACTCAGGTGCAGGTAAAAGGAAAAGGTGATACTAAGGGTAAAGCTTTCGCCAATGCACTGGGTAATGTCCAAAATACGGTGTTGAAGTCGACGCAAAATATTCTGTTACGGATTGAACCACAAGACGTCAAAGTATTACGCGCCGAATTATCAGTGAAAAAAGAGAGGTTTTTACTCTTTTTTCTGCCGCGAGAAAGAAAAACATACAGTGTTGAATTAGATATTACCGTGAACGTGACAATTATTGACACAGAAAAGGTTGTCTTCGTTTCTAAATAAAAAGTCTATTCCCACCGCACTGTTATTTGCAGCTAGCTGCAACGTCAATTGCTTGGGGGTGGCTTATAGATGAAAGGATATGTTGATGTTTTTAATTATTCTTTTTAAGTCGATTATTATCGGCGGACTGGTCGGCGTGGGGGTTGGTGTTGGGGCCGCCCGTATGTTCCATGCGCCGACAATACAGGGCATGGGCGCGTTTCGTACCTTGGGCGAATTGAACTCGTGTGAGGGTGATCCGGCATCGCATTTCTCCTTCGGGTTAGGCTTCTTCTTCAACGCCTGGGCTTCGTCGGTTGCCGCAGGGGCATTTACTCAGGATGTCGACCACCGCATTATTCCGAACTGGGGTGCTGCAGCATTGATGATTAAAAATCGCAATGTGGCGGAAACCATGCATAACCCGAAAAAGATGGCGATTGCCTGCGGAATTATCGGGGTTATTGTCGTCAGCTTCCTCAATACCACCGCTTCAGCGGTTCCGGCTGCATTACAGGTCACGGCAATTAAGGTCTTGGTGCCCGCCGCCAATATTCTGGTTAACACCGTGATGCCAGTTATTTTCTGGCTAGCCGCCATTGATGCCGGACGTCGTTCTGGTTTCTGGGCCACTATTTTCGGCGGTCTGGCACAGTTAATTATGGGTAATGCCGTTCCGGGTCTGGTTCTGGGTATTTTAATTGGTAAAGGGGTTGAGGAGAGCGGCTGGAATAAAGTTACAAAAATCATGATGACAGTGATTGTGCTGTTGTTCGTGCTCAGCGGTTTCTTCCGTGGATTCGACATGAAATTCCTGGAGTCATTCAGTCTGGATGTGCCAGTGTGGCTCGATACCATTCATAACGCATTGAGCGGAAAATAACGCAGCGAGAGGAGCTTAATGATGGATGAACAAACCAAGAATAATTTCTGGTATGCCGACTGGTCCTTTCCGATCTTTGTAGGACTGTTATCTTCTGGCGTATTCGCGGGTACTCATATGTATTACTTATATGGTATCGGCGCATTTAACGAAGTGGCATTTGTTTCAATGCTGCGTGCAGGAATGGATACCGGGGTTTATGGGGCAGTGGCTGCATTTGGTGCCAGCTTCTTATTCGCTCGTATTATTGAAGGTTCGCTGGTCGGTATTTTAGATATCGGTGGCGCGATCCAAACGGGTGTAGGTTTGGGTGTGCCGGCATTATTGCTGGGGGCTGGATTCGTGTTCCCGGTTGCCAATTTTGCTGCATCCTTGGTGACGGGCCTGATAATTGGTTTAGCTATCGGCTATCTGATTATTTTGGCACGTAAATTCACGATTAATCAAAGTAATTCGACTTACGGTGCAGATGTCATGATGGGCGCAGGTAACTCATCGGGCCGCTTCTTGGGGCCGCTGATTATTCTGTCAGCGATTACTGCATCAATTCCTATTGGTATCGGCTCTTTAGGCGGCGCATTACTGTTTTATCTGTGGAATAAACCTATAACAGGTGGCGCAATTTTGGGTGCCATGATTTTAGGGTCTATTTTCCCTGTCGCGATTTCCTGAACTTCGGGGTAAATATTCAAATTACCGGATATTTACCCCGCTGCGATACTCAGTAAGAAGGGTATAACGGAGAATAAAGATAATGCATGACTTTATTATCACTCGGGCACTATTGGTTAATGGCCGTCAGGTGGATATTGCTATTAATGACGGAAAAATAACGGCCGTGAGCGCGACTATTGCTGCGGTTGAAAATAACCAAATTGAATCCCCCCTTTATCCGGCCAAAAAAGTCCTGGATCTGGCTGGGAAGTATTATCTCAGTGCTGGCTGGATTGATTCCCATGTTCACTGCTACCCCGCATCACCTATTTATCATGACGAAGCCGATTTAGTCGGTGTTGCCAGTGGCGTGACCACGGTGGTGGATGCCGGCAGTACGGGCGCCAATGATATTGATGATTTCTACCGCCTGACTCGTGCGGCCAAAACCCATGTTTATGCTTTTTTGAATATTGCAAAAACCGGCATCGTCACGCAAAACGAATTAGCTGATATGGCGCAGATTGATAAGCAAAGTGTCAGTCAGGCGATTGCTCGTAACCCCGATTTTATTATCGGCATTAAGGCCCGAATGAGTAGCAGTGTGGTGGGCACAAACGGCATTAAGCCGCTGATCCGCGCCAAAGAGATCCAACAAGAGAACAACCAGTTGCCGCTGATGGTTCACATTGGCAATAACCCGCCGGATCTGGATGAAATTGCCGATTTGCTGACGCAGGGCGACATTATTACCCACTGCTATAACGGCAAACCCAACCGAATTCTGACCCCTGCGGGGGCTTTGCGTGAATCTATTCAGCGCGCACTAAAACGCGGCGTGTTGCTGGATGTGGGCCACGGTAGCGCCAGTTTCAGCTTTGAGGTTGCCGAGCTTGCCATCAAGCAAGGTATCTACCCGCACACTATCAGCTCCGACATCTATTGCCGCAACCGCATCAATGGGCCAGTGCATAGCCTGGCGACCGTGATGTCCAAATTTTTCACCATCGGCCTGAGTTTGGAACAGGTCATTAGCTGCGTAACCGAAAATGCCGCCCAAGCGCTGCGCCTAACCCATAAAGGGGTAGTGGCTGAGGGCTATGATGCTGACCTGACCCTTTTTGAGCTGAAACAACAGCCGCAGGTCTTCAGCGATTCGGAAGGCAAATCGGTCACCGGTGAACAGTATCTGGTGCCACTGGCTGCGGTGGTGGCCGGTGACTTAGTATTAACTGACGAAGGGAAGTTAAAAAATGTCTTCAGTCTATGAAAAATACCAGCTAAAACATGTAATTAATGCCTCTGGCCGTATGACGATGCTTGGGGTTTCAACACCACGGCAAGAGGTGGTTGACGCCGTGGAACTCGGCCTGAATCACTACTTTGAAATGAAAGATCTGGTGAATAAAACCGGCGCTTACATTGCCGATTTACTAAATGTTGAGAGCGCGGTGGTGGTCTCCTGCGCCTCTGCCGGAGTTGCGCAATCCGTCGCCGCAGTGATCGTGAAAGATGATGCGAATTTGCTGGTCAATCTTCATGCCGCACCCCGCACTGTGCCCGATGAAATTGTGCTGCCGAAGGGGCACAATGTTAACTTTGGTGCGCCAGTTGATACCATGGTGACCTTGGGCGGCGGTAAAGTGGTGGAAGCCGGTTATGCCAATGAGTGTTTACCCGAACAGCTAGAAGCGGCGATCACGCCTAATACGGCGGCGATCTTGTATATAAAATCCCACCATTGTGTGCAAAAAAGCATTTTATCGGTTGAGCAAGCGGTGGTTATCGCTCGTAAGCATCAACTGCCATTAATCGTCGATGCGGCAGCGGAAGAAGATCTGCTCTGTTACTATCAAATGGGCGCTGATTTAGTGATTTACAGCGGGGCCAAGGCCATTGAAGGGCCGACCAGTGGATTGGTCTTAGGCAAGAAAACCTATGTTGATTGGGTGAAATTGCAATCAAACGGCATTGGTCGGGCGATGAAAGTGGGCAAAGAGGGCATCCTCGGCCTGACCCGCGCCATTGAAAGCTACATGACGCTGGAAAAAGAGACCGGCCAGCAGATGGTGGCGAAGATGACGCCTTTCATCACCCAACTGAATAGCATCGACGGCGTCTGCGCCAAAGTGGTTTGGGATGCGGCTGGGCGCGATATTGCCCGCACTGAGATCAGTTTTGATGAAGCCAAAATCGGCCGCTCGACACCAGATCTGGTTGATGCACTAAAGAGTGGCGATATCGCCATCTATTTCCGCGCCTACAAAGCCAACGAAGGTAAGATTGAGGTGGATGTTCGCAGTGTAACATCACCGCAGCTCGAGACAATTTACCGCTGTATTAACCACTTGGTTAAGGGAGCCTAAGCCATGAAATTGACCCCAAATTATTACCGTGATCGGGTGTGCCTGAATGTGCTAGCCGGTTCAAAAGAGAATGCGCGTGAGATCTATCAGGCCACCGAAGGCCATGTGCTGGTGGGGGTGTTATCGAAAAATTACCCTGATGTCGACAGCGCGGTGAAAGAGATGCGCGAATACGCGGCACTTATCGATAATGCTCTATCCGTCGGGTTGGGTGCGGGTGATCCTAAGCAATCGACGATGGTTAGCCAGATTGTGCAGCAGCTGAAACCACAGCATGTAAATCAGGTATTTACTGGCGTCGGCCCGAGTCGCGCTCTACTGGGGCAGCAGGAGACGGTGGTTAACGGCCTGGTTTCACCGACCGGCAAAGTGGGGTATGTGAAGATCTCCACCGGTCCACTCAGTTCACAGCAGAAAGACGCGATCGTCCCGATCACCACCGCCATTGCCATGTTGAAAGATATGGGCGGCAGCTCGATAAAATTCTTCCCAATGAACGGCCTGGACTCTATCGACGAGTATCGATTTGTCGCCGAAGCTTGTGCGGCGACCGGTTTCTGGCTGGAGCCAACGGGTGGTATCGACCTGGATAATTTCGAGCAAATTGTGCAGATCGCACTGGATGCCGGAGTGACAAAAATCATCCCGCACATCTACAGCTCGATTATCGACAGCAAAACGGGCAATACTCGCCCGCAAGATGTAAAAACATTATTGGATATCGTCAAAAAGATCGTGGTGTAACGGCACATACAGGTACTCGACAGCCCACTGCCTGTAGGCGCTGGCTCAGCACCGCGATAACAGAAGCCACTTTAAAATTGACCCGCAAAGTGGCAAATTGATCTTAGTACTTGGTGATACCATCCCCTGCGCACATGCTGGCAGGGGCTGCCCTCAATGTCTTGAAAAACAGCATGTCTGAATAACGGAGTGGAGCAGTGAGATTTCCCTATCAACGTCTGGCCTATATGTTCGATGCACTGCAATCGGAGACGCTGCCTCAGGATGAGCTGGCAAAACGTTTTGCGGTTTCGACACGTACTGTGCGGGCAGATATCACGGCGTTGAATGAAATTCTTGAGCATTATGGTGCACATTTTGTACATAACCGTGGCTTTGGTTATCGGTTAATGATCGATGACGCCGAGCGCTTTCGTGCTCTGCAGCAGCAAAACCGTAAAACGCATTTAACCCCGCGCACGGCCAATGAGCGAGTGCACTATCTGTTAATCCGTTTTCTGACCTCCGCTTTTTCATTGAAGCTGGAAGATTTAGCCGATGAATGGTTTGTCAGCCGTGGCACATTGCAAAATGATATGGCTGAGGTGAGAGAGAGGCTGAACCGCTACCATCTGACAATTGAAACCAAGCCCCGCTATGGCATGAAATTATTTGGCACTGAGTTGGCGATCCGCACCTGTCTGACGGATCTTCTATTCCAGTTACAACTGCAAGATGCCGATAACCCATTATTAAAAAATGAGTTTCTGAGTATTCAAGCCATCCCGGATCTGACCGGAATACTCCATGCGCTATTGGATCAATATGGGGTGCGGTTGACTGATGAAGGTGAGCAATACCTGATTTTCTACTGTGCGGTGGCGATAAAACGTATCACTGATGGTTATCCGTTATCAGATTTTGATGCAGAAGATGTGGATGAGGCGGTGAAACTGGCGTCAGGCCGCTTGGCGAATGAGCTTAAACTCCTGTCTGGAAAAGAGGTTTCAGCGGCGGAAGAGGCTTATTTACGAGTCAATATTGCCGCCCGTCGGGTGCAAACCAGTCAATCTGACACCAGCCGACCGAGTGAAATCAATGCTGATGATGAAGAGACGCTGGTGGATTACATCCTCTCTTATATCAACGCGCATTATAATTACAACTTGCAGGGCGATAAGCAGCTGCGCTGTGATCTCCTCACCCATATCAAAACCATGATCACGCGGGTGAAGTATCAGATAACCATTCCTAACCCATTGTTATCCAATATTAAACAGCACTATCCGATGGCCTATGATGTGACGCTGGCGGCGGTATCCAGTTGGGGAAAATACACCCCTTATAGCTTGAGTGAGAATGAAATTGGCTATCTGGTGCTGCATATTGGGGTGGGGCTGGAGCGCCATTACAATATTGGTTATCAGCGCCATCCGCAGGTGATGCTGGTGTGTGATACCGGTAACTCCACCACCCGCATGATCCAGGCGCAGATTTCCCGTAAGTATCCGCAAATTGTGATGACACAGACTATTTCCCTGCGTGATTACGAAATTCTCCACCATATCGACGAAGATTTCATTATTTCCAACTCGCGATTAGCTGAGAAAAACAAGCCGGTGGTGGTGATGTCGCCATTCCCGACCGAATATCAGTTGGAGCAGTTAGGCAAGCTAGTCTTGGTGGATCGTACTCGCCCCTATATGTTGGAAAAGTTCTTTGATAGCCACCATTTTATGATTATCGACCAGCCGATGACGCAGGCGCAGTTATTTGAGAAAGTCTGTGGTCAGCTAGAAGCGGAGGGGTTTGTTGACGCCGATTTCTACCCGTCAGTGGTTGAACGGGAGGCGATTGTCTCCACCATGCTAGGCGAGGGGATCGCGCTGCCACATTCACTGGGCTTATTGGCGAAGAAAACGGTGGTGGTGACATTGCTGGCCCCCAATGGTATTGCCTGGGGGGATGGCGAAGTGGCCTATGTCATCTTCTTGCTGGCGATCAGTAAAACCGATTATGAAGAGGCGATGGCGATTTACGATCTGTTCGTCACCTTTGTGCGCGAGCGCTCGATGAGTCGTCTGCTGAGTAGTCAGCATTTTGATAGTTTTAAGGCCATCGCGATTGATTGTTTGAGTCGAATTTAAATTTCATCTCAAACGAATCAATCGCCAAATCAATATTAATAAAGCCAGCATCACTGCCAGCCATATCTCCTCACAAACCACCCTTTCACCCACTGAGTTGTCACCATATATCCGGCCAGGATCACTATCAGCCACGGGAAGTAAGCCAGTGGCAGCGCTTGTAATTGCAGGAATCCCGCCAGTGGTGAGAAGGTCAGGCCGATACCGATGACCACCACCGCCAGTGTCATTAAGCAGAGCGGCCATGAGGCGCGGCTCTGGATAAATGGGATCTTACGGGTACGAATCATATGCACGATCAATGTCTGGGACAGCAGCCCCTCGACAAACCAACCGGACTGGAACAAGGTCTGCATTTCCGGCGTATTCGCCTTAAATACCCACCACATAAGGCTAAAGGTCAATACGTCAAAAATAGAACTTATCGGGCCAAAGAACACCATAAAGCGCCCCAAATCGCCGGCGTTCCAGCGTTGTGGCTTCGCTAGTTGCTCTTCGTCGACGTTATCGAACGGAATAGCAATCTGCGAAATATCGTACAGCAGATTTTGGATTAACAGATGCAGTGGCAGCATCGGCAAGAAGGGTAAAAATGCGCTGGCAATCAATACGCTAAAGACGTTACCAAAGTTGGAGCTGGCAGTCATTTTGATGTATTTCAGCATGTTGGCGAAGGTACGGCGGCCTTCGATCACCCCCTGTTCCAGCACCATCAGGCTCTTTTCCAGCAAAATGATATCGGCGGCTTCTTTGGCGATATCTACCGCCGAATCCACGGAGATCCCAATGTCAGCTGCCCGTAGCGCTGGCGCATCATTAATGCCATCCCCCATAAAACCCACCACATGGCCCGCTGCCCGCAGGTTTTGCACGATACGTTCTTTATGCATCGGGGTCAGTTTGGCAAACAGGGTGGTGGTGCGGGTGGCTTCGGTCAGTTCTGCCTCTGTCATCTGCTCAATATCATTGCCGCGCAAAACCTGCTCGACAGATAAGCCGACATCTCTACAGACCTTACGCGCTACTAACTCGTTGTCACCAGTAAGGATTTTTACGTTAACACCACTGTTTTTCAGCGCCAATAGCGCTGGAGCGGTGCTCTCTTTCGGTGGATCGAGGAAGGCGATATACCCTTCCAAAATCAGGTCATATTCATCGATAACTGCATAATCTCGCTGATAGGCGGGCAGAATACGGGTAGCGACGGCAACCACCCGCAGCCCTTGCTGGTTCTGCTCATCCGTGATGCGGCGAATACGGGCCAGCAGCGCATCAGTGATGGGGATAACCTCATCCCCCTGACGGACATGGCGGCAAATGGAGAGCATCTCTTCCAGCGCACCTTTGCAGATCAGCTCGTGATAATCCGATTTATCGCTGACCACCACAGACATGCGGCGGCGTTCGAAATCAAAGGGGATCTCATCGATTTTGCGGTAACCCGCCAGTGTGTCGGCGGCTTGAGACTCGGCGGCGGCAGATCCCGCCATGGAGGAGAGCACCGCCACATCCAGCAGATTTTTCAGCCCGGTTTGGTAGTAGCTGTTGAGCCAGGCGTAGTGCAGCACGCGCTCACAGTTGGCACCAAACACATCAGTATGACTCTCCAACACGATTTTATCTTGGGTCAGGGTGCCCGTTTTATCGGTACACAGAACATCCATCGCGCCAAAGTTCTGAATGGCATCCAGTCGTTTGACGATCACTTTCTGTTGCGATAGCTTCACCGCCCCTTTTGCCAATGTCGAGGTGACGATCATCGGCAACATTTCTGGGGTTAAACCAACCGCAACGGAGAGCGCAAAAAGCGCAGCTTCCCACCAGTCACCTTTGGTAAAACCGTTGATCAGCAACACAATTGGCGTCATCACCAACATGAAACGGATCAGCAGCCAGCTGACTTTACTGATGCCACTCTGGAAGGCGTTGGGTTGCTCATCCTGATGGGTCACCCGCTCAGCCAGCAGGCCAAAATAGGTTTGATTGCCGGTGCCGATGACTATCGCCAGCGCCGATCCGCTGACTACATTGGTGCCCATAAAGCACAGGGTATCGCGCTCCAGTGGGTTCTGCTCCTCACACTCACGGCACTGGGCCACTTTCTCAACCGGCAGTGATTCACCCGTCAATGCGGCCTGGCTGATAAACAGGTCTTTTGCCAGCAAAATGCGCAAATCTGCCGGGATCATGTCGCCAGCAGAGAGCTTGATGATATCGCCGGGCACTAACTGTGAAATGGGCAATTCACGATGTTGGCTCTTGCCGGTATGGGCATCGCTGCGGATCACGGTCGCGGTGTTGCTGACCATGGCTTTCAACGCATCTGCCGCGCGGCTTGAGCGCGCTTCCTGAATAAAATGCATCAGGGTGGAGATCAATACCATGGCACCAATCACTAGTGCGGCGGTGAGGTCTTCGGTGGCATAGGAGATCAGTGCCAAAATGGTTAGCAGCAAGTTAAATGGGTTGCGGTAGCAGTGCCACAGGTGGACCCACCAGCGAGTTGCCTGCTGATTTTCAATCTCATTATTGCCACTGTTGAGGCGGATCGCCTCCGCTTCCTGCTCGGTCAACCCTTCCGGGTGGCTCTTAAAGCGCTGGTACAGCTGCTGTGGCGTCTCATTGGCGCACTGCAAGCGCTGCTGAGTCAGGGCAACGGGCAGATCTTTAGCCGCACTTCCCTGCGGCAAACCCTCTAGCATGGTTTCCCGGCGGATCAGGCGGCGGGGCAGACTACGGCTCAATACATTGAGCAACTGCCGGGTGAAATTTTTAACGTGCATGGTGCTAACCTTACTGTCATGCCATGACGCCGTTTGTCTGGCGGCCATCATGTTGCGCCCACGGCAAAGCTGCCATAGAGAGCAAAAAAACATCATCAGCAGAGACCAACGCGGGGAAAGTGCGCAGTGACTGCCGACCAGATTGTTATCCGGCCAGGCAATCACCTCAGACGAGGAGAGACCTTACCGGAGGCACCCATCGGGTGCGGTTGAGGGAACAGGGTCCACTGGGTCATTAACCTCCGGTAAATGAATAGATAGGGTAGGCGCTACACGACTTCCACCCCTCTGGTACGCGATAAAAACAAGTCGCTACTCATAGCTTAGCAACCAAACAGCTAGACAGACACTAAACGGCATTACCATTGTTAACACGGCAAAAATCACCCTGACGAGAAGATAATCCGTTAGGGTGACAATAGTTGTCGGTCATTGGGATATCATGCGCTGAGTCTGATTCTGTGCATGGTATGCTTCCCTGTATGCCATCAAATATAAATAATCAGTTTATTATATATTTATAAACCTAAACATTAGGTAAACCATGCAAAACCGCTTAACCATTAAGGATATTGCCCGCATGAGTGGAGTTGGAAAATCCACGGTTTCACGGGTATTGAATAACGAAGGCAGTGTCAGCCCACAGACGCGCGAACGGGTTGAGGCGGTTATTCGTCAGCAGGGTTTTACCCCGTCAAAATCAGCCCGCGCCATGCGAGGGCAGAGCGATAAAGTGGTGGCGATTATTGTCTCTCGTCTGGATTCACCGTCTGAGAATCAGGCGGTACGCACTATGCTGCCGCTGTTCTACCAGCAAGGTTACGACCCGATTCTGATGGAGAGCCAGTTTGATGCCACTTTGGTCAGCGAGCATCTGCATGTGCTGCAACAGCGCAATGTGGATGGGGTGATTCTGTTTGGTTTCACTGGGTTAACCACAGACATGCTCTCGCCGTGGCAAGAGAAAATGGTGGTGTTGGCGCGGGAATACTCCGGTTACTCCTCCGTCTGCTATGACGATGAAGGGGCGGTGCGCCTGCTGATGGATAAGTTACGCCATGCCGGTCATCGCCATATCAGCTATATCGGTGTGCAGCCCTCGGATGCCACCACGGGTATGCGCCGTCATCAATCCTATCTTGATTACAGCCAGCAGCACGGCCTGATACCCACGGTTGCACTGGGTGAACTGAGCTATCAGAGTGGCTTCCAACTGGCACCGCAGGTGATAAAACCGGATACCTCGGCACTGGTATGTGCCTCTGATACCATTGCCATGGGGGTAAGTAAGTACTTACAGCAGCAGGGGCAACAACATATTCAGGTGTGTGGTATTGGTAATACGCCGCTGCTGCACTTTCTGTTCCCCAATACCCTGTCAGTCGAACTGGGTTATGGCACGGCGGGGGTGAAAGCGGCGCAACAGCTGCTAGCCCAGCTTAATAATAGTCAGCCAATTCAACAGATTATTATCCCCGGCCAACTGGCCTGATGCCTCATATCACTCTGCTGTTAGCCGTTATCCCATCCTGAGTGGTGGGTAAACTGCGGCAGCGCTTCTGTTTTTGGCGACTTATCTGGCACAAAAAATTGCCAAACTGTGATCTTCAACGCAAGTTGGGAACGTTCCCATTCCATAAATATAAATACGTGGCTAATCTTTAATTAGCTGAATATTTAATCGGTGATGGTTTTAATACTGGCGACTCTCTTAATGCCAACGACCATTTTCACTCTTTTTATTCACGATAGACCTTACAGATTAAAAAAACCTTATAACTCAGCACGCTATTCCACCTTTACGAAAGGTACGTTGAAATGAGCAAAGTAAAACAACAAGATATCGATCAATTGATCGTACTGGTGGGAGGCAGAGATAACATTGCCACCGTCAGCCACTGCATTACCCGGCTACGTTTTGTGTTAAATGACCCGTCTAAAGCCTCGCCAAAAGAGATCGAAAATCTATCGATGGTCAAAGGCTGCTTTACCAATGCCGGGCAATTTCAAGTAGTTATCGGGCCAGAAGTGGATGATTACTATCAGGCGCTGATCGCCAAAATTGGCCTGAATGAAGTGGATAAAGAGCAAACTAAGCTGGCTGCGCGGCAGAATATGACCTGGTTTGAGCGCGGTATATCCCACTTTGCCGAGATCTTCTTCCCGCTGTTACCGGCGCTGATCAGCGGCGGCTTGATCCTCGGTTTCCGTAACGTGATCGGTGATATCCCGATGACCGACGGCAAAACGCTGGCGCAGATGTATCCGGCGTGGAAAACCATTTATGACTTCCTCTGGCTACTGGGCGAAGCTATCTTCTTCTATCTGCCGGTGGCTATCTGCTGGTCGACAGTGAAGAAAATGGGCGGTACTCCGGTATTGGGGATTGTGCTGGGTATCACGCTGGTTTCGCCGCAACTGATGAACTCCTATCTGCTGGGCCAACAAATTCCGGAGGTGTGGAATTTTGGCTGGTTCACCATTGAAAAAGTGGGTTATCAGGCGCAGGTTATTCCCTCAATTCTGGCCGGTTTAGCGCTGGGCTGGATTGAAACCAACCTGAAAAAAATCATCCCCGCTTACCTCTATCTGGTGGTGGTGCCGGTGGTTTCCCTGCTGCTGGCGGTGTTCCTCGCCCATACACTGATTGGGCCATTTGGCCGCATGATTGGTGATGGCGTGGCATGGGGCGTGAAAGCGGTGATGACCGGCAGTTTCGCGCCAATTGGAGCTGCACTGTTTGGCTTCCTGTATGCGCCGTTAGTTATCACTGGTGTGCATCAAACCACGTTAGCCATTGATATGCAGATGATTCAGAGCATGGGCGGTACGCCAGTTTGGCCGCTGATTGCGCTCTCTAACATCGCGCAGGCTTCTGCGGTACTGGGCATCATCATTATTAGCCGTAAAATTAATGAGCGCGAAATCTCGGTGCCAGCGGCCATCTCGGCTTATCTCGGTGTCACTGAACCGGCCATGTATGGTATCAACCTGAAATACCGCTTCCCAATGCTCTGTGCCATGATTGGCTCTGCACTGGCGGGCCTGATTTGCGGATTGACGGGGGTGATGGCGAACGGCATCGGTGTCGGTGGTCTGCCGGGTATTTTATCCATTAAGCCACAGTTCTGGGGCATTTATGCCTTGGCGATGTTGGTGGCGATTGTGGTGCCACTGGTGCTGACAATTATGGTTTATAAGCGTAAAGAGAGTCGCGGCGAGCTGCCGGTTTAAGTCATGAAACGCCGCTGGTGATGCGCTGGCGGCGTCATTTTTCCCACGGTTTCTGTTTTTCTACGAATAAAGAGTCTGCTATGAATAATCCTATCCCTTGGTGGCAAAACGGCGTCATTTATCAGATTTACCCGAAGAGTTTTCAGGACAGCACCGGTAATGGTTACGGTGATCTGGCGGGGGTGACGCAACGTTTGGATTATCTGCAAAAACTGGGCATTGACGCCATTTGGCTGACGCCAGTGTATCTCTCGCCGCAGGTGGATAACGGCTATGACGTCGCGGATTACTGCGCCATCGACCCGGCTTACGGCACACTGGACGACTTCAAAAATCTGGTGGCACAAGCCCATCAGCGCGGGATCCGTATCGTGATGGATATGGTGTTCAACCACACCTCCACCGAGCACGCCTGGTTTAAAGCTGCGCAGGATCGCAACAGCCCTTATCGGCAGTTCTACATTTGGCGTGATGGTGAGGGTGATAACTTACCGAATAACTGGCGCTCGAAATTTGGCGGTAACGCCTGGCAATGGCACGCCGCCAGTGGTCAATATTACCTGCATTTGTTCGCCGCCGAGCAGGCGGATTTGAACTGGGAGCATCAGCCGGTACGTGATGAACTGAAAAAAGTGTGCGAGTTCTGGGCCGATATTGGTGTCGATGGCTTGCGGCTGGACGTGATCAATCTGGTTTCTAAACAGCAGGACTTCCCGGATGATTTTGAGGGCGATGGCCGCCGTTTCTATACCGATGGCCCCCGAATCCACGAATTTTTACAAGAGATGAGCCGCGATGTCTTCCAACCCTGCGGCCTGATGACGGTAGGCGAGATGTCCTCCACTCGCCTTGAACATTGCCAGCGTTATGCCGCATTAGGGGGCGATGAGCTATCGATGACCTTTAACTTTCATCATCTGAAAGTGGATTATCTCAATGGCGAGAAGTGGTCGCTGATGCCGCCGGACAGGGTTGAGCTAAAGCAGATTTTTAACCAGTGGCAGCAGGGGATGCATAATCGCGCCTGGAATGCGCTGTTCTGGTGCAACCACGATCAGCCGCGCATTGTGTCGCGCTTTGGCGATGAAGGTGCATTGCGTCTGCCGGCGGCCAAGATGCTGGCGATGGTGCTGCACGGTATGCAGGGCACCCCCTATATCTATCAGGGCGAAGAGATTGGAATGACCAATCCTAACTTTAGCTCTATCAGCCAATACCGTGATGTAGAAAGCCTGAATATGTTTGCTGAGCTGAGTGCCAAAGGGCGCGAACCTGATGAGTTATTGGCGATCCTGGCCGTGAAATCCCGCGATAATGGCCGAACGCCGATGCAGTGGGACCACAGCCGCAATGCGGGATTCAGCCAGGGGACACCATGGATTGAGCCATGCAATAACTATGGTGATATCAATGTCGATGCTGCACTGGCAGATGCTGACTCAGTGTTTTATGCCTACCAATACTTAATCGCCCTGCGTAAGCAACATGATGTGTTCACGTTTGGCGATTATCAGGATCTTTGTCCACAAAATCAGGACTTATGGTGCTATTTGCGCAGTTGGCAAGGTAAGCAGTTGTTGGTGGTGGCGAATTTGAGTGATGAACCGAAGACATGGCAGCCAGAGGGGATTGAGCTGGATGGCAACTGGCAACTATTGATGAGCAGCTACGGTGAAAGCGCCTTCCAACCGCAGGAGATGGTGTTGCGGGGGTATGAGGGGGGTTATTGGATCAAGGGATGAGTTAATTCAAATCAGTTCAGTTCAAATCAGTTCAGTTGGATCGGATCTGGTTTCGGTTGATATTCGGTTAGTGGTAGGTTCGGTTGTTGAAGCTTCAGTGCTCACCTTGCCTGCGCAATAGATCGGATCTTGTTTCGGTTGATATTCAGTTAGTGGTAGGTTCGGTTGTTAAAGCGTCACCGCTCACCTTGCCTCCGATGAACCAACCGCCAAAGGGGTTACAAGCGCGTAACCCCCTTGGAACCCCTGCGCTAGCGCACGTATCGCTTGCCCACTTCGTGGGTGCCCTCGCTCA
Organism: Yersinia sp. Marseille-Q3913; assembly: GCF_963892745.1. Lineage (NCBI taxonomy): Bacteria > Pseudomonadati > Pseudomonadota > Gammaproteobacteria > Enterobacterales > Yersiniaceae > Yersinia > Yersinia sp. Marseille-Q3913. The sequence continues at coordinate 355,729 of NZ_CAWQAF010000011.1, read as the reverse complement.
TCATTACGCTGACGGACCGCCGTGATTCGCTCCTGCTCAAGCACGGCTCGCTCGGCATCCATGCCTCGCGTCCTACCTTCATTCTTCACTCGGCAGCTCAAATGTGCTTTTAACTTCAAAACCTAAAAACAGGGTTTTGATTTTGACTTTCTCTTTTGACCTTAAGCGCAATCAGGAATATTGCCGACAAAGATTGCAGGCCGAATGAGCCGCATGGACGCGGCGAAAGGGGCTGTCGAGCTGGGAGCGAGTCAGCCCCGGTTCGATTAGCCGGCAAGCTGCCGGAGGGCACTGCGAATAGCAGTAATATTTCGCGCAAGCCGCAGGTGCAGGAGGGCCGGCCTGCCCTCCTGCTCGGTTGAGGCGACGAGGGTCAGGTGATTACTGAACGACTATCAACCGAAACCAGATCCGATCTATTATGCAGGCAAGGCAAGCCGTGAAGCGTTAACAACCGAACCGAATCACGAGATCATGTCAACCGAACCAATCGCCTGAACGATTATCAACCGAAACCTATCACCAAAACCGAATCACCTCCCCAATTTCAACCCCGGTAACTGCGCAAAAATACTCACTAGCCCCTCGCCCCAGCCCTTACGGATCATCATAAAATAGGGGTGTTCCTCGGTGATCCTATACTGCTGAGCAGTGCTGAAACTGTCGAGGGGGTAGATCATCACATCCAGCGGCAAGCCCACTGACAAATTACTGCGCAAAGTCGAGTCCATCGAAATCAGTGCACATTGCATCGCCTGATCCAGCGGGGTTTCGTAGCTCAACACGCGGTCAATAATGGGCTTACCATATTTACTTTCGCCAATCTGAAAATAGGGGGTGTCCTGGGTGGCTTCAATAAAATTACCCTGCGGATAGATGTGGAACAGTCGTAGCCCTTCCCCCTTAATCTGGCCACCTAACAACAGGTTACAGTTGAAATCTGTGCCGCCGCTGTTTTGCTGCGCGCCGCTGTCTCGGTTAATCACCTCACGCACCGTTTCACCTATCAGGGTGGCGGCTTCGTACATTGAACCGACATTCATCAGGTTGATTTGTTCTGGATCGAGACAGCGGCGTTGTAGCAAGCTAACAATACTCTGTGTGGTCGCCAAATTGCCCGCGCTTTGCACCACCAGTGTTCGTTCGCCCTGTTGCTGGAACAGATGCAATTTACGAAAAGTGGAAATATGATCCACTCCGGCGTTGGTTCGGGAGTCGGAAGCAAACACTAACCCGGACGACAGCCGCATGGCCACGCAGTAAGTCATTGAACAGTATCCTTTTATTGCGACATATCACGTCGTGGGGTCGATAACATATGCACGGCAGCAATGGTTTGCATATCCTCATAGCCACCGCCTCGGCGAATGCCGCGCACTGGGCAAGCATCCAGATAATCTATGCCCACCGCCAGTTTCAAATGCTGATTCGGTTGGCAGGTGTTATTGGTGACGTCAAAGCTCTGCCAATGCCCATCCAGCCACACTTCTGCCCAAGCATGGGTCGCGACATGGCTGGAGGATTCTGTATAAAGATAGCCGCTTACATAGCGTGCTGGAATATTTAAACTTCGGCAACAGGCAAGAAAGACGTGGGTGTGATCCTGACATACCCCTTGCCCGGCGGCAAAAGCTTGGGCTGCGCTGTCCTGGACCGTGGTGGTGCCGGGGCTGTAGGGCATTTTTGCCAGCAGTTCGCCCATCATCAGTGTCAGGCAATCCAATTGTGCATCCGCATGGGTCACGCCCTGACAATAACCGGATGCAAATTGGCGGATGGCGAAATCGGGCTGAGTCAGTGGGCTGTGGCGCAGAAACACCAGTGGGGAGAGGTGGTCGCCACTGTCATCCTCCACGTTATCTTCAATCTCCACCACCCCCTGCGCCTGAATAGTGATGGCTTGATGGGGTTTATCCAGTGTCAGTACGTGCAGCACATTGCCAAAAGCGTCAGTGGTGCGAATGGCATCTTCCGGCAAGGTCAGTTGCCAGGACAAAATCCGCTGGTGGGCAGAATCCTGTGGCGTCAGGCGCAGATACTGCGTGCTGTGCTGCACTTGTTGTGCATAGGTGTAGTGGGTGCTGTGATCGACATTCAGTCTCATTGGACCTCCAGATAGGTTTGACGAATGCTGTCAGCGATCGCATTGATCTTGCCTAAAAAATCCATCAGATAAATGTGTAGGCCATCGGCCATCACATCGTTAATGCTGCTAAAACGCAGCTCGGCAAGCAAGATGCTGACCAACCGTCGTGGCTGATGACTGCGGCTGCCGCCAATCAATTCCAACTGCTGCTCCATGTCGCTGATGCAGGCCAGCAGGGAGCGGGGGATCTCATTGCGTAAAATCAGCAGTTCCGCAATCGCCTCGCGGCTAAGTTGCTGTTTGTACAAGCTGTGGTATGCCTCACGCGCACTGACGGCCCGCAATAAGGTGTCCATGCGGTAGTATTCGCGCACCGGATCATCGTCGTTATCCAGCAATTGGTTTTTGACATCCAACAGGCGAGCAGTGCTGTCAGCCCGCTCAATCAAGGTGCCCAGACGAATAAAATAGAGTGCATCGCTGCGCAGTAAAGTGCCGTAAACCGCACCACGAAAGAGATGTGAGCGCTCCTTAACCCAGTCAAAAAAGGCATCGATACCGGCGGCGCTGATCCCCTGTCGGCGCAGCTGTTTCATCTCAATCCAGGTGGCGTTGATACTTTCCCATACCTCGGATGACAAGCTGCCGCGCACCGCATGGGCATTGTTCCAGGCCATCTGTAAGCAGCTAAAAATACTGCTGGGGTTATGGCTGTCGAGCACGAAAAAATTCAGCAGGTGGGTCATCGACACCTGCGGGTAGTGTTCGGCAAACAGGGCCTGCGTGTTGCTCAGACTGAGAGGCACCAATAGATCAAAATTCACGCGGGTGCTGGTGGGCATCATCGATAGCCGGTTGGTGACATCCAGCACTCGGGTGATGTTCTCTGCCCGCTCAAGATAACGGGCCATCCAATAAAGCTCGCTGGCTGTTCGGCTTAACATGCATCATCCTCCAATACCCAAGTGTCTTTGGTGCCGCCGCCTTGCGAGGAGTTAACCACCAGTGAGCCATCCGCCAGTGCCACACGGGTCAGGCCGCCGGGCACGAGACGAATTTCCGCGCCGGAGAGGGCAAAAGGGCGCAGATCAATGTGGCGTGGGGCAAGGCCATTGTTCACAAAGGTCGGGCAGGTGGAGAGAGCGAGGGTCTCTTGTGCAATGTAGTTTTGTGGTCGCGCGAGTAGCAACTGGCGGAATTGGGCAATCTCCGCTTGGGTGGCCGCGGGGCCGATCAACATGCCATAGCCCCCTGCGCCATGAACTTCTTTCACCACCATCTGATCCAGATTAGCCAAGACATAAGATAAATCAGTAGGTTGGCGGCATTGCCAGGTGGGGACATTCGCCAGAATAGGATCTTCGGCAAGGTAAAAACGAATCATCTCCGGCACATACGGATAGATAGATTTATCATCTGCAACGCCAGTACCAATTGCGTTAGCCAATACCACCCCACCTGCCCGATAGACTGATAGCAGTCCGGGGACACCTAGCATGGAGTCAGGGCGGAAAGCCAGTGGGTCGAGGAAGGCGTCGTCCACGCGCCGATAGATAACATCAATTTTGCAAGGGCCGGCGGTGGTGCGCATAAAGACCGCGCCCTCTTTGACAAACAGATCAGCGCTTTCAACCAGCTCGACTCCCATCTGCTGCGCTAAAAAACTGTGCTCAAAATAGGCACTGTTAAAGCGGCCTGGGGTCAGCACCACCACGGTAGGATCGTTAACGGGCGTGCTTTCGCGCAGTGTTTGCAACAGATGAGAAGGGTAGCGCTCAACCGGGGCGATACGTTGTTGCGCAAACAGTTCCGGATAGAGCCGCATCATCATTTTGCGGTTTTCCAGCATATAGGAGACGCCGGATGGGGTGCGCAGATTATCCTCCAACACATAATAGAGGCCATCGCTATTACGAACCATATCCACGCCAATGATGTGTGCGTAGGTGTCGCGGTGCAGGTTCACCCCTTGCATACAGGGCTGATATTGGTCATTGGCTAGCACTTGTTCAGCCGGAATAATCCCTGCTTTTAGAATGTGTTGATCGTGGTAAATATCATGTAAAAACGCATTCAGCGCTTGAACACGTTGGCGAATGCCACGGTCCAACATCTGCCATTCACTGGCGGGAATAATACGTGGCACGCTATCGAACGGGATTAAACGCTCTGCGCCATCATCGTCACCATACACATTGAAGGTGATGCCCACCCGGTGAAACAGCAGTGCAGCTTCTTCACGCTTACGCGCAATCGTCAGTTGATCGGCCTGTTGCAACCATTGCCAGTAGGCGTCGTAATGGCTTCGGTGTTGCCCCTGCGCCAGTAACATTTCATCGAAAAATCGTGATGCGGAAAGGTCGATGTTCAGCATTATCACCTCGCAAACAGAACAGGCTGTAGTGAGGATTACGCATAAACTGTGCCAGCTCGTAAAACAGGCAAAATAGGGGGAGTTAGCGCGATTTCAGCACTATTAGGGTGCAATCAGTGAGTCTGCTGCTTTATTGATGGGCAGAAAATTGCCACATCATTAGCATGATGATCTGCCATGGCGCACAGGGAAAAGGGGGCGGAAGTATTTATGGAGGAGCAACAAAACACGGCTGGCAATCACCAGCCGTGAAGTTAATGACAAAGCGTCAGTGGCGGAGAGAACAGGCAGATCGTAAAGACGCCGTAAATCCGTCCCTGGAGGCTCGAGCCGCGCCATCCGTGGCGCGGACGCTTTACTCTTCCACCTGCCCTCACCGTTCCAGATCGAGTCATTGAGGTTTGTCATCCGTCTGACGGCTGGCAATCACCTACCGTATACGCAATGACAGCAGAATTAACGACGTACCGCGATAGCTTCGATTTCGATTTTGACATCTTTCGGCAGACGCGCCACTTCAACACATGAACGCGCAGGGAATGGCGCGCTGTGCTCATTGAAGAAGGCTTCGTAAGTGGCGTTAACTGTGCTGAAATCATTCAGATCTTGCACGAATACCGTGGTTTTCACGATATCGGCAACTTTCAGGCCCGCCGCTTCGACGATAGCTTTCACATTTTCCAGTGACTGACGCGCCTGAGCTGAAACATCATCAGCTACCAGACCGGTTTTAGGGTCAACCGGGATCTGGCCGGAAGTGAAGATCATGCTGCCCAGATCAACCCCCTGGACATAAGGGCCAATGGCGGCAGGGGCGAGTTCAGTGCTAATAATGCGTGACATGGTGACTCCTGGTTTACGTGATGCAGAAAAGATATACCCGTCATATTTCAGGTTACAGGTGTGTTGGCTGCATCATGAAATCTAATGGGTATCATTATTTCCATCATTATAAAGCTGGGATGAATAACGGCAACCCGCGCGAACTAAGTTTGCTACCGGCCGCCGTGTTAATTCGCTTACAGCTTGTCATCCATTTACAGTACTTAATCCGCTTGCAGAACCACCTGGTGATCGAACTCTTTCTCGCAATATTGGCACTTCAGGTGGATCTCGCCCAATTTGGCTTTCACTTTGAAGCTGGAGTCGACCGGCTCATTATGGCTGATGCAGTTGCTGTTCGGGCAGGTGAGGACGCCGTCGATCTGCTCTGGCAGGCTGAGGGTGAGTTTCTTCACCACTTCGTAATTATCGATGCGGTTGACGGTTGCGTCTGGGGCATACATCGCCAATTGGTTGGCTTGTTGCTCAGTCAGGAAAGTATTTTCTATCTTAATCAGATCCTTACGACCTGAGCGCTTAGAGGGCAAATTCAAGCCGATGGTAATACGTTGATCTGTCGCGGTCAGTTTGAATAGCGATAGCAATTTGAATCCGATCTGCGCCGGAATATGGTCAATCACGGTGCCACATTTAATTGCTTCAACCTGTAGTTTGTAATCCTGAGTCATGTTCAATTCTCCCTCAAAGAGCCAATTCAGCGTTTAAGACCAGAGCCAGCAGCGCCTGGCGGGCAAAAATCCCATTACCTGCCTGTTGGAAATAGTAGGCGTAAGGCGTTTTATCGACATCAGTGGTGATCTCATCAATCCGTGGCAGTGGGTGCAGCACTTTGAGATTATCCCGCGCGCCATTCAAATCCGCAGCACGCAGGACAAATTGTGCTTTGACATTGGCGTATTCTGACGGGTCAAGGCGCTCTTTTTGTACGCGAGTCATGTAGAGAATATCCAGATCCGCGACCACCTCTTCAATGCTTTGGTGCAGGCTGTATTTGATCCCTTTTTCATCCAACATTTGCAGGATATAGGCGGGCATTGCCAGCGCATCCGGGGCGATAAAGAAGAAGCGGTTGCCGTCGAATTTTGCCAGCGCCTGGGTCAGTGAATGCACAGTGCGGCCATATTTCAGGTCACCGACCATAGCAATATTAATGTTATCCAGCCGCCCTTGGGTCTCCTGAATGGTGAAGAGATCGAGCAGGGTTTGCGTCGGATGCTGGTTTGCACCATCACCGGCATTGACCACCGGTATATTGCCGGAGAATTGTGCCGCCAGTCGGGCCGCGCCCTCCTGTGGGTGGCGCATGACGATGGCATCCACATAGGTGCTGATCACCGACACGGTATCGGCCAGTGTCTCGCCTTTTTTGCCCAGCGACGTATTACTGCTGTCAGAGAAACCGACCACGGATGCACCCAGGCGATGAATCGAGGTTTCAAACGACAGACGGGTGCGGGTTGAGGCTTCGAAAAAGCAACTGGCGATCACTTTATGTTTTAACAGCTCAGGTTGCGGGTGGTTCTTCAGGCTGGCGGCGGTACGTAGCACCAGCTCCAGGTCATCGCGACATAAGTCATTAATTGAGATGATATGCTTGTGATACAACGGGTTGGCCATTTTTCGCTCTCCTCTGTGACTGCCCGTGGTCGCGGGCTTTTAATCGGTTGTAATGCAGTTAAGGTGCAATTCGGCCTGATCGACAGACAAAAAAAAGCCCCTCAACGAGGGGCCTTACAGGATCGGTTTAGCAACGGGAGAAACCACGGCAGTTTGCTGCCTGCTGGCTGGCCATTTTGTCGACCCTCAATTGGGTCATTTTCAACAAAACGACGATTTTGAGTGAAATCTAAGCAGCTTTTCATCATATCTCCCGGCAAATTGTGGCGAATTATACTCGTGTGCCATTTCTCTGCAAGGGGCAAAAGCCGCATTTTTTATGATTAGCAAACGATTACTTGTTGGGTTTGGTTTCAAATGGGAAACAGTTGCAAAATGGCGGGGATCGTCACTAATGCAATGAGCAGTGAGACAACAATCGCTAGCGAGATAATTTCCTGTTTGAACTCATATTTCTTAGCGAATACATAAACGCCAGCGCCGATGACATCAGTAGCTATATGAATATCAATAAGATGCTATGGGCATATTCGATGTTAGAAACTTATCACTTGCAATTTATCATTCTGAATCAAGTTGTTATTCGAGGTTGATTATAAAACTGATGATTAATTACACAAATTGATTTGTAGCTTAAATAATTAGATTTTATTTTTATGGATAATAATCAGATGTGGCGCAATAAAATTATTGCTGATCTATTTTAGCCGCATATTGATCATAAATAACCAATAAACGCGGCTATCGGAAATATTAAGCAGCAAGTGTGCCGCTAATCTTAGTCCTCGTCGAACCCCGAATTAAACAACTCAATAACTGCACTCAGCGCCTGAATCTCATCAGGGCCGGTCGCTTCAACCTCAATCTGGCGGCCTTTAGCGGAGTCTAGCATCAGCAGTGCAATCACACTGCTGGCTTCGGCTTCGGTCCCGCTGTCATTACGTAACATCACTTCTGCATCAAAACTCTGAACCAGCTCGAACAATTTCATTGCGGGTCTGGCGTGCATCCCCAACTTGTTCTTGATCTCAACGGTCTGTTTGACGGTCATTATTTACGTTTTTCCAGAGTACGGTGGCGTGATTGGACATTTTTGCCACGAGCGCGGAAATAATCTGCCAATTGTTCAGCTACATAGACCGAGCGGTGCTTACCGCCGGTACAACCAATGGCAACCGTCAGATAACTGCGATTATTGGTTTCCAGCATGGGCAGCCACTGTTCCAGATAGCTGCGAGTCTGGTAAATAAAGTTGTGTACTTCGGTATGGCGATCGAGGAAGGAGATTACAGGCTTGTCCAGACCGGTCATCGGACGTAGTTTCGGGTCCCAGTGTGGGTTCGGCAGGAAACGTACGTCGAAAACATAATCGGCATCAATGGGAATCCCGTGCTTGAAGCCAAATGACTCAAACACCATCGTCAGTTCGCGCTCACGTTTACCCAGCAGGCGGGTACGCAGCATCTCAGCTAACTCGTGCACTGACATTTCTGAGGTATCAATAACCAGATCAGCCCGTGAGCGCAGAGGCTCTAGCAGGATACTCTCTTCATCAATAGCACTTTCTAATGACAGATTTTTAGCCGAAAGCGGGTGCAGGCGGCGGGTATCACTGTAGCGACGAATCAAGGTATTGCGGTCAGCATCCAAAAACAGCAACTGCGGTGAGAAACTGTCTGGCAATTGAGTCATGGCATGTTCAAATACCTCAGGAGATTCCGGCATATTGCGCACGTCTATGCTCACTGCCGCTGAGATATTCCTACCGGCAAGTGTGTTTGCCAACTGCGGCAGCAGAACCACGGGTAAGTTATCGACACAATAAAAGCCCATATCTTCCAATGCGCGTAAAGCAACAGACTTCCCTGAACCGGAACGGCCGCTGACAATCATCAGCACCATGTGAGTGACTCCCCTTGGTATCTCTTTGGCGCTCATCGCCACTATTACGAATCAACATTCCGGCTATAACAGCTGGGTTTGCGAATAGACCCGCGCTGCTAGGCACCCTTTACCCGTTTACGCCGTTTCTGGTGGCAACTCTGTAATGATTTGATAAAGCTCATCATCACTGTGTGCTGCACGTAGACGGCGACACACTGTTTTATCAGCTAATCGCTTGGCCACTAAAGACAAAGTGTGTAAGTGAGTTTTACATTGATCTGCCGGAACCAACAAGGCAAATAATAGATCAACAGGTTGATTATCAATAGCATCGAAGGCAATGGGTTGTTCCAGGCGGATAAACACACCCACGGCGCGCAGCGTATCTTCCTCCAGTTTGCCATGAGGTATCGCGATGCCACTACCAATGCCGGTACTGCCCATGCGCTCACGGGTCAATACAGCATCGAAAACGACCTGTGAAGGCAGGTTTAGCTGTTTGGCAGCCAACTCGCTGATAATTTCCAAAGCCCGTTTTTTACTTGAGCAATATACGGAGCTTTTGGTGCACTCGATATTTAATACCGAGCTTAATTGCAATGCTGGATCGTTGATCATCTCATCTTTCACTTAAGCGCTATTTTAAGCCCAAACCAGCGGTGATCTGTTCTTCACCGCTGGATCGGGTTATGTCGCGCGTATAGAACCTTCGTTAGGTATAATAGCTACAAGGATTCTTAATGTTGTTTCAATTTATCTTTATGCTTGTTCAACTGGCGGGCCAGTTTATCAACCAAAATATCAATTGCGGCGTACATATCTTCCTGCTCTGAACTTGCGTGCAACTCGCCTCCATTCACATGTACCGTGGCTTCTGCAATTTGTTTTACTTTTTCGACACTTAAAACCACGTACACTTGGTTAATGCGATCAAAATATTGCTCAAGTTTGGCAAATTTAGTGTTAACAAACTCACGTAATGCTTCGGTTATTTCAACATGATGTCCGGTAATATTGAGCTGCATAGTCTCTTCCTTCTCAGTTCAGGTCAAACCAACTGTTTACGTTGATTCGACGGCGGGATGGATAACGACTCTCGGTACTTCGCGACGGTTCGCCGTGCCACCATGATGCCTTGTTCACATAATAGTGTGGTTAGCTTACTGTCGCTAAGGGGTTTGGCAGGGTTTTCTGCCGCAACCAATTTTTTCACCAGTGCACGAATTGCGGTGGAAGAGGCTTCGCCTCCGCTCTCGGTATTGACGTGACTGGAGAAGAAATATTTCAGCTCGAAAATCCCCCGAGGACTGTGCAGGAACTTCTGCGTGGTCACGCGGGAGATGGTCGATTCATGCATATCTACGGCCTGGGCAATGTCAGCCAGCACCATGGGTTTCATAAACTCTGGCCCATTTTCAAAAAATGCGACCTGCTGCTCTACAATACAACGCGCAACCTTCAGCAGCGTTTCATTGCGGCTTTCAAGGCTTTTTATCAACCATTTTGCCTCTTGCAGATTGCTGCGGATAAACTGCCCGTCGCTATCATTACGAGTATTGCTACCCATGGCAGCATAGTGTTGATTAATTTTTAGGCGTGGAATGCTATCGGCATTTAGCTCGACCGTCCATTGATCTTTGTCTTTACGGACCAAAACATCGGGAATGACATACTCAGATTCGCCGGTATTGATCGACTGACCCGGTCGTGGGTCCAGTGACTGAATCAGGGCGATCGCTTCCTTAAGTGTATCTTCTTTTAGCCGACTTAAACGGATCATTGTGCGGAAATCATGGTTGCCTAGCAAATCCAGATAATCGCTAACGACCAAGCGAGCTTCGGCAAGATAAGGGGTCTCTTTGGCATATTGCGATAGCTGCACCAACAGACATTCACGCAGGTTGCGCGCTGCCACGCCAATGGGATCAAAGTGCTGTATCCGCTTGAGTACGGCTTCGACTTCGTCTAGCGCGATGTTCTCGTCACCCATGCTTTCCAGAATATCTTCCAGCGGAACGGTGAGATAGCCGGTTTCATCAACTGCATCGACAATGGAGGTCGCGATGGCGGCATCGGTCTCAGAGAATGGGGTCAAATCTACCTGCCACATGAGATAATCTTGCAGTGTTTGGGTGGTTTCGCCCTGATAGACCGGCAACTCATCATCACTGTAATCGTTGCCCATTCCTGATGGTGTACCTGCGGTGTAGATCTCATCCCAGGTGGCATCCAGTGGCAACTCTTCTGGCATATCTTTTTGTTCCAGCGCTTCGCGAGTATCAAGCGATTCACTGTCTACTGTTTCTTTGGCGTCTATCTCTTCATGAAGATCCGTTTGCTCAAGCAGAGGGTTGCTCTCCAGCGCTAACTGAATCTCCTGCTGGAGTTCAAGTGTAGAGAGTTGCAACAGACGAATAGCCTGTTGAAGCTGCGGAGTCATTGCCAGTTGTTGGCTGAACTTGAGTTGCAAACCTTGCTTCATAATGCGGTATCAATTTTCCTTAATGGCTGAAAACGGCTTAACGATCTGTATTGGAAGAAGATTAGAGACGGAACTCTTCGCCCAGATAGACACGTTTAACTTGTTCGTCAGCCAAAATTTCCTGTGGTGTGCCGTGAGCGATTAAGTGCCCTTGGCTTACAATATAAGCCCGCTCACAAACGTCTAACGTTTCACGCACGTTATGGTCGGTAATCAGTACACCAAGACCACTGTCGCGCAGATGCTCAATAATTTTTTTGATATCAATAACAGAAATTGGGTCAACCCCGGCAAATGGCTCATCCAGCAGAATAAACTTAGGATTTGCCGCCAATGCGCGGGCAATTTCAACACGGCGGCGTTCACCACCAGAGAGTGACTGCCCCAGGCTGTCACGTAGATGGGTGATATGAAACTCTTCCATCAACTCATCAGCCCTTTCCTGGCGCTGCTCAGCTGTGAGGTCTTTACGGATTTCCAGCACCGCCATCAGATTGTTAAATACACTCAGGCGGCGGAAGATGGAAGCTTCTTGCGGTAAATAACCAATGCCGCGACGGGCGCGTTCATGGAGTGGCAAGAGGCTGATATCTTCGTCATCAATCACAATGCGCCCGGCGTCACGCTGGACAATGCCGACAACCATATAAAAGGTGGTGGTCTTACCTGCGCCGTTTGGCCCAAGCAGGCCGACAATTTCACCGGACTTTACACTCAGGCTCACGTCTTCGACCACTTTACGGCCTTTGTACGCCTTAGCCAGCTTTTCTGCGATTAATGTTGCCATAAATGATTACTTACTCTTCTTTTGGCCTGAAGCTGCTGGCCCTTTGTCTTGTAATTGGGACGGTAATAGTACGGTTGTGACGCGATTGCCTTTGTCACTGAAGGCTTCCATATGCTGTTTTTTCACCAGATAAGTGATGCGATCACCTTTGATATTGCTATCAAGTTGCTCCAGATAAGCATTGCCAGTCAACACCACAAAGTCATTCGCGACTTCGTAACGCAGTTTTTGACCATGGCCTTTGACCGGCTTACCGCTGTCTTGCATCTGGTAGAAGGTGACCGGGTTACCAAAACCTTCAATGACCATTTTGCTCTGATCACCACCAGGGCGGGTGACAACCACTTTATCCGCTTTAATCTCGATAGTGCCTTGCTTGATAATCACGTTGTCAGTAAAGGTGACTGTATTCGCCTGCATATCCAGCGCTTGCTTGCCGGAGACCACATTAACGGGCTGATCAGTATCACCGGTTAAAGCCAGTGCTGGCAGGCTTGCGGCCAAAAGTGAACTGGCAAGCAAAAGATGGCGAATTTTATTTTTGGATTTCATAAGAGGTTTTAACCTTTTCAATCAGCTCAGCGGTTTTGTCCCGCAAGTTCCCGCGCATTTTCATGCCGTTAGACGTGAATCCAACACCAAAGAGGGTAACTTCATCGTCTGAGGATACATCCTGAGTGATCAAATTAACCTGGGCGTTATCAGTTTTAATTTTCTTTAATTGTGCATCTGGAGTCAGGCTATCGACCTCAACATGACCATACAAATAGAGCATTTTATCATCAGTCAGCTTGGCGCGGTCTGCCCGCACTGTCCAGGTAGCAACCGCATTATCACCAAACATCGTCATGACCGGCTTGGTAAACCAGGTCAGTTGCTGGGCGTTGAAGTTCTGCACCTCTTCCGCGACCAATTTATAATTCAACTGCCCGACCGGATTAAACACCACAGTCACAGTATGCTGGCTTTGTGAAGATGGCTCATTATTATCCGCCACTGTTTGCGTGTCCTGCTGGTTAAACCCGGACATATTCCAGCCAATCAATATCAAAACAATCAATGCCAGAGATAGGGTTATCCATAGTCTTGTTTTACTCATATCGACAATCCTTTGGCGCCGTCGAGTTTATCCTGGGCCAATAATATCAAATCACATATCTCGCGCACTGCACCGCGCCCGCCATTAATTTGTGTCACATAATGCGCTTTGGGAAGCAGTAACGGATGGGCATCCGCCACCGCGACAGATAACCCCACTTGCGCCATCACTGGCCAATCAATCAGGTCATCGCCAATATAAGCCACCTGCTCAGGTTGGCAGTTTACTGCTTGCAACAATTCATTATAGGCGACCAGCTTATCAGATTGCCCTTGATAAAGGTGGGTAATGCCTAAGGTGTTAGCGCGGTCTTCCAGTAATTTGGCGCGGCGGCCGGTGATAATCGCCACTTCAATACCTGAGGTTATCAGGCAGCGGATACCATAGCCATCACGCACATTAAACGCTTTCAGCTCTTCGCCCTGATTCCCCATATAAATCAGGCCATCGGACATCACGCCATCCACATCACAGATGAGCAGGCGAATGTTTGCCGCGCGTTGCATAACACTGTCAGCGACTGGGCCGTAGCATGTGTCCAAATAGACGGTGCTGCTCATAATTTATCCTTTGTTAAACCACTCCGGCTCTTAGCATATCGTGCATATGCACCACGCCAAGCAGTTGCTCACCGTCAGCCACCAACACCGCCGTAATATGACGTGACTCCATCAGGTTGAGTGCATCGACCGCCAACATGGTCGGACGAACTCGAATACCGCCGCTGGTCATGACGTCGGCGATTTTCGCACTATTCAAATCAACGCCCATATCGAATACCCGGCGCAAATCACCGTCGGTAAAGATACCCTTAATCATCATCAGATCGTCACAGATTACGGTTAAACCCAGATTTTTCCGAGTAATTTCCAGTAGTGCATCACGCAATGAAGCATCAGGGCTGACGTGTGGGATCTCCGCGCCAGTGTGCATGATATCGCTGATTCGCAACAGCAACTTGCGCCCAAGTGCTCCGCCCGGATGGGAGAGGGCAAAATCTTCCTGGGTGAACCCGCGCGCCTGTAGCAATGCCACGGCGAGGGCATCGCCCATGACCAAAGTGGCGGTGGTACTGGTGGTGGGGGCCAGACCCAGTGGGCAAGCTTCTTGCGGAACTTTAATGCATAAGTGAATATCGGCGGCTTTACCCATGGTGCTTTCAGGGTTATTACTCATGCAGATCAGCTTGATTTTCTGGCGCTTGAGTACCGGGATCAGCGCCAGAATTTCGTTGGATTCACCTGAATTGGAGATGGCCAAGACGATATCTTGCGGCGTGACCATGCCAAGGTCGCCATGACTGGCTTCCGCCGGATGGACAAAAAATGCAGGCGTACCGGTGCTCGCAAAGGTCGCCGCAATTTTGCAGCCAATATGGCCCGATTTACCCATCCCCATCACCACAACTTTGCCATGACAATTAAATATCGCTTCGCAGGCGCTGGAAAAGTCGTCATTAATGTATTGATCGAGCTGTGCCAGCCCTTCGCGCTCAATGTGTAATACCTGTTTACCCGCCTGCTGAAAATCCATTCTTGGTTGCGAATCAAAAGAAGACATATTTGGTTCCCGTAGCAGCATTTTTTATGCAGCCAATGTTTTATGAGTCAATGTCTTACGTGGCCATTGTTTTTTATAGCGCTGCTTTAGCAGCACTGTTTTGTGTGGCACTACTTTAGGTAGCTCGTTTATGTTACGCCACACTAAAAGGGGCGAAGAACAGCACCGCAAGATAAGCAATAAACCCACATAATAACAGAGCACCCGCCATATGGCCGATTCGATGTTTACGGCCCAGGCAAAGGATCGTGAATATCACGCTGACACCGAGCATCACCCAATAATCCCGCTGAAAAGCTTCCGGGTTGATATCACCTGGGGACAACAGCGCAGGTACACCTAACACAATCACAATATTAAAAATGTTCGATCCGATGATATTACCGACCGCCATATCATCTTCGCCTTTCAACGCGCCAGCAATGAAGGTCGCCAATTCAGGCAAACTGGTGCCGATAGCAATCACGGTCAACCCAATCACCAGCTCACTGACGCCAGCGACTCGGGCAATAACTGTCGCGTTATCGATAATCATTTTGGCTGACAGCGGCAAAATAATGAAGGCCAGCACTAACCACAATAAGGCCACGGTGGTGCTACTGTCCTGCGGCAATTCAGCCAGCTGTTCGCGGGTCAGGATGTCACTTCCCTCCGCATGGGCCAGTCGCGCAATTTTCAGCATCAGGACAATAAATGCCGCCGCCGCCAGCAGCAAAATAATCCCATCCCCACGGCTGAGATGATTATCGGCCAACAGGAAGCCACACAGCACCGTGACCACCAACATTAAGGGTAATTCACGGCGCAAAATCTCTGAGCGCACGGTCAACGGGCGTATTAAGGCGGCCCCACCCACAATCAGCAACAGATTGGTAATGTTGGAGCCAAGCACATTGCCGACCGCCATATCGGTTTGGTTATTGAGGGCCGCAGTCACCGAAACAATCAACTCTGGCAGCGATGTGCCGATCCCCACAATGGTCATCCCGATAATGAGCGGAGGAATACCAAAAGAGCGGGATAACACCGCAGCGCCGTAGACTAATCGATCAGCGCCATACACTAATAAAACCAAACCAATGATTAATAGTGTTATCGCAAGAAACATGCAGAGTCCTTTATTAGGTATAATCCTGATCCATTGGCTGCTGGTAACAGATAGCCCGTTGGCAAAAAATGGCTGACAATAGGTGTTCGCACTTATTTTTGCTTAGGCTCTAATTTTGACTGCGAGAGTCAGAAAAGTAAAACTTATGGCAACTTTGGCTACGAAAAAACGGTAATAAATTGCCAAACTACTTCCAATTGCGCTCGTTGCGGCCATTTGATGTAGCATTGGTGGCTGAATGAGTAATAAAAGGCTCAAAGGACGAATGATAATGAATCAAATGGCGTCGAATTTGATAGAGATCCAGGGGATGAGTTTCACCCGTGGTGAGCGTCCGATATTCGCCGATATCAATATGACGGTCCCGCGCGGCAAAGTGACTGCAATTATGGGGCCTTCAGGTATAGGTAAAACCACGCTGCTGCGTCTGATTGGTGGGCAACTTGCTCCAGATGCCGGCGAAATCTGGTTTGATGGTGATAATATTCCGACGCTTTCACGTCAGCGTTTGTATGATGTGCGCAAGAAAATGAGCATGTTATTCCAATCCGGGGCGCTATTTACTGATTTAACCGTCTTCGAAAACGTGGCTTTTCCACTGCGCGAACATAGTCGTTTGCCAGAAGAGCTGCTGCACAGCACGGTGATGATGAAGCTGGAAGCGGTGGGGTTGCGTGGCGCGGCTAATCTGATGCCCGCAGAGCTTTCTGGCGGTATGGCGCGTCGTGCGGCATTGGCGCGGGCGATTGCTCTTGATCCTGAATTGATTATGTTTGATGAGCCGTTTGTCGGCCAGGATCCCATTACCATGGGTGTGCTGGTAAAGCTGATTGATGAGCTGAATCATGCGCTGGGCGTCACCTGTGTGGTGGTCTCCCATGATGTACCCGAAGTGCTCAGCATTGCCGATTATGCCTATATTGTTGCAGATCAGCATGTTATTGCTGAAGGAACACCTGAACAGTTACAAGCCAACGACGATATGCGGGTGCGCCAGTTCCTTGATGGTATTGCCGACGGGCCGGTGCCTTTCCGCTTCCCCGCCGGAGATTATAAAACCGAGCTATTAGGTTGATGGAGTATTCATGTTAGTCGAATTGTTAGCGTCTTTAGGTCGTCGGGGCATTAATGTCTGCGCCTCCTTTGGTCGCGCAGGTTTAATGCTGTTCAATGCCCTCGTTGGGCGGCCTGAACCGCGAAAACAGTGGCCATTATTGGTCAAGCAGCTGTATAGCGTCGGGGTGCAATCCCTGCTGATTATTGTGGTTTCCGGTCTGTTTATCGGCATGGTTCTGGGGTTACAAGGCTTTTTGATCCTGACTACCTATAGCGCGGAATCCAGTCTCGGCATGATGGTATCACTGTCACTGCTACGTGAACTGGGGCCGGTGGTGACGGCGCTGCTGTTCGCTGGTCGCGCGGGTTCTGCCTTGACCGCTGAGATTGGCCTGATGAAAGCCACAGAGCAGATCTCCAGCCTGGAGATGATGGCTATCGATCCGCTGCGGCGGGTGGTCGCGCCCCGGTTCTGGGCGGGTCTTATCAGTATGCCATTATTGACCGCGATTTTTGTTGCCGTGGGTATCTGGGGCGGCTCGGTGGTCGGTGTTGACTGGAAGGGGATAGACGGCGGTTTCTTCTGGTCGGCGATGCAGAATGCGGTTGAGTGGCGTACAGATTTACTGAATTGCCTGATTAAGAGTCTGGTATTTGCCATTACCGTGACCTGGATTGCGCTGTTCAATGGTTATGATGCGATCCCAACCTCTGAAGGGATTAGCCGGGCAACGACCCGTACCGTGGTGCATTCATCGCTGGCGGTATTGGGATTAGATTTTGTGCTGACAGCACTGATGTTTGGGAACTGAGTCGATGCAAACGAAGAGAAGTGAAGTCTGGGTAGGCGCGTTTATACTGATTGCGATACTGGCGGTCATATTCCTCTGCCTGCAAGTGGCAGACATTAAATCGGTGGGCAATCAGCCAACTTACCGGATTTACGCAAATTTTGACAACATTGGTGGCCTGAAAATCAATTCGCCAGTCAAGATTGGTGGCGTGGTGGTAGGGAGGGTGGCAGATATTACTCTGGATCTCAAAAACTACAGTCCTCGTGTGGCGATAGATATCCAACAGCGCTATAACCATATCCCAGATACCAGTTCACTGGCAGTCCGCACCTCCGGCTTATTAGGTGAGCAGTTCCTCGCGCTAAATGTCGGGTTTGAAGAGCCAGACATGGGGACTACTATTTTGAAAGATGGTGGCGTGATCCAAGACACCAAATCAGCGCTGGTTCTGGAAGATCTTATCGGTCAGTTCTTGTACAAAAGTGGCGGGGATGGTAATTCTGGTGCGCCAGCGAGTGAGCCAGCAGCGCCAACAGTTGGCGAACCAACACCGGCCGCAAATGGTAGTTTGCCTGCAACTCAACATCCATAAAAGGGAATCTGAATGATTAAACGCTTACTTATGGTCGCATTGCTGGTGGTTGCCCCACTGGCAAATGCTGTCGATCAAACCAACCCGTACCGTCTGATGGATGAAGCGGCGCAAAGAACATTCACGCGCCTGAAAACTGAACAACCTAAGATCAAACAAAACCCAGATTATTTACGCACCATCGTCCGTGAAGAGCTGTTGCCATTTGTCCAGATCAAGTATGCCGGCGCACTGGTGCTTGGTAGCTATTATAAAGCGGCAACACCAGCGCAACGTGAAGCTTACTTCAATGCATTTGGCCAATATCTGGAACAGGCATATGGCCAGGCATTGGCGCTGTACCACGGCCAAACTTACGACGTTGCACCAGACCAACCACTGGGTGATGCTAATATTGTGGCTATCCGTGTGACTATCCTTGACTCCAATGGTCGCCCACCGGTGCGCTTAGATTTCCAATGGCGTAAAAATAGCCAAACGGGCAACTGGCAGGCGTATGACATGATAGCCGAAGGGGTTAGCATGATCAGCACCAAGCAAAATGAGTGGGCATCTATCCTGCGCCAGAAAGGTGTTGATGGCTTGACTCAACAGCTGCTGATTGCAGCGAAACAGCCGATTACCTTAGAAAAGAAATAATGATGGCAAATGAACTGAGCTGGCACTCCCAGCAGGAAACGCTGGTACTGCAAGGTGAGTTAGATCGTGAAACGCTGTTGCCTCTTTGGCAGCAGCGCGAGGCACTGCTGGTGGATAAAACCCATATTGATGTCAGCCAATTACAGCGTGTCGATTCATCCGGTTTGGCGTTACTGGTGCACTTTCGTGAACTGCGAAGCAAACAAGGGGTCTCACTGATCATTACCGGTGTCAGTGATCGGTTGTCGACTCTGATTGAGCTGTACAACCTTCGGGATGTCATTCCGGTAGAAACAGTCAGCACGTAGCCAGTGGAATTAAGCCGGCGAGCTTTTGTGTCGCCTATTTCCAAAACAAAAAACTAAAGTTTTTAGGCCCCTGAACATAATAATGAGACAGGGGCTTTTCTTTAGTTTCGGAGCACGCCGTATTCCACTAATATGTTTGGCTAGCTATGCTCCCCTTAAAAACCATGATCCTCATAAAATAGAAAGAATCTTATGGATACTAACGAAATTAAAGACGTGCTGATGCAAGCATTGGCACTACAAGAAGCGCATGTTACCGGTGATGGCAGCCACTTTCAGGTGATTGCAGTTGGTGAGTTGTTTGCCGACATGAGCCGGGTGAAAAAACAGCAGGCTGTGTATGCGCCTTTGATGGAATATCTCGCTGATAACCGTATTCATGCCTTATCGATTAAGGCTTATACGCCGCAAGAGTGGCAACGGGATCGCAAACTAAACGGCTTTTAATACTGCTGGCTGGTGGGCTGTTTAAGGTTATCGTAAACAGTGCTAAGGCGGGCAGTGAATTCGAATTTGACAACAGAGAGTGGTCACAATGGATAAATTTCGTGTGCAGGGGCGGACTCGCCTAAGCGGTGAAGTCACTATTTCCGGAGCGAAAAACGCCGCATTGCCAATATTGTTTGCTGCGTTGTTAGCTGAAGAGCCGGTAGAGCTGCAAAATGTCCCAAAGCTAAAAGACATTGATACCACTATTAAGTTGCTTGGCCAATTAGGCACCAAAATTGAGCGCGATAGCTTGGGTTCTGTTTTTGTTGACGCGCGTGATGTGAATGAGTTTTGTGCGCCTTATGATTTAGTCAAAACCATGCGCGCCTCTATTTGGGCGTTGGGGCCACTGGTTGCTCGTTTTGGTAAAGGGCAGGTCTCTTTGCCCGGCGGTTGCGCTATCGGCGCCCGTCCGGTTGATTTGCATATCACGGGTTTAGAACAGCTGGGTGCTGAAATTAAGCTGGAAGAGGGCTACGTGAAAGCCTCGGTCAATGGCCGCCTGAAAGGCGCGCATATCGTGATGGACAAAGTTAGCGTTGGCGCAACAGTGACCATTATGAGTGCTGCGACTTTGGCTGAAGGCACCACGGTGATTGAAAATGCAGCCCGTGAGCCAGAAATTGTCGATACCGCGAACTTCCTAAATACGCTGGGTGCTAAAATCAGCGGTGCAGGAACCGACCGCATTACCATCGAGGGCGTTGCGCGCTTGGGTGGTGGTGTTTATCGTGTGCTGCCTGACCGCATTGAAACCGGCACTTTCCTGGTTGCAGCGGCTATCTCTGGCGGCAAAGTTGTCTGTCGTCAGACCCGCCCTGATACGTTGGATGCAGTATTGGCTAAGCTACGCGAAGCAGGCGCTGATATTGAAGTTGGTGATGATTGGATCAGCCTCGACATGCATGGGCAGCGCCCTAAAGCGGTGACAATCCGCACTGCGCCACACCCAGGTTTCCCAACAGATATGCAGGCTCAGTTCAGCTTATTAAATTTGGTGGCGGAGGGGACGGGGGTTATCACCGAAACTATCTTCGAGAACCGTTTCATGCACGTGCCTGAGCTGATCCGTATGGGCGCACATGCGGAAATTGAGAGTAATACTGTGATTTGTTATGGCGTTGAGCAACTGTCCGGTGCTCAGGTGATGGCAACCGATCTACGTGCTTCTGCCAGTTTGGTATTGGCGGGCTGTATCGCTGATGGGATCACTATCGTTGATCGTATCTATCATATTGATCGTGGCTACGAACGTATCGAAGATAAACTGCGTGCGTTGGGTGCCAAAATTGAGCGTGTGAAGGGCGAATAAATATCCGCTCAATCAGACCAATAAAAATGCCAGCCGAGAGTTCCGAGCTGGCATTTTTTTGACTAAAAATTATGGCTGTAGTGTCTCTTGCTGGCTACTAAGCTCCGCATTTTGATCGAATTCCGTGATAGTTATCTGCATTGTCATTTGCTGACCATTACGCAAGAATAAGACCGGAATTGTGGTGCCGGGGCGGATCTCTGCAACCTGATCCATAGTTTCAATCACGGACGTTGCAGGTTTGTTATTCACGCTAAGAATGATATCACCCACTTGCAGGTCGGTTTTCGCCGCCGGGCCATCTGGCGATATTCTATTCACTTTAATGCCATGTATCCGGTCTGATGAACCATTACCGCTGGCATTGAAGGGAGGATACTCCTCGCCAGTCACGCCGATATAGCCACGGATCACCCGCCCGTCACGAATCAGCTTTTCCATGACTTTGGTCGCCAGCGCGGTTGGAATAGCAAAACCAATACCTTCTGGTGTTTCACCGTTGCTGCTTTTATCGAAAGATAAGGTATTAATCCCCATTAATTCGCCCAAGGTATTCACCAGCGCACCACCGGAATTACCCTGATTGATTGAGGCATCTGTCTGGAGAAAGTTTTGCCGCCCGGAAGCACTCAAGCCAATACGCCCGGTCGCGCTGATGATCCCTTGAGTGACCGTCTGACCCAGATTATAGGGGTTACCGATGGCCAGCACGACATCACCAACATGGGGTATACGATTAATATTGATGGGAATGACCGGCAGATTCACCGCATCAATTTTCAAAACGGCTAAGTCGGTCAGATTATCTGAACCCACCAGGAGTGCCTCTGATATACGACCATTCTGTAATGCCACAATGATCTGTTCAGCATTATTGATAACGTGCTTATTGGTCAGGATATAACCCTTATCACTCATGATAACACCAGAACCTAGTGTACGAATGGCCAGCCCATCTTGTGTCGGGCTTAAGCTACGGTTATACACATTAACGACTGCTGGTGCTGCTCTGCGCACCGCTTGGTTATAACTGGCGGGTGTCTCTTCATCTAAGCTACTGCTGTTACCGGAAAAAAAGTGACCCGGATTACGAAGCATAGGCATTGCGACCAGTAAAATACCGGCGACAATTAGCCCCAAAACAATTGAACGCAATAGCTTAAGAAACATGAGGTTTAAGGCGTGAATGAATGGATATCAGGAGAATAGCATGAGTTTGGCGGACACAGCATGGTGCTGTGTCCGATTTTTCTGCAAATTAGCGAATTAACAGATAAATATTCTCGTCACCACGCACAATATTCAGTGCGATTACAGCAGGTTTGGCTTCGATAGCTTTCCGTAATTGGGCGATATCCTGAACCCGCACACGGTTTACGGCAATAATCACATCATCTTTCTGCAAACCAGACTGTGCGGCTGGTGAGCCTTTAGTGACGCTCTCAACCTTAACCCCTTTGCTACCGCCTTTGATCTCGCCATTACTCAGGGATGCACCTTGCAATGATGGAGATAAGGTATCTGCACTGGTTGACGTTGGGCTGCTGTTCTCCAGCGTGACCGTCACTTCAAGTGGTTTTCCATCGCGGAGCAAACCAACTTTAATGGCTTTACCCGGCCCAGTGGTGCCCACTTTGGCGCGCAATTCCGCAAAGCTGCTTATTGGCTTACCATCAACGGAGACCAACACATCACCTGCTTTGATGCCCGCTTTAGATGCGGCTGATTTTGGCAATACTTCACTGACGAATGCGCCACGCTGAGCATCGATATTAAAGGCTTTTGCCATGTCCGCCGTCATTTCGCTACCACGGATACCCAACAGCCCGCGTTTCACTTCGCCAAATTCAATCAACTGCTGGCTGAGATTCTGCGCCATGTTGCTTGGGATCGCGAAGCCGATACCGATGTTACCGCCGCCCGGTGCCAGAATCGCGGTGTTAATCCCAATCAATTCGCCATTGAGGTTAACCAGGGCACCACCAGAGTTACCACGGTTGATGGAGGCGTCAGTCTGGATAAAGTTTTCCAACCCTTCGAGGTTCAGGCCACTACGACCCAAGGCGGAAATGATCCCTGAAGTCGCGGTTTGCCCCAAACCAAATGGGTTACCGACTGCGACCGCAAAATCACCCACCCGCAGGTTATCGGAGTCAGCAATTTTAATGGATGTCAGATTCTTGGCATCAGTTAACTGCAATAACGCGATGTCAGTTTGCTCATCACGGCCCAGTAGTTTGGCATCATATTCACGACCATCATTGAGCTGAACACGAATTTTATCCGCATTATTGATCACGTGATTATTGGTCAGCACATAACCTTTTTCAGCATTAATAATGACGCCAGACCCCAGCCCTTCGAAGGGACGGTTGCTCTCTTTACCGGCTGGTGCATTGGGGCCAAAGAAGAATTTGAACTCTTCTGGCAAACGCTGCTGCTGTGCTTGTGTTCCAGAGACATGAACGCTGACAACAGCGGGCAAAACTTTTTCCAACATCGGCGCCAGGCTAGGAACTGCCTGCCCGGCCACGGCCGCTGGAAGTGCTGCGGCGTTCACCATAGGAACACTAGCGAGACCTAAGCCGACACTCATTGCCAGCGCACTAAGAAATAATGACTTTTTCTTCATTGATTTAAACTCTCTCAATACCTAACGGTGAATGAATAGGGTGGATGGCTGTTACAGGCCCGTTGTAAATTCAGACTCTGAGTTAGCTAAAAAATTCACTTATTTCAAAAGGCTACTGTTACCTTAAAATAAGTAGCCTGAGATACCGCTTGATATAAGGTTCGCTGTGGAGCAATTCAAGGAGAGGTGAGTATAGAAGTGTAAATGTGCTGACTACAATTGCGTAGTCAGCATGGTATATATGTGCTTAATCGCGGGTCTGATGCTCTGGGCGTAATAAGCCCGATGCCCCTTCAGAGTAATCGCGAGGTGGCATTTTCACTGGTGCCTGATCATTATCGGCCTCAGATTCGGTCAGACGGTAGCGGAATGGATTATCCTGCAACGGTAAGTCCGGTAATAAGTTATTGGAGCTTTTCGCCATATGCTGATAGAGCTGGCGGTAGTCGCGAGCCATATTATCCAGCAACTCAGCACTGCGGGCGAAGTGCCCAACCAGTTCCTGACGGTACTCCTCCAAATCTGTTTTGCTCTTCTCCAACTCATTTTGCAGCACTTGCTGCTGACGCAATTTGCGGTTGCCAAAGCGCATAGCTACCGCGCCAATCACGATACCAACAACCAACCCAATAAGCGCATACTCCCAGGTCATGATGACTCCTTTTTTGACTTCATTGTTCAGCAGGACTTTTCACTTAATAATAGCCACTATAACCGTTAACCTTGTCTGAGTGGAATCCTGATGCAACTTTGCTTTTGGTTATCAGGTTTTTTCCGCAGAGATAGAGTCGGTAAATGCTGCGATTGCGCGATAAATCAGTGAGAAAGTAGCGCGAAAAGTAGATAACTATTTTATCAGGGATTGGTGATAAACATGCAATCAAGTACACCTACCACACTTTACCAGCAGGCACTTGATGCTGGTGACTATCAATCTGACGATGTGCAACGGCGCGCTGTAGCACAACTAGACCAGATTTATCACGCACTGAAACAGCGCCAGAGTGAGCCACCGACTGGCGCGGGTTTACGTGGGCGGTTGAACCGTTTGATTGGGCGCGCGGCAGCCAAAACAGTCATACGTCCGGTTCAGGGCCTATATATGTGGGGCGGTGTCGGGCGCGGTAAAACCTGGCTGATGGATATGTTTTTCCATAGCCTGCCGGGTGATCGCAAGCTTCGACTGCATTTCCACCGCTTTATGTTGCGGGTACATCAAGAGCTGGCCGAGCTACAAGGCCATGAAAACCCGCTTGAAATTATCGCCGATAACTTCAAGGCGCAGACTGATGTACTGTGCTTTGATGAGTTTTTTGTCACCGATATTACGGATGCGATGCTGCTGGCAACACTGCTGGACGCACTATTCGCCAGAGGCATTACACTGGTCGCGACATCCAACATTCCGCCGGATAACCTGTACCAAAATGGGTTACAGCGCGCCCGCTTCCTGCCGGCTATTGCATTGATCAAGCAGTATTGTGACGTGATGAATGTTGATGCTGGTATTGATTACCGTTTGCGCATGTTGACTCAAGCGAATCTCTATCTGACGCCGCTGAGTCCGCAAACCGAGCAGGCGATGGATGAGATTTTTGTCAAGCTAGCGGGTAAAGCGGGTGAACACGCGCCAGTACTGGAGGTGAATCACCGGCCACTGCCCGCCATTTGCGCGGCACAGGGCGTTTTGGCGGTGGATTTCCATACTTTGTGTGAAGAGGCTCGCAGCCAGTTGGATTACATTGCACTGTCGAAACTCTATCACACTGTTTTGCTGCACAATGTCCACCGCATGGAGACGCGAGATGAGAATACCGCCCGGCGTTTTCTGGCGTTAGTCGATGAGTTCTACGAGCGGCGAGTGAAGCTTATCATTGCGGCCGAAGCTTCTATGTTCGAGATTTATGGTGGTGAGCGCCTCAAATTCGAATATCAGCGCTGTTTGTCGCGGCTACAAGAGATGCAGAGTGAAGAGTATCTCTCTTTACCGCATCTGCCGTAAGTGCATAATCTGTGCCACAGTTATTCACTTTTGACCTGCTAAAATGCTATTCTATTGCGGGCGATTATCCTTCGCCCTGACTTAACATGTTTAATTTATGCCTTTCTCGTCAAAAACAGTTCGATCTTTAACGCTGACTTCTCTATAATCTTGCGACCCCACGTTACAACAAAGTTTTTTTCCCAAAAACTTTGATAGTGCCGGCATTGGCTATTCGAAGGGGTAGGTTTGCTGGACTGATGGTCGTGTGAGCCTCAACTGTTTTTGAACGTTTGGGTGTTCACCAACGTGTAACTTATTAATTGGGTAAGCTTTTATAATGAAAACTTTCACAGCTAAACCAGAAACTGTAAAACGCGACTGGTATGTTGTTGACGCGAATGGTAAGACCTTAGGTCGCCTCGCTACTGAACTGGCTAGTCGCTTACGCGGCAAGCATAAAGCGGAATACACCCCGCACGTTGATACTGGTGATTACATCATCGTTCTGAACGCAGAAAAAATTGCTGTAACCGGCAACAAGCGTACAGACAAGATTTATTACCGCCACACCGGCCACATCGGTGGTATCAAACAAGCGACCTTTGAAGAGATGATTGCCCGCAGTCCTGAGCGTGTGATTGAAATCGCGGTTAAAGGCATGCTGCCGAAGGGTCCGCTGGGCCGTGCAATGTATCGTAAGCTTAAAGTTTACGCAGGTACTGAGCACAATCATGCGGCGCAGCAACCGCAAGTTCTGGACATTTAATCGGGATTATGGCAATGGCTGAAAATCAATACTACGGCACTGGTCGCCGCAAAAGTTCTGCAGCTCGCGTTTTTCTTAAGCCGGGCAGCGGTAAAATCGTTATTAACCAACGTAGCCTTGAAGTTTACTTCGGTCGTGAAACTGCCCGCATGGTAGTTAATCAACCGTTGGAACTGGTAGACATGGTTACCAAGTTTGACATGTACATCACTGTTAAAGGTGGTGGTATTTCAGGTCAGGCTGGCGCTATCCGTCACGGTATCACCCGTGCACTGATGGAATATGACGAGTCTCTACGTGGTGAACTGCGTAAAGCTGGCTTCGTAACGCGTGATGCGCGTGAAGTTGAGCGTAAGAAAGTGGGTCTGCGTAAAGCACGTCGTCGTCCACAGTTCTCCAAACGTTAATTTTTTGCCTTTATGGCATCAGATTGATGGTAAAAACCCGGTGTCTCACCGGGTTTTTTTATTTGTCTGAAAAACATATCTGAAAAACACCTCCCCGCCACGCTATATATTATATTTTCGCCGCTAACTTATTGTCTGATAGACGATTTTTTATGAAATAACCGCACCATCCCCACAAAACATTCAAAATCTGGTAAACTATCACTCACTTTTGTGCCTGTTCGGCGAACTGTTGGCGTCCGTCTATCTCCCTGGCTGAATTATTCTCTCGACCAAGGCTTATTTACGGCAGCAGCTGTCGAGATTGCGAACTGGCGGTAAAACGACTCAGGATAGCAACCTCACCGTGGGCTATTCGCACTGTTTTCTAGATAATCTTGGAGGTTTTCATGGCTGTCGCTGCCAACAAACGTTCGGTAATGACGCTGTTTTCCGGCCCGACCGACATTTTTAGCCATCAAGTACGTATCGTACTGGCGGAGAAAGGTGTCAGTGTTGAGATTGAGCAGGTTGAAGCTGGTAATCTGCCGCAGGACCTGATTGACCTCAATCCCTACCAGACCGTCCCTACTTTGGTTGATCGCGAGCTGACATTATATGAATCCCGCATCATCATGGAGTATCTGGATGAGCGTTTCCCTCACCCGCCATTGATGCCGGTATACCCAGTTGCTCGTGGTAGCAGTCGTTTGATGATGCACCGCATTGAGAAAGACTGGTACTCCCTGATGCATAAAATCGAGCAGGGAAATGCACAGGAGGCAGAAGCAGCACGTAAGCAACTGCGCGAGGTCCTGCTGTCTATCGCCCCGGTGTTCAATGAAACGCCTTACTTCCTGAGCGAAGAATTCAGCCTGGTTGATTGCTATTTGGCTCCGCTGTTGTGGCGTTTGCCAGTATTGGGCATCGAGCTAACCGGCGCGGGTTCTAAAGAGTTGAAAGGCTATATGACACGTGTGTTTGAGCGTGATGCATTCCTGGCTTCCCTGACGGAAGCTGAACGTGAAATGCACCTGAAAACCCGAGGTTAATTGCTATGGAGATGTCGGATATGTCTCCGCGCCGTCCCTATCTGTTACGCGCATTTTACGAATGGTTGATTGATAATCAACTAACGCCACATCTGGTGGTTGATGTGACAAGACCAGGTGTTTCGGTGCCAATGGAGTTTGCTCGTGATGGGCAGATTGTATTGAATGTGGCACCGCGTGCCGTGGGTAACCTAGAACTGGGTAACGATGGCGTGAGTTTCAATGCCCGTTTTGGTGGTGTACCGCGTCAGGTCATCGTGCCTATGGCTGCGATAGTGGCAATTTATGCGCGAGAAAATGGTTCTGGCACCATGTTTGAACCTGAAGAAGCTTACGACTCGGATGCTGAGGGTAATTTCGAGGGTCTCGAAGAGGAGGAGGGCAGTAGCGCACCGGCTGACAACCTGATGTTAGTCACGGACGAAACAGTCTCTTCGCAAGACGATAATGGTTCACCTGATGATGAGCCGCCACAACCGCCACGCAGTGGTGGTCGTCCAGCATTGCGGGTCGTTAAGTAGCCCCTTCGTTTTCAAGCAAAGTATTAGCATTTCTAAGGGCGGCATTGGCCGCCCTTATCATTTCCTCATAACCAATACTCAAGATAACTTTTTCAATTCAGCCAGGCAGGTATCACGCTGGCTCATCATGTCGCTATTTCTGATCGTGGATAAAGTATGAGAGGCACGTTGCTGGAAGTTAGCTTTGGCGGCGCTCTCTTTGATATCAGCTGGTGCGGTGCAAATCTCTGATAATTTGAGTGTTTTGCTACCACTTACCGCTTTTAGCACGGCGGCAGGGTTATAGATCAGTGCGGAAGAGAGTGCAGATTTCACACCTGCGGTGAACTTTGCATTCCCCCCATCGGCCAGTTTAGGGGCCATGGCAATCCAATTATCATCACCCAGCTTGATATTATTCTCTACCGTTGGCAGTTGCCCAGATTTTGCCAATTCAGCGACTACTGCACGGGCACCACGTGCCTCAATGTTATAGCCAACCTCTTGATAATTCAGCGACATCGCCAATGCGCTGCCACTCATCGCCAGCAATCCGCCAGCAATAAAAAGTAAGTGAGATTTCATAACAGATGATCCTTTCTTTAAAACGGGGTGTAACAAGATAAGTAGGCCAGGCGGTGTCGGCCCAAAAGCCAATATAAACTCGGCCTTTACTATAGCGCTTCACGATTATTTTGCTGCAAATAAGGGGAGTTGAGATTGTTACAAAATCTTGGGTGGGGGATAACCTCAAGCGCTGGATAACCAGCCCTTGAGGTCATTGACAAAGTCACCTGAGCGGAGAGAACGGTCAGATCGTAAAGACGCCGTAAAATCATCCCTGATGGCTCGAGCCGCGCCATCCCTGGCGCGGACGCTTTACTCTTCTACCCGTCCTCTCCGTTCCAGATCGCGTCATCGGGGTTTGTCAGCAGTCTGAAGGGCTGGATAACCAGCCCTCAATACCATTAAATGATCGAAAAATCCTGAGTATCAGACTTCCAGATAATTCATGATGCCTTCTGCGGCTTTGCGACCCTCGGCGATGGCGGTTACCACCAAATCAGAGCCACGGACAATATCGCCGCCAGCAAAGATTTTCGGGTTACTGGTCTGGAAGGCATTATCGGTGCTTTCAGGGGCAACGACACGGCCTTGCTTGTCCAGCGCCACGTCATGGGCAGCCAACCACTCCATGCTGTGTGGGCGGAAACCAAACGCCATTATCACGGCGTCTGCGGGCAGAACATGTTCTGAACCTGGGATCTGCTCCGCCATGCTACGGCCCTGTGCATCAGGTGCGCCTAGTTGGGTGCGAACCATTTTCACGCCGCAAACTTTGCCATTGCTGTTCACTTCAATGCTCAATGGTTGCAGGTTGAATTTAAATTCGACCCCCTCTTCGCGAGCATTTTTCACCTCCCGCTTGGAACCCGGCATGTTGGCTTCATCGCGGCGATAGGCGCAAACCACGTCAGTTGCGCCTTGACGGATAGAAGAGCGCACACAGTCCATCGCGGTATCACCACCACCCAGCACCACCACACGTTTACCCTCCATGCTGATGTATGGCTCGTGAGCGGCTGCTTCGTAGCCCATCAACTGTTTGGTATTGGCAATCAGGAATGGCAGCGCATCGTAAACACCTGATGCATCTTCGTTTTCCAGCCCGCCGCGCATAGATTGGTAAGTACCCACACCGAGGAATACCGCGTCATACTCTTTCAGCAGTGCATCCATGGTGATATCTCTGCCGACTTCGATATTCAACTGGAACTCGATGCCCATCTCAGAGAAAATTTTTCGGCGCTTAATCATCACCTCTTTTTCCAGCTTGAAGGCTGGAATACCGAAGGTCAGTAAGCCGCCAATCTCTGGATGACGGTCAAACACCACCGCTTGTACGCCGTTGCGCGCCAATACGTCAGCACAGGCCAGCCCCGCAGGGCCAGCGCCGATCACCGCGACACGTTTACCGGTCGGGTGAACATGGGACATATCCGGCTTCCAGCCCATCTCGATAGCTTTATCACTGATATAGCGCTCGATGTTACCGATAGTGACCGCACCGAACTCGTCATTCAGGGTGCAAGAGCCTTCGCACAGACGATCCTGTGGACACACGCGGCCACAAACCTCCGGTAAGCTATTGGTCTGGTGAGCCAGATCCGCCGCTTCCATAATCCGCCCCTCATTGGCGAGTTTCAGCCAGTTGGGGATGTAGTTATGTACCGGACATTTCCATTCACAGTAAGGGTTACCGCAAGACAAACAGCGGTCTGCCTGTGCTTTGGCCTGTGTTTCCGAGAATGGCTCGTAAATCTCAACAAATTCAATTTTACGGATCTTCAGCGGCTTTTTCGGCGGATCTACGCGCTGTAGGTCAATAAACTGATAAACATTCTGACTCATTTCAACCCCTTACTGCGCTTGAACCCGCAGCTCAGCTGCGGAACGGCTACGGTGGCCCAACAGTGCTTTCACATCGCTGGATTTCGGCTTAACCAAAGCAAACTTGGTCACCCACTCCGGCCAGTTAGCCAGAATTTCTTCGCCACGGCTAGAACCTGTCAACTGAACGTGTTCAGTGATCAGCCCACGCAGATGCTCTTCATGGATAGCCAACTGATCGACATCCAAGACTTCTACCAACTCAGGGTTAACACGTTTACGGAATTCACCATCTTCATCAAGCACATAAGCGAAACCACCGGTCATGCCGGCACCGAAGTTAATCCCAGTGCGGCCCAGTACGCAAACAATCCCGCCAGTCATGTATTCACAGCCGTTATCGCCGATACCTTCAACCACGGTGATAGCACCGGAGTTACGCACCGCGAAACGCTCACCGGCACGGCCTGCGGCGAACAGTTTGCCGCCAGTGGCACCATACAGACAGGTGTTGCCGACAATACTGGCTTCGTGACTACGGAAGTGTGAGCCGACAGGAGGGCGCACCGCGATGCGGCCGCCGGCCATCCCTTTACCCACGTAGTCGTTGGCATCGCCAGTCAGCATCAGCTCAACGCCACCAGCATTCCAGACGCCAAAGCTCTGACCCGCAGTCCCGGAGAAGTAAGCTTTGATTGGGTCGGTTGCCATACCTTGATCGCCATGTTTAGTGGCAATCGCGCCGGACAATGACGCGCCCACTGAGCGGTCAGTGTTGCGAATATCAAAGTAGAACGTTTTGCTGTGTTTGGCTTCAATGTGTGACTCGGCCTGCGACAGTAACTCTTTATTCAGTGACCCTTTATCGAACGGCGGGTTACTTTCAGTGCAATAGAGTGCTTTGCCCGGATGTGGCGTGGCGGTTTTCAGCATTGGCGACAGATCCAGCTTGTTCTGTTTGGCTGAGATACCATCCAGCTCCAGCAACATGTCGGTGCGGCCAATTAAATCAACCAGTTGGCGTACACCCAGCTCGGCCATGATTTCACGGGTTTCCCGCGCGATGAACTGGAAGTAGTTCACCACACGCTCAGGCAAGCCGTGGTAGTGGTCACGACGTAGTTTCTCATCTTGAGTTGCGACACCTGTGGCGCAGTTATTCAGGTGACAAATCCGCAGGTATTTACAACCCAAGGCCACCATAGGGCCAGTGCCGAAACCGAAGCTCTCAGCACCCAGGATCGCGGCTTTAACAATATCGACACCCGTTTTCAGGCCGCCATCCACTTGCAGACGGATTTTATGGCGCAGCCCGTTGGCAACCAGTGCTTGCTGAGTTTCAACCAGCCCCAGCTCCCACGGACAACCAGCATATTTCACCGATGACAGCGGGCTAGCACCAGTACCACCGTCGTAACCGGCAATGGTAATCAGGTCGGCGTAGGCTTTCGCTACACCAGTGGCAATGGTGCCCACACCCGGCTCAGAGACCAATTTCACCGAAATCAATGCCTTCGGATTGACCTGTTTCAAGTCGAAAATCAGCTGCGCCAGGTCTTCAATTGAGTAAATATCATGGTGCGGTGGCGGGGAGATCAAAGTCACACCCGGCACGGAATAACGCAGTTTGGCGATATACGGCGTGACTTTATCACCCGGTAATTGACCGCCTTCACCCGGTTTCGCACCTTGGGCTACCTTGATCTGGATAACATCAGCATTGACCAGATACGCCGGTGTGACGCCAAAACGACCTGAGGCCACCTGCTTGATACGGGAGACCTTGTTGGTGCCATAACGGGCCGGATCTTCGCCGCCTTCACCGGAGTTGGAGAATCCGCCGAGGCTGTTCATGGCGATAGCCAGTGACTCATGGGCTTCAGGGCTGAGTGCGCCAATAGACATCGCAGCAGTATCAAAGCGGGTGAACAGGGATTCAGCCGGCTCCACCTGATCGACAGGGATCGGAGTGCCTTGCGGTTTGATCGCCAGCAGATCACGCAGTGTGGCAATTGGGCGCTCATTCACCAGCTTGGCATAAACCTGATAATCACTGTATTCACCGCTGTGAACCGCAGTTTGTAAGGTGCTGACCACATCCGGGTTATACGCATGGTATTCGCCGTTGTGGACAAATTTCAGTAAACCGCCCTGATCCAATGGCTTACGTTTCAGCCAGGCGCGTTTGGAGAGATTCTGCAAATCCTGTTGGAAATCGCTGAAGCTGGCCCCGCCGATACGGCTCACCACACCCTGGAAACAGAGGTCAGTTAGTTCACGATGCAGGCCAACTGCTTCAAACAGTTTGGCGCAGCGGTATGAGGCGACGGTGGAGATGCCCATTTTGGACATGATTTTGTACAGGCCCTTATTGATCCCATTACGATAGTTAAGCATCACATCGCGATACTTTTTATCAATAGCCTGGGAGTCAACCAATTTAGCCAATGATTCATAAGCTAAATAAGGGTAAATCGCAGTCGCACCAAAACCGAGTAGCACGGCGAAGTGATGCGGATCGCGGGCGCTGGCGGTTTCCACAATAATGTTGGCGTCGCAGCGCAGGTTTTTCTCCACCAGGCGGGTCTGGATAGCGCCAACCGCCATCGGCGCCGGAACCGGCAGGCGATTGGTGGCAATGGCACGATCTGACAGTACCAGCATCACGGCACCATCACGGACTTTGCGCTCCGCTTCTTCGCACAGGGCGAGCACCGCTTGTTCTAAATCAGTTTCAGCGGGATCAAAGGTCAAATCGAGACGATCAGCACGGTAGTGCTCCCCTTCCAGGGTGGTGAGCTGCTGGAAATCGGAGAACAGCAAGATGGGCGATTTAAAGCTCAGGCGGTGCGCCTGACCTTCCGCTTCGGAGAACACATTCATTTCACGGCCGATACTGGTGGCCAGTGACATGACGTGCGCTTCACGCAGCGGATCGATTGGCGGGTTAGTCACCTGGGCGAACTGCTGGCGGAAGTAATCGTAAATAATGCGTGGGCCGCTGGAAAGCACGGCAAATGGGGTATCATCGCCCATTGAGCCGGTTGCTTCCTGACCAATTTCACCCAGCACACGAATGACTTGATCCAGCTCTTCGCTGCTATAACCAAACTGTTTTTGGTAGGTTTCCAGTGTCGAATCATCTAATTGGCGGCTACCCACCTGATCTTCCGGCAACTCTTCGAACGGCACCAGGCGCTTAACGTTCTTCTCCATCCACTCTTTATACGGGTGGCGGCTTTTCAGATCGTTATCAGTTTCGGCAGAGTGCAGGATCTTGCCGCTGCGGGTATCGATCACCATCAGTTCGCCGGGGCCGACGCGGCCTTTTTCAATCACTTCATCGGGTTGGTAATCCCAGATGCCGACTTCAGAGGCGCAGGTGATCAGCTTGTCTTTGGTGATGACGTAGCGCGCAGGGCGCAGGCCATTACGGTCAAGGTTACAAGCCGCATAACGGCCATCTGACATCACGATCCCCGCCGGACCATCCCATGGTTCCATATGCATGGAGTTGAAGTCAAAGAAAGCGCGCAGATCGGTATCCATATCCGGGTTGTTCTGCCAGGCCGGTGGCACCAGTAGACGCATGGCGCGGATCAAGTCCATGCCGCCACTGAGGAACAGCTCCAGCATGTTATCCAGCGAGCTAGAATCCGAGCCGGTCTCATTGACGAATGGCGCTGCATCCTGCAAATCGGGGATTAGTGGCGTTTTGAATTTGTAAGCACGTGCGCGCGCCCATTGGCGGTTACCGGCGATGGTATTGATTTCGCCGTTATGGGCCAGATAGCGGAATGGCTGAGCCAGTGGCCAGCGCGGCACGGTATTGGTTGAGAAGCGCTGATGGAACAGGCAAATTGCCGATTCAAGGCGCAGGTCAGCCAAATCAAGATAAAAGCGGGGTAGATCCGCAGGCATACATAAGCCTTTATAGATCGTCACCAGGTTAGAGAAACTACAAACGTAGAAATCTTTGTCACCTGAAATCCGCTTTTCGATACGGCGACGCGCCACAAACAGGCGGCGCTCCATATCACGTGGACGCCAACCCGCAGGGGCGTTCACAAAAATTTGTTCAATCCGAGGCAGGGAGGAGAGAGCGATTTCACCAAGAACATCCGGGTTGGTCGGCACTTCACGCCAGCCGATAATCGACAGCGTTTCGTTTTGCAACTCTTCTTCTACAATGCGGCGGCTTGCCTTGGCGAGTTCTTCGTCCTGACTGAGGAACATCATGCCGACGGCATAGTTTTTGGCCAAACGCCATCCGCGTTCTTCAGCGACCATCCGGAAAAAGCGATCCGGTTTTTGTAAAAGCAGGCCACAGCCGTCGCCAGTCTTGCCATCAGCAAGGATCGCGCCACGGTGTTGCATGCGGGCCAGTGCGTGTATAGCGGTACGCACGACCTTATGGCTAGGTTCGCCTTCTATGTGGGCGATTAGGCCGAAACCACAGTTGTCCCTTTCTTGGGATTTATCGTACAACATATCAGTGAACCTCCCCAGGCTCTGCGAGACTCCAACAAACCGACTCCAGAAGGACATAGTGACTGAGGCGGCGTGGGCTGACAGGCGCGTATTTCGCGGCAAATCTGCTTTTCCGCCCTCCGCCAATGGCCTCTTGTGACGGTTCTCACAAGTGGTAAAAGACTTGTTTTAAGAGGGAATCTTAAATTACTGCATAATTATGACTAGACGTTTGCCCGTCTAGAAAGCTTCCAGCGGACCTCCAACTTAGCGAGAAAGAATACTCAGGTCAAATATAGGCTTAAGATATATCTTTAAGGTGATAAGTGGCTTTATCATTATGAAAAATAATAGGTTATTGGTATTTTTAGCCCGTTGAATGCATAGTGCGATAGGCGTGAAATTGTGAGCTGTCTCACTATAGGGCAATCGACAAATCTCTGCACCATGCTAGTGCTGCCGGGGATGTTGGAGTTATATGCTGCTTTTATTATATTTATTGATGTTTAAAACTATTTTTCACTGAATTGTAATAGAAGCGCTAAGGGCTTGGTGGAAATAAGAAAATTTAATCATTGGTCAAGTGATTTTATTTGCATTTATAGTGAATGGTTATGCGAGGTTGCACCCAAGGGCATGGGAGTTGATCTCTGTCATCGCGCACAACATCGTTGGCGGGTAACCTTGGGCTCTTTTCAGACAGGCAGTGCCAAGATTATGCAGTTGCAGCGATTAGTCAATATGTTTGGTGCGGATTTACAACGCCGCTACGGTGAAAAAGTGCATAAACTCACGCTACATGGCGGGTTTAGCTGCCCCAATCGTGATGGAACCCTCGGTCGTGGTGGTTGCACTTTTTGTCAGGTGGCCTCATTTGCCGATGAGCAAATGCAGCAGCAAAGTATTGCGCAGCAGTTAGCGGCACAGGCAAAAAAAACTAATCGGGCAAATCGTTACCTGGCTTATTTTCAGGCCTATACCAGTACTTATGCAGAGGTGAATGCGCTAGCGGTGATGTATGAGCAGGCGCTGGCCGAAGCTGACATTGTCGGTTTGTGTGTGGGAACCCGCCCTGACTGCGTGCCGGATGCGGTGCTGGATTTGCTGAGTGGTTATCATCAGCAAGGTTATGAGGTCTGGCTTGAGCTAGGGCTACAGACTGCGAATGATAAAACCCTCAAACGCATTAATCGCGGCCATGACTTTGCCTGCTATCAGCAGACAGCGCGCCGCGCCCGTGCTCGTGGCCTCAAAGTGTGCTGCCATCTGATTGTTGGCCTGCCTGGCGAAGATCAAGCGCAGGGAATGGAGACACTGGAAAAGGTGGTGGCAACGGGCGTTGATGGGCTGAAACTGCATCCGCTGCATATCGTTGAGGGTAGCACCATGGCGAAAGCCTGGCGGGCAGGGCGCTTACCAGCACTGGCGCTGGAGGATTACGTGCTGACGGCAGGTGAAATGATCCGCCATACGCCAGCCGAGATTGTTTATCACCGGATCTCCGCCAGCGCACGCCGCCCCACGCTGCTTGCGCCATTGTGGTGTGAGAATCGATGGACCGGCATGAATGAGCTGAATAATTATATGCTTGCTCATGGTGGGCAAGCCTCTGCTTTGTGATCGGCTACTGCGCCGTCAGTTTTTACCTTCCACCTTATTTTGGCTATATCTGCCGTTTGTGGGCAGATAATTAGCTTTTCCCCCCAATCCCTCACCGTTATTTGCACTCTTTTCCACACTTCTGAGGAAGCCATCTTATCTCTCGCTCGTTTTACGGTATGCTTTATACCCTTGGGGATATCCAGAAATATAGGCAGGGGTTGCTATGAAGCAAATCAGGGTATTGGCCCAGTATTACGTTGATTTAATGGTTAAGTTGGGGCTGGTTCGCTTCTCACTGCTATTGGCCTCGGTGTTGGTGTTGCTCGCCATGGTGGTACAGATGGCAGTGACCTTTGTACTGAGCGGCTCGGTGGAAACCCTCGATCTAGTGCGGTCTATCTTCTTTGGTTTGCTGATAACACCCTGGGCGGTCTATTTCCTGTCAGTGGTGGTGGAGCAGTTGGAGGAGTCGCGCCAACGGCTATCGCGTCTGGTGGATAAGCTTGAAGTGATGCGCTACCGCGATTTGGAACTGAATAAGCAGCTGACCGAAAATATTGCTCAGCTCAATCAGGAGATCGTCGAGCGCGAGAAAGCAGAGAAAGCACACTTGCAAGTGGTTGATAAACTAAAAGAAGAGATGGGCCACCGTGAACAGGCTCAGGTTGAGTTGGGGCAGCAGTCCGCTCTATTGCGCTCCTTTTTGGATGCCTCGCCGGATTTGGTTTATTACCGTAACGAAGATAATGAGTTCTCCGGCTGTAACCGCGCGATGGAGTTACTGACCGGCAAAAGTGAGAAGCAGCTGGTCGGGCTGACGCCAAAAGATGTCTATGCGCCGGATATTGCTGAAAAAGTGATGGAAACCGATGAAAAAGTCTTCCGTCACAACGTCTCTCTCACCTACGAGCAGTGGCTGGTTTATCCCGATGGCCGGAAAGCCTGCTTTGAACTGCGAAAAGTGCCGTTTTATGATCGTGTCGGCAAACGTCACGGCTTGATGGGCTTTGGGCGCGATATAACCGAGCGTAAGCGCTATCAGGATGCGCTGGAGAATGCCAGTAGGGACAAGACCACCTTTATCTCAACTATCAGTCACGAGCTGCGGACGCCGCTTAATGGCATTGTGGGGCTGAGCCGCATCTTGCTGGATACTGAACTAGACAGCGAACAACTGAAATACCTGAAAACCATTCATGTCAGTGCTATCACCCTCGGTAATATTTTCAACGATATCATTGAGATGGATAAACTCGAGCGCCGCAAAGTTCAGTTGGATAATCAACCGATTGATTTTACAGGTTTTATGGCGGATCTGGAGAATCTCACCGGTCTGCTGGTGCAGCCGAAAGGGCTGAAATTCATTATGGAGCCGGAATTACCGCTGCCAGAGAAGATCATCACTGACGGCACGCGCTTACGGCAAATTTTGTGGAATCTCATTGGTAACGCAGTGAAATTTACCCAGCAGGGCAAAATTGTGGTGCGGGTGCGGCGGGAGGGCAATGACCGCCTGACTTTTGAAGTGGAAGATTCAGGTATGGGCATCCCTGAAGATGAGCAGGATAAGATTTTTGCCATGTATTATCAGGTGAAAGATAGCAACGGCGGTCGGCCGGCAACTGGCACGGGGATTGGCCTGGCGGTCTCTAAGCGGCTGGCGCAGAGTATGGGCGGCGATATTACCGTGAAAAGTGCCCAAGGATCAGGCTCCTGCTTTACCCTGACCATTAAAGCACCGGCGGTGCAGCAAGCGGCCAGCGCACCATCCGGTGACGACATGCCGCTACCTGCGCTCCACATCTTGCTGGTGGAAGATATCGAACTGAACGTGATTGTCGCGCGCTCGGTGTTGGAGAAACTGGGCAACAGTGTTGAGGTCGCGATGAACGGCCACGATGCATTGGCGATGTTCAAACCTGATGATTTTGATTTGGTGCTGCTGGATATTCAGCTGCCGGATATGAGTGGGTTGGATATTGCGCGGCAGATTAGAGCGGAATATGACTCCGAATCACTGCCGCCACTGGTGGCATTGACCGCCAACGTGCTTAAAGACAAAAAAGAGTATTTAGACGCCGGGATGGACGATGTGCTGAGTAAGCCGTTGTCGGTGCCGGCGCTCACGGCCATGATTAAGCAATTCTGGGATCATAAGCCCTCGTCCTCAGCCAAAAAACAGGAACATAAAGTGATGCAAACTCATGAATCGTTACTTGATACTGCGATGTTGGAACAGTACATCGATTTGGTCGGCCCGCAATTGATTCATCAAAGCCTGGAAATGTTTGAACAGATGATGCCGGGGTATCTGGCGGTGTTAGATTCAAATATGACCGCGCGGGACCAAAAGGGGATCACCGAAGAAGCGCATAAAATTAAGGGCGCGGCAGGTTCTGTTGGCTTGCGTCACATCCAGCAGCTTGCCCAGCAGATTCAAACACCGACACTGCCAGCATGGTGGGATAACGTGCAAGATTGGGTCGATGAATTAAAATTAGAGTGGCGCAATGATGTGCAGGTGTTACGTGAATGGGCGGCGGAAGCTGAAAAAAAATAACCCCGACCGAGGCCGGGGTGCGCGAATACTGCGCCAACACCAGGGAAATCGTTAACCTGCGATCCCCGTCATACTTCAAGTGACAAGTGCGTTGGCTTCTTTCGTTCACCCCAGTCACTTACTTATGTAAGCTCTTGGGAATTCGCTCAGTTGCCACCTTCCTGTAACTCGAATTATTTAGGGCATAATAATTTCGATTTCGAATGGATTCGCAGGTTGTAAGGATTCGTCCATACATCATACAAGCAATAACATAGCAAATGTAAGCGCTCTTGTTACAAGATTCATTAAAATTTGTGATAGAGATTGGTCTTTGTCACTAGAACGGGTTAAGCGATTGACAGCGTAAGAAAAGGAGAGGTGTGATGAAAACGGTTGGTGTAGTCCTGAGCGGATGTGGTGTTTTCGACGGTGCTGAAATACATGAATCTGTCTTAACAATGCTGGCATTGGATCGTGCGGGAGCCAGAGTTTTATTCTTCGCCCCCGATAAGTTACAACTGCATGTTATTAATCATATTACCGGCGACGAGATGGCTGAGCAGCGGAATGTATTAGTGGAGTCCGCGCGCATTGCCCGTGGGCATATCACGCCACTTTCCTTAGCCGATTCAGCGCAGTTGGATGCTTTGATTGTCCCCGGTGGTTTTGGGGCCGCCAAGAACCTCAGCGATTTCGCAATTAAGGGTTCTGAATGCACCATAGACCCAGATTTAATAAAGTTAACCCAGTCAATGCATAAGTCAGGTAAACCAATTGGATTTATGTGTATTTCGCCGGTTATGCTGCCGAAACTGTTGGGTAAACCTATCCGTCTGACGATTGGTAACGATCCCGATACTATTGATGCAATTGAGATTATGGGTGGGGAACATGTTATTTGCCCTGCTGATGATGTGGTGATTGATATTGATAATAAAGTGGTGACAACCCCGGCTTATATGTTGGCGGGATCAATTTCTGAAGCCGCAAAAGGGATTGATAAATTGGTCACGAAGGTGCTGGATTTAACCGAATGAAGTCAGTCAGGCGCGGGCTAAATCGGCTTTGGTATTGGGTAAAACGGGGCGTCATTGGCATTGTTGCACTGTGGCTGGCCGGTATTTTGATTTTTGCCTTCCTGCCGGTTCCATTCTCCATGGTGATGATTGAAAGGCAATTGAGTGCCTGGTTGACCGGTAATTTTTCGTACGTTGCGCACTCTGATTGGGTGCCAATGGATGAAATTTCACCTTACATGGCGCTGGCCGTGATGGCGGCGGAGGATCAAAAATTCCCCGAGCATTGGGGGTTTGATGTCGACGCCATTGAGTCCGCGCTATCTCATAATCAGCGCAATCAACATCGTATCCGTGGCGCATCCACGCTATCGCAGCAAACGGCGAAAAATCTGTTTCTGTGGGATGGGCGAAGCTGGGTGCGTAAAGGGCTGGAAGTGGGGTTGACCGCCGGTATTGAGCTGGTGTGGACCAAACGTCGTATTCTGACTGTTTATCTGAATATCGCAGAATTTGGCGAGGGTATTTTTGGCGTGGAGGCAGCTGCAAAGCACTTTTTCCACAAGCCAGCCAGCAAATTGAGCGCGTCAGAAGCCGCCATATTGGCCGCAGTACTGCCCAATCCGTTACGTTTTAAGGCTAATGCGCCTTCGGGTTACGTGATTTCACGCCAGCAATGGATTTTGCGCCAGATGCGTCAGTTGGGCGGGAAAGATTTTTTACAAGAGAGTGCTTTGGATTAACCCGCTTTGAGTATCCGCATTGTAATGGCGGATAAAAAATGGGCTTAGAGAGATCTAAGCCCATAATAGTTTGATTTCACGCCAAGTTAAGCGCGATTATTTCACGATAGTAAACGCGGTGGTCACATGCTTAACGCCACTCACCTGACTGGCAATCTGTGCGGCTGATTGCGC
This sequence comes from Yersinia sp. Marseille-Q3913, assembly GCF_963892745.1. Classification (NCBI taxonomy): domain Bacteria; kingdom Pseudomonadati; phylum Pseudomonadota; class Gammaproteobacteria; order Enterobacterales; family Yersiniaceae; genus Yersinia; species Yersinia sp. Marseille-Q3913. The sequence goes on along the minus strand of NZ_CAWQAF010000011.1, from coordinate 314,441 downwards.
TTCCTGCTGAGTCACCAGACCCAAGAGGAAAACTTCGCCATTTTCGGTGGTCACTTTCACATTCGACGATTTAACCGAATCGGCGGTGAGTAATTGTGAGCGAACTTTGGTGGTGATCCAGGTATCCATTGACGCGGTAGTCAGATCGACGGGTTTACCCAGGCGCATCTCGTTATACACTTCCGTTGCGCCATCGACGCCGGCCGCAATTTGTTTTGCGCGGCTAGACAGCTCTGCGGTTGGTGTTTGCCCGGTCAGCAATACTTTCCCTTGATAAGCGGTCACCACAAAACGTGTCTGGCTTTTTATCTGCTGATCTTTGCTCAGCGCGTTGACCACTCTGGCTTCTAGTGTGCCGTCGTCTACCTGAGTACCGACAGAGCGTGGGTCTGTTGCGGATTTTGTAGCAACCGCTGCGCTGCCGACAACCACGGCACCGACACAGCCTTGCAGTAGCAGGGCGCTGAATAGCATGGCAAAAATATAACCAACCTTCATTCGTGCTCCTTTAATCGTCCTGATGAGGAAATAGAGTGTTATCAATTAAGTCACACAAGCAATTCACTGTGAGCATGTGTAATTCTTGAACCCGCGCGCTACGGTGAGAAGGGATGCGAATTTCAACATCCTGCTGACCTAACAGGCCAGCCAGCTCACCACCATCGTAACCGGTAAGGGCAACAATGGTCATATCTCTGGTCACTGCGGCTTCGACCGCTTTCACAATATCACGGCTATTGCCGCGAGTGGAAATGGCGAGCAAAACATCGCCAGCGTGACCGAGCGCTCGTACCTGTTTGGCATAGACTTCATCGTGTAAACGATCATTGGTGATCGCCGTCAGCACCACATTATCAGCATTCAAAGCGATCGCTGGCAGGCTTGGCCGTTCTGTTTCAAAACGGTTTATCATGCTGGCAGCAAAGTGCTGCGCATTAGCCGCAGAAGTGCCATTGCCGCAGCAGAGAATTTTATTGCCGTTGAGCAGTGACTGAACCAACGTCATTGCTGCGCGGGATATGGCATCAGGCAGTGCCTCAGCCGCGGCAATCTGGGTTTGAATACTTTCGGTGAAACAGCCTTTTATTCTATCCAGCACGTTGATTTAACTCACTTATTATTTAATCATTCCGGTAACAATCCGGCGAAACTTATTAATCCGCATTGAAGGCGTTAGGTAGCCATTCTAACTGACTACCGGTGATAGCAAACACATCAAAACGGCACGGTGTTGTGGCAAAACTGGCATCTCGTTGAGCGAGCCAAATGGCGGCGGCTCGGAGTAACCGTTGTTGCTTGCGGTAGGTGACGCTGGCCGCGGCACCACCAAATAGGGCATTGCGTCGAAAGCGAACCTCAACAAATACCCAGGTTGGCCCATCGCGCATGATAAGGTCAATTTCACCGCTTTGATAGGTGACATTGGCCGCTTGAAAAATTAAGCCCGCCCGCTCAAGATGGCGACGGGCTTGCTGTTCGTAATGTGTGCCAGTATTCCTTTGGCTCATGGGCTATCCCTTCGTTCTTGGAGCTGCAGGGTTATTAGCTGCTCTCACTGATCCTAATCACTTTATGCGGCGGGTACTACCATGCCCTGACGATATTGTAACCAAGGCAGCTTACGGGTGATAACGCAATCTGTGGAAGCGGTTAATTCACCAGTGGTGCCGCTGACCTGGAAGCCCGGAATCTGTCGCATTTCAGCAAAATGGTTCGACAATGTCCATGCATCAATCCCCATGGCGTACAAACGCACCAGTGAGTAGTCATTGGCATATTTGGCCGCCGCTTGTTGCATCAATGCAGGATTAGCCCCTGCCATCAATGGGATATCACTAAACTGAATGCCCTCCATCTCTAAGCGGTAATCCGGGCCGGCACCCGCCTGATAGCTCCGTGAGCTGGCAAATAGCGCAGGTTTGCTGCGCGAGCTGGTGGCCATATCAATCATCGGCTTAATCAGCGTCAGTTCAGCAGGTGTGGCAATGATATACACCGAGTCAATGTTACCACCGGCAGAGGTGGAGACGACCGGCGCATCCACTGGCGGTGCCGGAATTGTCAGGCCGGCAATGGTGACAGAGGCGGGTGCCGCAGCAGGTGCGCTTGAAATGGCGATCGGTTGCCCAGTCAGACGGATACCGGCACCACTATTGATGGCTTGTTTCAACTCAGCAGTGGAACCGAAATTCTGCTGCAATACTGTCTGCCCACCCTGTTTCTGCCACTCCTCAGCGAAGGCTTTAGCAACGCGATCACCGAAGGCACCACGCGGGGTTAGCAATAGTGGCGCTCTTTTTTCCTGACTCCACAGATGATGCGCGGCATCGCGGGCTTCATCTTCTGGCGACAGGGCGAAGTAACAGATATTCGGATTGTTGGTGTTCACTTCCGGCTGGTTCAAGGCCAGGATATTTAGGGTGCCAGGGGTCGCACTCAGTTGCTCAACGTCGGGCTTCAGTAGTGGGCCAACAACCAGTGTTGCGCCATCTTGCTGGGCTTGCGCCAATAGTGCGGCAATGGGCTGGGTAGTGGTATCGTAGATCTTCACTTGCGCATTGCTGGTGGCAACGGGTGCCGCTACTGGCGCTGGAGTGGCGATGGCGGCTACCTCTGCCGATGCGCTGGCATCAGAAGGGGTGCTCGCCGTGGCATCCGGTGTTACGGGAGCTGGAGCCGCTACCGGTAAGCCACTCTGCGCGGCAGTAAAACCTTGTTGGATAGCATCGGCGAACACCTGCGCCGGGCCACTCAATGGCAGCAACAGCGCAATTTTCGCTGTGGATGCCTGGCTGAAATTGCTTATCTGAGTCAACGCCGTTGGCAAACTCTTCGCCGCTGGATTTTGCGGATAGCGGTTCTGCCAATCTTTAATCGCGGCTTTCAGCAGTTCAGGATCTTGTTTGTTATCCTGATACACATGGGTTAAATCCAGCCAGCCTTGCAGAACATTTTCGTCTGCATTAATCACAATGTTATTCAATTCTTGTGGCGTTAGCTGTGCCAGTGCTTGCCAAGTGCTATCGATATTATCCTGATGGGCTTTATCTTTCAGCAGCGGTTCCTGGGCGATAAATGCCCGAATCAGCGGCAGCGTAGCCCTGCCTTGATTGGCCGCAATTTGGGCCTGATAGAAGCGAACTTGTTGATTAGCGGAGAGCTGGGTGGCATCTAGCTTGCCAAGAATATCGCCAGCAGCAGGCGTGTTTTTCTGCGCCACCAGCAGTTCTGCGGTCAGTAATTGCTGTTCCTGACGTTGCGTATCGCTCAGATTAGCCGGTAGTGTAGCAAGCTGTTCTGCCGCCTGAGGAGTCTTCCCTTCACGTAACAGGGCACGAATGGCGAGTAATTGCCAGTCAGCCTTGTTATCATCACTGCTCTGCTGCAGTTGCTGCAAATAATAGTCGGCGTTAGCGCTGGCTTCGTCCTGTATATTTGTGGGTGGCGGTGTCTGCGGTGCCCTGCCTGAACAGGCTGCCAGTATCAGCGCAGCAAGAACAACAGGGAAAAGCCCTGCTTTGGAACGAACGAATGTTGAGGAAAGCATACTGTATCCAGTGATGTTTTTTTCAAGATGCTCAATATTAAATCGGTAATTCGGATGAAACAATGAATCAACACGATCGAGCAGTGATTTCTGCATCTACGCTTTATGTGGTACCTACCCCAATCGGTAATTTAGGGGATATCACCCACCGGGCGTTAGAGGTACTGAAAGGCGTTGATTTGATTGCGGCAGAAGATACACGTCATACAGGGTTGCTGTTACAGCATTTCGCGATCAACGCCCGCCTATTTGCACTTCATGACCATAACGAACAACAAAAAGCCGATCATTTACTGGCGAAACTGCAAGAGGGCCAGAGTATTGCGCTGGTTTCAGATGCAGGAACGCCACTTATCAACGATCCGGGCTACCATTTAGTGCGCCGTTGCCGTGAAGCTGGCATCAGAGTTGTGCCATTACCGGGCGCTTGTGCGGCGATTACTGCCCTTTCTGCCGCCGGTCTTGCCTCAGATCGTTTTTGCTACGAAGGCTTCCTGCCTGCGAAAACCAAAGGCCGTAAGGATACTCTGCAAGCGCTGATTGAGGAACCTCGAACACTGATCTTCTATGAATCAACCCATCGCTTGTTGGAAAGTTTACAGGACATGGTAACCGTACTTGGCCCACAACGCTATGTGGTACTGGCCAGAGAGTTGACCAAAACCTGGGAGTCTATCCACGGTGCGCCCGTCGGCGAGTTACTGGCTTGGGTTCAGGAAGAAGAGACCCGTCGTCGTGGCGAGATGGTGCTGATTGTCGAAGGGCATAAAGTGCAGGCCGATGAAGCATTACCCGCCGCCGCATTGCGCACCTTAGCGCTGCTGCAAAAAGAGCTACCGTTGAAAAAAGCCGCCGCCTTGGCCGCAGAAATTCACGGTGTGAAAAAGAACGCGCTCTATAAATATTCACTTGAACAGCAAAATGGCGGTCAAGACCAAGCGGAAGATGACATTCAATCGTAATGTGATTATAATCCGCTGCGGAGTTGACCAGACAGTCGCCGCTTCGCTGCCGTCCCTTTCGGGGGAGACAGGTGAAGGGGAGGAAAGTCCGGGCTCCATAGGGCAGGGTGCCAGGTAACGCCTGGGAGGCGCAAGCCTACGACAAGTGCAACAGAGAGCAAACCGCCGATGGCCCGCGTAAGTGGGATCAGGTAAGGGTGAAAGGGTGCGGTAAGAGCGCACCGCGCGGCTGGCAACAGTCCGTGGCATGGTAAACTCCACCCGGAGCAAGGCCAAATAGGGGTTCACATGGTACGGCCCGTACTGAACCCGGGTAGGCTGCTTGAGCCAGTGAGCGATTGCTGGCCTAGAGGAATGACTGTCCACGACAGAACCCGGCTTACCGGTCAACTCCACTCATTCCACAAAACTCCGCTTCGGCGGGTTTTTTGCTCTGTTAACGCGGATAGCGCAGGGCATCAACAAACAGTGAAAAGGCGGTGGTATGCTGCCTGCGGCTGGGGTAGTACAAATAGTAGCCAGGGAAAGGTTCGCACCAGGTCTCCAGTACGCGAATCAAGCTGCCGCTGGAAATCTCATCTTTTACTGCGTCCTCCGGTACGTATGCCAGACCAAAACTAAGAACCGCGGCATCAATACGTTGGCGCAAACTATTGAAGGTGAGTTGACCATCAACGCGCACTTTTAGCTCACGCCCCTCCTTTTCGAACTCCCAAGCATAAAGGCCACCCATGGTTGGTAGGCGCATATTGATGCAACGATAATTTTGTAACTCTGCCGGGGTGGCAGGTACGCCATATTTAGCCAGATAAGTGGGGGAGCCGACCACGGCCATGCTCATATCTGGCCCAATCCGCACCGCAATCATATCCTTCGCTACTTGCTCCCCCAAACGAATACCGGCATCGAAGCGCTCGGCGACAATGTCGGTCAGGGTATTATCAACCGTGATTTCTACATTGATATCTGGATAGTCAGAGAGAAATGTTTTCAGCACCGGCCAGAGCACCGAGTCGACTGCATGTTCACCGGCGGTGACGCGAATATTTCCGGCTGGTCGCGCGCGCATTTCACTCAACGCATCCAGCTCTCTCTCAATTTCGGCAAAACGTGGCCCAAGGCTATTAGCCAATCTTTCTCCCGCTTCTGTCGGGGTGACACTGCGGGTGGTGCGGGTTAATAAGCGAAGTTCAAGGCGCTCCTCCAGCCCACGAATGGAGTGACTTAAGGCGGATTGTGAAACCCCCAGTTTTGCTGCCGCTTTGGTAAAACTACGTTCTCTGGCAACCATAAGGAATGAAATTAAATCGTTGAAATTCTCTTTTAACATTATGGTTCCTGCTTGCTTAGCTACGGATATTGATAAGTATAACGTAACTTATGAGTTTAATTCATATAACCATGCGAGTTTATCCCTCTAATCTTCCGCTCAGATATTTGCTACCTTCGCTCAACGCAGTACCCAGCCTTAATGAAGGAATAACGATGAAATTACTCGCAGCGACTACAGTTATGTTGTCCATGTTAAGTCCGGCGGCTGTCGCCGAAGTGGAGGAAAAAGTGAAAATTACCCCAAGTGGTTCCCAGCCTTCTCAGTCAGGCCCAGAAAGTTACTTTAGCGGAAAGGTGCGCATTGACGCACCTTTCCAGGCGACGCCACCTGCCCGTGTTGGTGGGGCTGCTTATCGCGTTTAAAGTTACTGTACTCATAATACCGGAGATACCAGATGACAATGAAAGTACTCGGTTATGCTGCCAGGTCAGCACAAGTTCCTTTGACTCCGTTAGAGTTTACCCGCCGTGATCCTCGCCCCGATGATGTGGTGATGGAGGTGCTTTATTGCGGCGTTTGCCATTCTGACCTGCATCAGGCGCGCAACGACTGGGGATTCAGCACCTATCCGCTGGTGCCCGGTCATGAAGTGGTTGGGCGAGTGACGGCGGTCGGCAAAGAGGTCACCAAATTCAAAGTGGGGGATTTTGCCGGCATTGGCTGCATGGTGGATTCCTGTCGCGTATGCCAACCCTGTCAGCAGGGCCTGGAGCAGTATTGCGAAGTTGGCAATGTGCAAACTTACAATGGGGTTGATCGCCATGATCATACGCCAACCTTCGGCGGCTACTCACAAGCTATTGTTGCATCACAAGATTTTGTACTGAAAATGCCCGAAGGCCTGGATCTGAAAGCCGCCGCGCCGCTGCTGTGCGCGGGTATCACCACCTGGTCGCCGCTACGTCATTGGAAAGTGGGTAAGGGCAGTAAAGTCGCGGTTGTCGGATTGGGGGGCCTGGGCCATATGGCATTGAAGTTGGCCAATGCGCTGGGTGCTGAAGTGACACTCTTTACCCGTTCAGCAAGCAAAGAGGCTGATGCCCGCCGTTTAGGAGCCCATCACATCGTGTTATCCACCGACGATACAGAGATGGCCGCCACTAAAGGGCAATTCGATCTTATTATCGATACCGTCCCTTACGTGCATGATATCAACCCTTACATGCCGACGCTGAATGTGGATGGCACACTGGTGTTTGTGGGGTTCTTGGGTGATCTCAGCCCGATGTTGAACACCATGCCATTGATTTTGGCGCGACGTTCGGTGGCCGGTTCATGTATTGGCGGCATAGCGGAAACCCAGGAGATGTTGGATTTCTGCGCCAAACATGGCATCGCCTGCGATATCGAGATGATCAACATCCAAGATATCAATGATGCCTATGAACGTATGCTGAAAAGTGATGTGAAATACCGCTTCGTGATCGATATGGCGTCGCTAAAAGCTTAAGTTGTCACTCTCACTGAGATGCCACTATTAGGTGGCATTTTTGGTGATTTAGGCGATAGCCACTCTACTCACTCTGGCAAATCAATTAGCAGCGCCCGCAGTGGCGTCTCTGCTTTAATCACTAAATGCTGCTCTTCTTGCACAAAAGCCCCGTCGCCGCAGGTTAGGCGCTGAGCTTCGCTGACTTGTGGCCCTTCCACGGCAACTGTTCCATGGATGGATTGCAGATATGCCCTAGGGCCATGCAGATTAATCGTATATTGCTCACCAGCGGCTAAGTCCAGATGATGGATCCACACTTGTTGGCGCAGCTTCAGGCTGTCCTGCTCGCCGTCAGGCGAAGCCAGTAGCCGCAAGGGCTGAGTGCATAGTGACAAGTGCTGAGTGGGATGACTCTCCTGCTCTGGGCAGGCATTGAGCCATAACTGAATGCGGGTTAAGGGCTGATCCGCACTTAGATTATGCTCGCTATAACTGACGCCGGGCTGCGTAGAGAAGAGCAGCACATCGCCGCTCTTGCCGCGTATATGGTTACCCAGACTATCCCGATACTCCGCTTCACCTTGTAAAATCAGATTCAGGATATCCACCCGCGGGTAGGTACGCGGCTGGAATGAGGCTCCGGGTGCCAGCACCTCCTGATTCAAGACGCGTAGCGAGGCGTAGCCTAATAATTTGGGATCAAAATAGTGGCCGAATGAGAAAGTATAGCGGGCCTGAAGCCAACCAAAGTCAGCTTGCCCGCACTGTTTTGCTGTTCTGCATGTGATCATGATGGCCTCCATACCCTGCGTACCTGGTATTACACTGTTGTTAGCGGCTTATCTGCAACACCAATGGTTTTGGGTATATATTGAAGAGATTAATCGATAAAGACATGGTATGCGTCTGGACGCTGGATTGTTAGCCAGTTAATCTGGTCGCTATGTTCAAATTTCCTGATTGAGAAAATGATGGCCAAAGATCGGGCTCTAACGTTAGAAGCATTGAGAGTGATGGATGCCATTGATCGTCGTGGCAGTTTTGCAGCGGCGGCTGATGAGTTGGGGCGGGTGCCTTCCGCGCTGAGCTACACCATGCAAAAACTTGAAGAGGAGCTGGATGTGGTGCTGTTTGACCGCTCTGGGCATCGCACCAAGTTTACCAATGTGGGTCGTATGTTGCTGGATCGCGGGCGGGTGCTGTTGGAGGCGGCAGATAAGCTGACCACCGACGCCGAGGCATTGGCGCGCGGTTGGGAAACCCACATTACTATCGTCAGTGAAGCGCTCTCACCTGCATGGAAACTCTTCCCGCTGGTGGACAAACTGGCGCTCAAAGCCAATACGCAAGTCTCTATTTTTACTGAAGTATTAGCCGGGGCATGGGAGCGATTAGAGCAGGGGCGGGCAGATATCGTGATAGCGCCCGACATGCATTTTCGCGCCTCCTCAGAGATTAACAGCCGCAAATTGTACAAAGTGACCAGCGTCTATGTTGCCAGCCCAGACCACCCAATCCATCTGGAGCCGGAACCGCTTTCAGAGCTGACGCGGGTGAAATACCGTGGTGTTGCTGTCGCCGATACCGCTCGTGAACGGCCGGTGTTGACCGTGCAATTGCTGGATAAGCAGCAGCGGTTGACTGTCAGTACCATTGAGGACAAACGGCGGGCGCTGTTAGCCGGTTTAGGGGTGGCGACCATGCCGTATGAGATGGTCGAAAAAGATATCGAAGCTGGACGTTTGCGGGTTGTCGGGCCGGAGTATAGCCGTGAGGCGGATATTATTATGGCGTGGCGGCGCGATAGTATGGGGGAGGCTAAGTCGTGGTGTTTGCGCGAGATCCCTAAGCTCTTGGGGCGAGGATAGGACGGCTACTGTGCGTGCATATTTTGGGCTTGGGCTGTGCTCGCCATCCTCACGTACTGCGTGTACGCTCCGGTGGCTGCGCGCAGGCCGCACCCAAACTATTTTCGCTCGCGACGCTTTGAGTTGTTATGTTGAAAGGCAAGGTGGTTTTAGGTAAAGCGGCTCTCTCGATCATGAGGCTCCAGCAGATTTTGCTGCGGGCCGATGGAGATTATCCCATATGGATTGATGGTGCCGTGGCTGCGGTAGTAGTGATTGCGGATATGGGCGAAATCCACTGTTTCAGCAATACCGGGCATCTGATAAATATCTTGCAGGAAACCATAGAGATTCGGGTAGTCGCTGATGCGGCGTTTATCACATTTGAAGTGGGTAACATAGACCGGATCGAAGCGCACCAGTGTGGTCCATAAGCGCAAATCTGCTTCGGTGAGTAGGTTACCGGTCAGATAGCGCTGTTTTGCTAAAATCTGTTCCAGTCGATCCAGGGCATCGAATAAGGTATTGACGGCTTCGTCATAGGCTGGCTGAGTGGTCGCAAATCCCGCCTTATACACCCCATTATTGACCTGATCGTAGACCCAGCCATTGATATCATCAATATCACTACGTAATGCCGCAGGGTAATAATCGCCAACCTTGGCACCGACACCATCAAAAGCACTATTGAACATACGCATGATATCGGCTGATTCATTGCTAACGACAGTTTGCTGCTGCTTATCCCACAACACCGGAACTGTCACGCGCCCGCTATAAGCTGGGTCCGCGCGCAGGTAGAGCTGATACAGATAATCGAGCTGATAAAGGTTATCGCCAGTGGCGGCGGGGAAATCGTCAGCGAAAGTCCAGCCATTTTCCAGCATCAGCGGGTGTACCACTGAAACGGAAATCAGGGACTCCAGACCTTTTAGTGTGCGCATTAGCAGAGTTCGATGGGCCCAAGGGCAGGCAAGAGAGACATATAAATGGTAGCGGTTCGCCTCGGCGATAAAACCGGCTTTACCCTGTGGGCCGGCCTCTCCATCCACCGTGACCCAATTGCGGAACTGTGAGCTACTGCGCTTGAAATGGCCACCGGTAGATTGGGTGTCATACCAGATATCTTTCCATTCACCGTTAATTAACTGTCCCATCTATATCCCCTAAATAAGCACGCCCTACCAAATGATAGGGCGCATTAATTATAGTCTAGTCGTCATGACTGCTTTTAGGCCTTGATTACCACTTTTTACCCAACAGGCGGTCGATACTGAAGCCACCAGGGCCGGCGACGGCCAGAATGATGAAACCGCCAGCGATGGTTAAGTTTTTCATAAACATCAGTTGGTTAACGCCTTCCGCAAAGTTAGTGTGGAAGATCAATGCGGTCAAAATGGTAAAACCAGCAGTGAACAGCGCGGTGGTACGGGTCAGGAAACCAAACAAAATAGCCAGACCGCCGCCAAATTCCAACAAAATCGTCAGTGGCAGGAAGAAACCAGGGACACCCATGGCTTGCATATATTGTTGGGTGCCAGCATAGGCATCACCCATTTTGCCGTAACCGGCCACAATAAACAGAATTGGCATCAGAATGCGTGCTACCAACAGGCCAGTATCTTGTAATTTGTTCATCGACGACTTCTCCAAAAAGTGATTTGTATTAATGCCGGGCATCTGCGGGCGTTAATGGTTAACAAAAGATGTTTTGTATGTGGTTGCCCGCTGGTGTTATCCCGCAAGTTTCCTGAGTTGATGAGAGAATGTTAGTGGAGAAGTTGAGAAGTTGTTAGCAAGTAAATCTGTTGGTTTTTATCAAAAAAATTGAACTGGAAAACGTCAAACACCGAAAACGCCCCACGCGGGTGCGTGGTGACGATTCAGCGCAATAAAAAGGTGCGTCGAAACAACTGGATAGTACCCCATGCGCTGACGGCTCTGCGCGACCAGCGGATTAACTTACTGGGGTGACGAACACCGTATAACGCCAATAAACTGGAACCAATCATCAAATATTTTCGCATACCGACGATTTGCGCCCAACCACGATCGTAAGGGGCGGTGACCTCAATCCAATGTGCAGCGCTGTTGGCGAGATCCAGGCGTTGTTGCTGGATCTCACGTAACAATGCGGCCTTTTCCTGTGCTAATTGACGGCGGCTCAACGCTCTTTCTCCAATAGTTCGCGATCCGTTTTTAGTTGCTGACGAGTAGAACCCAGCAGTGTGGAGCGGCGCGCCTTGGTGAGTGTCCAGATAACACCGATTATCGCCAGTGCTAACAGCACCGCCGTGGTGGTTCCCAGCGCCATTAAGCGATAGGCAGGGTCAATAGCCCAGATGACTAACACTAACAGACTCATTAAACCGAAAGCAGTAAACAGCAGGGTGATCCCCGCCATCATCAGCAACTGAATCAGTGTCGCCTTCTCTTCTTCCAGCTCAATGGCTACCAGCCGCACACGGGTTTCAACCATGCCGACCACAATGGTGGCAATGCGGTGAACAGTGTCGAGGACCCCTTTGCCGGGGCCCTGAGTTTGAGGTTGCTCTGCCATAATTAGCGGCGAGACAACAGAACGCCTAACACCACGCCAACTGCGGCACCGATACCGACGCCAGCCCAGGGGTTGTCGTGGACATAAGTGTCAGCTTTATCAGCAATTTCTTTGGTTTGGGCGGCAATTTTATCGCCAGTTTCACTCAGACGCTCACGTGTATCTTTCAACGCGCTTTCTGCTTTGGCCCGCAGTTTGTCTAACTCAGCTTTCGGCTTATCGGTCGAAGATTGCAGTACTTCTTCTAACGTATCTGCCAGTGACTTAAGTTCAGCGCGTAAATGTTCAGAGGTTTTATCTTGTGGCATGTAATAGCTCCTTAACATAACTGAGGGGAATACTAAACGTAACGAATATCTCCAGAGGTTAACAGGTTAATAATCCTAAAATAACCTCGGATGATTCGCTGTTTTTTTTGAAAAAACAAATGGCTACTTCTGTTCCTTAGCTTGCGTTAACTCAGCTTGTGCTTCTGTTAACTTCTTTTGCTGTTTGGAAATTTTGCTAGCATCACCTTTCTGCTGGGCTTCTTTCAGCTCTTGCTGACGCTCAGTGACTTTGTGCTGCTTTTGTCGAATTTTTTTCTGCCGTTCAGCCTTCAGATTTTCCGCAGTACAACTATTTTTAACTTCTTTTAACGCGGTTTCAAGCCCCGCAGCGCGGCGGGTATTGCCATGTTGTTTGGCATAATCTATCTGTTGTTGGATCTCTTTGGCTTTTATATCGCACTCATTATCAGCCGCTGCCTGAGCGGTACTCGAAAAGATGATGATAGGTAAAACCAACAGGAGAGAGTGACGTAATAACGTCGTACGTAACAACATAGTATTGCTTCCTTTTACAGCAAGATTCAGAGTCGAAACAGGTTGCCGTGAATGACTAAGCATAGCGCCGAATGATGTGATACCCAAGTTTACTACAGGATTTTTTATAGATTAATCAGATATCAGCAGAATAAAGGGGGAATAAAGGAGAAGCAACGACGGAGAGATCCCCCCCGCCGCGCGAATTACCCTACATTTTGTATGTTATTTCTGAATGCAGGTAATAGTCGATGACGTTTCTTTGACTCACTCGAGACGATGACATAACCACTCGGTAAGATATCCTGCAAAACCTCAATGGCTGCTTTCTGCTGCTCAGGGGATTCCAGATTCACCACCAGACTATCCTTCTCTGGGATGATACTTTTGATGCGAATACCCCGCTGATCGAGATGTTGGTACAGATAAAACCCATCAGGCAACGACAATCCCTGCTGATTCGGCCGAATTTTTAATGCACTCTCGGTGCGCAAAATTATCGGCGTAAACAGCAATGCCGCCAACAACAAAGCCGTCACTGGCAAAATAAGATAGTGCCAAACTGGGCGACCAAAACGCCCCCTAAACTTGATCACTCTGACTTACCTTGGTCATTGCTGTCGTCAACTGGTGCGGCGTTCTTCTTGCGCCAAAGTACATACAAAGAACCAAATAAGCCAATCACCAATAGCGCCAGTGGTAACAACATCAGGAAGAACATCACCTCGTCTTCGTATTTAAGGAATACGGGAGTTTTACCGAAAGCAAAGCCCATGGTGGTGAGAATCAACACCCACAGCAACCCACTCATCCAGTTAAAGAATTGAAAACGGGCATTACTCAGGCCAGAAAGACCGGCAATTGTTGGCAGCAAGGTGCGAACGAATGCCAGGAAACGGCCAACCAGCAGGGCGGATAACCCGTGGCGGTGGAACAGATTGTGGGCGCGCTGATGATAATGAGCCGGCAGATGGGACAGCCAGCCCTGAACCACTTTGGTATTCCCCAGCCATCGCCCTTGAATATAGCTGACCCAGCACCCAAGGCTGGCCGCAGTGGTCAAAACGACGAGAGTGACTGGGAAACTCATGGCACCTTTTGAAATCAGTACGCCAACCAGAATCAGCAGGCTATCGCCCGGTAAAAATGCTGCCGGAAGCAAACCATTTTCCAGAAAAAGTATTACAAACAGCAGGATATAGATGGCCCACACCAGAGACGGGTTAGCCAGTGTCTCATAGTCTTGTGCCCATAAAGCATGTAAGAGTTCTTTAATGATATCCATCTGGTATTCCTAAAACGTCATTGTTATATATCCTTCGTACTTAAAGCTGCGGGGGGTCGTTTGGCTTACCTGCAACTACAATTACTTTGGGTATATCCGTTAGTTTATAAACACGATCCGCGAAGATATCTGATAGTTTTCGTATTTAAACGATGGTTTTGATAAAGGTATTCAAAACAAACCCATTCGCTGATATCAACAGGTAAATGTACTTCTCGCTGTGACAACTTTGAGGCTATGACAACGGAAAAGTCATCACATCATCATGGTGGTAGGTAAGCATCCCGCTATATTGAATATTACTCTCTTTCCAGCCACCCACACGATTTCGCTGTGTCGATACATGGAATATCCAGTTGGAATAATTCACCAGTGGCAGTGATTGCCGTGGCTGCTTATAGATTTCATCCGCGCGACTGCTGCGTAATGTAACCAGGTTTGCACCAACCCAGCTGCTATTGGCCAATGAAGGATTGGCAGAACCGGTAAATTTGGCCGCTCCCAGCCGATTTTTTATGGCGGTTTTTTTGGCTGGTACACCCACCAGACGTAATTGCGAGTGTATGACGCTGTTTTGTAGACTCGGGAAAGAGGAAAATGCACTGACGGATGGTGGCGTAGCGCTAACAAGCGGTGTGTCAGAATAAACAGCACTCAGCGCGGATAACGCCATGCCTGATGGGCTGGAATTGGTGTGCAAGGGTATGCCACCGGAGACCGAACCGGCCCAGCCAGACATTGCAATAAATAGAGCAAACAACCAGCGCATATATTTGCGTTTCGCTCCCAAAGCACCCGAATAAAAAAGTGCTGCCACTTTAGCAAAATAGCGGGATATGAAACAGGGAAATATAGATGCCAACTGGGTGTTTATTAACCAATGGTTTAAAAACAGGCGTCACACTGACATTTGCTGACAGAACTCGACATTTGCTGACCCCAAAGCGCCATATTCATGGGAGAAGAGAAACAATAGTGTGAGTTTCTCTTCCCTCGATTTTTCCACTTCGCTTGGGTGTTAGCGGGGTAGGTTGCCTACCACCCCAATCTCTTTGGGGATGTCGAGGTGAACCACCGGATTTTCTGTGAACAAATAGCGGTCCACATTAAATTCGAAATCATCAGTCGTGGCGCGGAATAACATCTGTTTGGTGTTCTCCAGATGTTGCCACATGGCGAGTTTGCTGGCGTAGGGATCTTTGCGCATCAAAGCTTCAAGGATCCGGTCGTGATCTTCGCACCAACTCTCGATCGATTTATCGTCAATATGCTCATGCAGTTTGAGCCAATAAGGGTTATGCACCCGCTGGCTCCACATTTTTTCGACAATCGTGGCCATGGCAGTATTTTGGGTCGCTAACGCCACCTGCACGTGGAATTTGAGATCCCACTGTGAATCACGGAAACGATCTTCCTGCCGGGCATGTTTCTGGATCTCGATCAACTGCACGATATCTTGCCGTGTCACCTGGGTGGCAGCGAATTCTGCAATATTACTTTCAATCAGTTGGCGCGCCTGTAGCAGCTCAAAAGGGCCAGCGGTAGCGAACTCAATACCCTGATTGGGCATCACCAGGTGCTTTTGCTGATTCGACATCACATGGATGCCGGAGCCTTTACGCACTTCGACGTAACCCTCCACTTCCAGCATGATAATCGCTTCACGGACCACGGTTCGGCTGACATTCATCTCTTCGGAAATGTAGCGTTCTGCGGGCAATTTATCACCTACCGGATAAACACCCGCTTCGATTCGCTGCTTTAACTCTGCGGCTAACTGCTGGTACAACCGTCTGGTTTCTGTGAATTCCATGATTAGGGCTCTTGGATCAACTGAGGCCGCATATTTTGCGGCTCATTTTGTCTGGAAGGATTGATATCCCAAAGGAGATATAATTGGACTTGTTATACCACTTATCCCTACTGGGTTCTAGTCATTGCTATCACAGTTGTGATGGATAATGCGCGGTATATCGGGGCTGAGAGGTAATAAAAAAACCCGGCAAATAATGGCCGGGTTTTCATTGAGGCGCAGAGTTAATGATCGCTAATTAGATTAGTTCTGTCCGGCCGGTGTTTGCTGAATGGGGTCAAGAGCCGGATCAGCTGCTGGACGGTTTTGCAGTACAGTCCAGATAACCACTACCGCTAACACGTCAAACACGGCGAGGGCGGCAAACAGTGGGCTGAAGCCCATGGTATCTGCCAAGGCACCTACCACCAGAGCAAACATGGTACTGGCAGTCCAGGCCGCCATACCGGTCAAGCCGTTAGCCGTTGCCACTTCGTTTCGACCAAAGACGTCAGACGACAGTGTAATCAGTGCGCCAGAGAGTGATTGGTGAGCAAAGCCCCCAACACACAGCAGTGCGATCGCGGCATAAGGGCTAGTGAACAGGCCGATAGTCCCTGGTGCAATCATTAACAGGCCACCCATGGTTACCACTAACTTACGGGAAACAATCAGGTTAACTTTGAAATGCTTCTGGAAGAGTGGCGGCAGGTAGCCACCCAAAATGCAGCCCAAATCGGCAAACAGCATTGGCATCCAGGCAAACATGGCGATCTCTTTCAGGTTAAAGCCATAAGCTTTGAACATGAACAGCGGGATCCACGCGTTGAACGTACCCCAGGCAGGCTCTGCCAGGAAACGTGGGATCGCAATGCCCCAGAACTGACGGTTACGGATAATCTGCAATGCAGACATCTTTTTAGCGTTAGCGGTGGAGTGCTGTGCTTCCTGACCACTGAGGATGTATTCACGCTCTTCATCAGTCAGTTTTTTCTGATCTTTCGGGTGTTTGTAGAGAATCAACCAGGCAATAGCCCAAATCAGGCTGAGCACACCGGTGATGATAAATGCCATCTGCCAGCTGTGCATCACGATAGCCCACACCACTAATGGTGGTGCGATCATGCCGCCGATTGAGGAGCCGACGTTGAAGTAACCCACGGCAATAGAGCGCTCTTTTGCCGGGAACCATTCACTACTGGCCTTCAGGCCCGCAGGGATCATAGCAGCCTCTGCCATACCTACCGCACCACGGGCGATAGCTAAACCACCCCAGCTGCTGGCCAACGCGGTGCTCATACAGAAGATGGCCCACATAATGGCAAACATGGCATAGCCCACTTTGGTGCCCATGACATCCAAAACATAACCGGCCACCGGTTGCATTAAGGTGTAAGCAGCAGAATAAGCGGCGATAATGTAAGAATATTGCTGTGTTGTGATATGTAACTGCTCTTGCAACGTCGGTGCGGCAACAGCAATCGCGTTACGTGTTAGGTAACCCAATATCGTGCCGACGGTGACCAAAGCGATCATGTACCAGCGTAAGCCTTTAATTTTACGCACCATTTATAACTTTCTCCCAGTCTAAGATTACTGCTATGAATTGCAGTCTGTAGCCGCATTTCATGGCGCAATTTGGTCCAACCCGACATTGCTGTGTATGCGGAGGTACCTGACCTTTCCTAATTAGCGTTGCAGTGGTGTTAGCTGCCAACCTGCAACCCCCATTACTTCGGGTCATGCCTTCTTTTTTGAGTTGAGGCTCGAATGTCATTGGCAGCTTCAACTACTTTGGGTATCCCTTCCTATTGAGAGCCGCTGTGCTGTAACTGCTCTCATTCTTGCTTGTCTATTCCCATTTAGGTCAAATCAGCGCGTTTGGATGAACAAGGCGGATGAGATGACTGAGGACGACGCAACAATAACTTGTCATACAGATTTAAAAGTTGAGTGATATCACAAAAACCACTTTTCAATTAGGGAATAATAGAACCCGACAGACTTAGTGCCGCAAGGGACTAAATAGACTATAAATGTTGAGTATTTGTTCTTTTTGTTAGCTTTTTGCGATCTCTATCGATAAAAAAATGCTGGACGATAGATAAAATTGGTGTGATAACTTCGCGATAACAGGAAGCAGTACTCGAAGATGTACTCAAGTGAGGAACCTAATATGTCGCAGTTTTTGACCGAAGACTTTTTGCTCGACACCGAATTCGCCCGTCGTCTGTATCATGACTATGCAAAAGATCAGCCGATTTATGATTATCACTGCCATTTACCCCCAGAACAGATTGCAGAAAACTACCGCTTTAAGAATCTGTATGACATCTGGTTGAAAGGTGACCACTATAAATGGCGTGCAATGCGGACTAACGGTGTTGCAGAACGTCTGTGTACCGGTGACGCCAGTGACCGCGAGAAGTTCGAAGCTTGGGCGGCAACGGTTCCTCATACCATCGGTAACCCGCTGTATCATTGGACGCATCTGGAATTGCGTCGTCCATTTGGTATTACAGGCAAATTATTGTCACCGGCAACCTCAGAAGAGATCTGGCAGCGCGGTAATGAATTACTGGCTCAAGACAACTTCTCCGCACGTGGCATCATGCAGCAGATGAATGTCAAAATGGTCGGCACCACAGATGACCCGATTGATGACCTGCGCCACCACAAAGCCATCGCCGCTGATGGCAGCTTTAACATTAAAGTGTTGCCAAGCTGGCGTCCGGACAAAGCTTTCAATATTGAAGCCGCAGGTTTTAACGACTACATGCAGCGCCTGGAAGCTGCCGCCGATACCTCTATCAGCCGTTTTGCCGATCTCTGTAGCGCACTGAACAAACGTATGGATCACTTTGCCGCCCACGGCTGTAAAGTTTCTGACCATGCGCTGGACGTGGTGGTTTACGGTGAAGCTGACGAAGCCACACTGGATGCAATTTTAGCCCGTCGTCTGGCAGGCAATCAGCCGAGCACTGAAGAGATCGCCCAGTTTAAGACCGCCGTATTGCTATTCCTCTCTGGCGAATATCATCGCCGCGAATGGGTGCAGCAGTACCATATCGGCGCGCTACGTAACAATAACAGCCGCATGTTTAATCTGGTGGGGCCGGATATCGGTTTTGACTCCATCAATGACCAACCGCTGGCGCAACCTCTGTCCCGCTTGTTGGATGCCCAGGGCCTGCGTAATGCTCTGCCAAAAACCATCCTTTACTGCCTGAACCCACGGGATAACGAAGTGATCGGCACCATGGTCGGCAACTTCCAGGGCGAAGGCGCGGCAGGAAAAATGCAGTTTGGTTCCGGCTGGTGGTTCAACGACCAGAAAGATGGTATGCAGCGCCAAATGACCCAACTGGCGCAGCTTGGTTTGCTAAGCCGCTTTGTTGGCATGCTGACAGATAGCCGCAGCTTCTTGTCTTATACCCGCCATGAATACTTCCGCCGCATCCTCTGCCAGATGATTGGCCGTTGGGTTGAGGATGGTGAAGCGCCTGCAGATATTGAGCTGCTGGGTTCAATGGTGAAAAACATCTGTTTCGATAACGCGAAACAGTATTTCGCCATCGAGCTGTAAGCGCCCGATCTGTTTGAGTGATAAATAGCTGGTCATAAATCACGGGGCTGTATGCCAGCCCCGCATAACTTTAACTTATTGTTTTTTAACGCCCGGCTGCGCTGCGACCAAGACCTTATCGGCAACGAAAGGCTTGCCTGCAAAGCACGGACTGTCAGCGATGATGGGTCCACGCCTGTATGCGTTATGAGGTGAATCCTGATGCAAACCCTGAATCGTCGTGACTTTCCCGGCCGTAGCCATCCAGACAAAATTATTCAATTCGGCGAAGGTAACTTTCTGCGCGCTTTTGTCGACTGGCAGATTGATTTACTGAATGAACATACCGACCTCAATGCCGGGATCGTGGTGATCCGCCCGATCGATACTGATTTTCCGCCATCACTCAGTACACAGGATGGCCTATACACGGCGGTGATCCGTGGGTTGAACGAGAAGGGTGAAGCGGTGCGTGAATCCCGCCTGATCCGTTCAGTTAACCGCGAAATCAATATTTACCGCCAATTCGATGAGTATCTGGCGCTGGCCCGCGATGCCAATATCCGCTTTATGTTCTCTAACACCACAGAAGCAGGGATTGCCTGGAACGAAGCGGATCAATTCAGCGATGCGCCCCCTAGCTCTTTCCCGGCTAAATTGACCCGCCTGCTGTTCGAACGTTTTGAGCATTTTGCTGGTGCCGCAGATAAAGGTTGGGTGCTGCTGCCTTGCGAACTGATTGATTACAATGGCGAAGCCCTGCGCGAGTTAGTACTGCGCTATGCCAGCCACTGGCAACTGCCTGCTGAATTCACCCAGTGGTTGACTGAAAACAACACCTTCTGCTCAACATTGGTTGACCGTATCGTCACCGGCTATCCGCGTGATGAAGTAGCGGCGCTGCAAACTGAGCTGGGTTATCAGGACAGCTTCCTCGACACCGCAGAGTACTTCTATCTGTTTGTTATTCAAGGGCCAAAAGAGTTGGAGCAAGAGTTGCGCCTGGATCAATTGGATCTGAATGTGCGCATCGTCGATGACATCAAACCCTACAAAGAGCGCAAAGTGGCTATCCTGAATGGCGCCCACACCGCGCTGGTTCCCGTGGCTTATCTATCTGGGTTGGACACTGTCGGTCAGACCATGGATGACGCGCAGATCAGCAGCTTTGTAGAGAAAACCATTACCGAAGAGATTGTGCCGGTACTGGACTTACCGGAAGAGGAGCTGTTGTCATTCTCGCAGGCGGTATTGAGCCGTTTCCGCAACCCGTTCATTCAACATCAATTGCTGTCTATTGCCTTGAATGGCATGACAAAATTCCGCACCCGCATCTTGCCGCAGTTGCTGACTTATCAGCAGCAGAACGGCACCTTACCGCCACGCCTGACTTTTGCTCTGGCTGCACTAATTGCCTTTTATCGTGGTGAACGAGAAGGTCAAACTTACCCATTACAGGATGATGCCCACTGGCTGGAGCGTTTTTCCACCCTGTGGAGTGGCGTAAAACACAACGACATTACGCTGGCTGAATTGGTTAACAGCGTGTTGTCCGATGCATCCCATTGGGAGCAGGATTTGACCGCGGTGCCGCAACTGGCCGATCAGGTGACAGAACAACTGCAATCCATCATTGATCGCGGTATGAGAGCTGCGGTAGCGGCATACAGCTAAAGGTTTAACTATGCAAAGTATTATAAAAATTCACCCGTTGGATAATGTTGCTGTCGCACTGCAAGACCTGGCCGCTGATGAAGTGATTGAATGCGGGGAGTTTAGCGTTAAGCTAGCTCAACCAGTGGGACGTGGGCATAAATTTGCCTTAACAGCCATCGAACCTGGGCAGATGATCGTTAAGTATGGTTTGCCTATCGGCCATGCATTAACCCTGATCCAGCCAGGCGAACATATTCATTCGCAAAATGCTAAAACCAATCTGAGCGATTTGGATGAGTATCAGTATCAGCCGGAGTTCAGTGAGCTGCCGCCGCAAATGGCAGATCGTGAGGTGCAGATCTATCGCCGCGCCAATGGCAACGTGGGGATCCGCAATGAACTGTGGATCATCCCAACCGTGGGTTGTGTGAATGGGATCGCGCGCCAGATCCAGCAGCGTTTCCTGAAAGAGACGCAAGACGCTGAAGGTATTGATGGCGTCTATCTGTTCAGTCACCCATTCGGCTGTTCACAGCTGGGGCAGGATCACGAAAACACCCGCACCATGCTGCAAAATATGGTGCGTCACCCGAATGCCGGCGCGGTACTGGTGATTGGTTTGGGCTGTGAAAACAATCAGGTGGACGTTTTCCAGACCACGCTAGGTAAGGTTGATGAAGAGCGCGTGCACTTTATGGTGTGCCAGCAGCAGGATGATGAAGTCGAAGCGGGCCTCGAGCATCTGCGCGCCTTGTATCAAGCGATGCGCGATGACAAACGCGTTCCGGGTAAACTGAGCGAGTTGAAATTTGGGCTGGAGTGTGGCGGTTCTGATGGTTTATCCGGCATTACGGCCAACCCATTGCTGGGGCGTTTCTCCGATTATGTGATTGCTAACGGCGGCACATCGGTGCTGACTGAAGTTCCGGAAATGTTCGGAGCGGAGCGCATTTTGATGAGCCGCTGCCGTGATGAAGCTACGTTTGAAAAGACCGTCAGCATGGTCAACGACTTCAAACAGTACTTTATTGCGCACAACCAACCGATTTATGAAAACCCATCACCGGGCAATAAAGCGGGAGGTATCACAACGCTGGAAGAGAAATCCCTTGGCTGCACCCAGAAAGCGGGGCAGAGCAAAGTGGTGGATGTGCTGAAGTATGGTGAGCGCTTACAACGCCCTGGCCTGAATTTGCTCAGTGCACCGGGCAATGACGCGGTGGCAACCAGCGCATTAGCCGGGGCCGGTTGCCATATGGTGCTGTTCAGTACCGGTCGTGGCACACCTTACGGCGGTTTTGTTCCGACAGTCAAACTGGCAACCAATAGCGAACTGGCCGCCAAGAAACCCCATTGGATCGATTTTGATGCGGGTAAGCTGATTCATGGCACCTCAATGGACAGTTTACTGACTGAATTTGTTGATCTGATAGTCGACATTGCGAACGGCAAACCTGCCCGCAATGAAGTAAACGATTTCCGTGAATTGGCTATCTTTAAAAGTGGCGTAACCTTGTAAATATCGTGTTTTTTGATTAATATGAAACGGCGTTTTATTTTTATTAATAAGACGCCGTACTCCAGGTACGAAGGGGATTGATTATTAATTTGTAAGACACAGTGCGACCAATCGCACGCCAGGACTCTCCCACCATGACCTTCTATTGGTTTGCCCAAGCCGTTGGTGTACTGGCATTTTTTGTCGGTATCACCATGTTCTTCAACCGCGATGAGCGGCGTTTCAAACTTCAACTCTCTGCCTACAGTGCCATTATTAGCTGCCATTTCTTTCTGATGGGGGCCAGTGCCGCCGGCAGCAGTGCTATGCTTAATGCATTGCGCAATCTGGTGGCCGCCAAAACCCGCAGTAATATTGCGATGATCGTGTTTATCATCCTGACGTTGGCGTTTGGTCTTTGGCGTATGCAGCACGCGATAGAGATATTACCGATTTTTGGCACTGTGATCAGTACCTGGGCCATGTTCCGCACCCGTGGACTGACAACCCGCTGCGTGATGTGGATATCCACCGTCTGCTGGCTTATCCATAATGTTTGGTTGGGGTCTATTGGTGGGTCATTGATTGAAGGCAGTTTTTTGCTATTAAACGGGTTTAATATTATCCGTTTCCGTCGGCTGCAATTAACAGGGATAGATCCTTTTAAGGTGGAGAAAAAAGCGACGAAAGAGGAAGCGACCCAATAAAAACGGGGGCCATATAGCCCCCGAGAATCATTATTGCGAATAAAATCAGACGATTTTACGGCTCGCCAGCGGATCTGGATCCGCCAGTCTTGCATCGTCAGCCTGACAGGCCGCGGCAGTAAACAACACGTCGGTTGAGGAGTTCAGCGCGGTTTCCGCTGAGTCCTGCAATACGCCGATGATGAAACCAACCGCCACCACTTGCATCGCCACTTCGTTCGGAATACCAAACATGCCACATGCCAGCGGGATCAGCAACAGTGAGCCACCGGCCACACCGGATGCACCACAGGCGCAGATTGCCGCGACCACACTTAACAGCAGCGCGGTTGGCAGATCGACGGGGATACCCAGAGTATGAACTGCCGCCAGTGTCAGCACGGTGATGGTAATCGCCGCACCTGCCATGTTGATGGTGGCACCCAACGGAATGGAGACCGAATAGGTGTCTTCATTCAGGTTCATCTTCTTGCACATCTCCATGTTTACTGGAATGTTAGCGGCTGAACTGCGGGTAAAGAAAGCGGTAACGCCACTTTCGCGCAGGCAGGCAAACACCAATGGATAGGGATTGCGGCGGATTTTCCAGTAAACAATCAGTGGGTTAACCACTAAGGCCACCAGCAACATACAGCCAATCAAGACCACCAACAGCTGTGCATAACCCAGCAACACGCCAAAACCGGTTTCTGCCATGGTTGAGGAAACCAGACCGAAAATACCCAGTGGTGCGAAGCGGATAACTACACGTACCACTTTGGTTACAGCATCAGACATATCATTAATCAATGCTTTGGTAGTATCGGCTGCGTGACGTAAGGCAATACCCAGGCCCACAGCCCAGGCCAAAATACCGATATAGTTGGCATTCAACAGTGCATGGATTGGGTTTGCGATCACACTGCTTAGCAAACCTTTCAGCACTTCGACAATCCCACTTGGCGGGGTAATTTCGGCGGTGCTGGTCGCCAAAATAAGTGTTGATGGGAACAGGAAGCTAACCACCACGGCAATCAGCGCCGCTGAAAAAGTGCCCAACAAATATAAAAACAGAATAGGGCGGATACTGGTTTTCTGCCCCTGCTTATGATTGGCAATCGAGGCCATCACCAGCATTAACACCAAAACCGGTGCCACTGCTTTTAATGCACCAACGAACAGTGTACCGAGCAGGCCGACAGCCGTTGCTGCTGGGGTAGAGACTAATGCTAAGATAATACCGGCAATCAAACCGACCAGTATCTGTTTAACTAAGCTGCCGCGGATAATAAATCCGATGAATCCAGAAGATGTTTTTTCCATAGTTTTCCAGTGATGCCTCTTCCCAAGTTGAACTTGTTTTATTTTTAGTCGATCAACGCCTAAGCCGGAACGTGGCCGAGCGGTTATTCCCACACCTGTAACTTAGTATTATTTGTAACTGGGTGTGTTTGCTTTGACAGTATAAGGGAATCTATTGAGCAGGAAAGAGGCAATCAGCAAAATCCAATAGAGATCAAATTTGCATAACATTTTGTTTACATTTATGTGATCACGATAACATTTGGCTGAGGGCGGGAAGAGTGAAATAAATGCGGGGTCATACTCACCCCGCGTAATATATTGTATCGCTAAGACAACTATTTATGGGCAGCTTTATCTGCTGCAGAACGGCGGTCTGCGCGATGATTCACCCAAACGTTAATCAACAATGTCAGTGCCAAAATACCGGCCACCACACCTAATGAAATGCCGATAGGGATATGGAACAGATCGATAATCATCATTTTGACACCGATAAACACCAAAATGACCGATAGGCCATACTTCAACATTGAGAAGCGCTCTGCCACATTTGCTAGCAAGAAATACATGGCGCGTAAGCCTAAAATAGCAAACAGGTTAGAGGTCAAAACAATAAAGGGATCGGTTGTAACGGCGAAGATGGCCGGAATACTGTCGACGGCGAAAATCACATCACTCAACTCAACCAGAATCAATACCAGCACCAGTGGCGTGGCATAGAGCAGGCCGTTTTTACGCACAGTAAAGCGGTCGCCGTGTAACTCGTCAGTCATGCGCAGATGGTTACGGATCCAACGAACCAGCGGCTTTTCGCCGATCGGCGTATCGTCTTCTTTCGCCATTGCCATTTTGATACCGGTAAACAGCAGGAAAGCCCCGAACAGATACAGGATCCAGCTAAATTGCGACACCAGCCAACTTCCGGCAAAGATCATGATGGTACGCAGCACAATCGCACCCAGTACACCGTAAATCAGAACACGGCGCTGCAAATTGGCAGGGACAGCGAAATAGCTAAATAGCATCAGCCAGACGAAGACGTTATCGACCGCCAGTGCTTTTTCAATCAGATAGCCGGTCAGGAAGGCGAGCGCTTGTTTGTCGGCAACTTCGCGACCGACGGTTTCGGCCAGATACCACCAGAAACCGGCGTTAAATAGCAAAGACAAGCTAACCCAGATTAATGACCAGCAAGCGGCCTGGCGCAGTGTCATGGTTTGTGAGCCACGACGGCCCTGCAACAGTAAGTCGATGGCGAGCATGATAGTCACCACAACAGCAAAACTACCCCACAGTAAGGGAGTACCCACGGTATTCATCATTAAGGAACCTCATAAAAACAAAAACGGCCAACGTCGGAAGACGCCAGCCGCTATGTCTGAGCTGCAAGCAAACCTCGCCTTCCGGCAAGGTCTCACTTACAACTCTACTAATGCAAAAGCCCTAAACAGGCGCTGGTACATTAATGAGGTTGCCCGGTAACCGGGTGCTTTCGCACCGTAATGACGGCAAACCGGCAATGAAGTTACTCCCCTTTGCCGCGCAAAAATAATAGAAAATGGCCTGCGGGTCAATCATTGAAACAAAAAATCAACTTATCGCTGGCGGCTGGGTATCTGCCGGGAAGATAACGCCGGTTTGACGGCGAATTTCCGTCTGAATACGCGATGTCAGCAGTGATAGCTGCAACCCATCGTGTTCCACCTGCTTATTTTCAACCAGATTGGCAAAAACCTCAGCTTCATACAGCATAGTATTAATATGCTGCGGTTGCGTCAGGTCCTGTGAATGGCTGCCGCGTGGCGTAAAAGCCACTGATTGGCATTCAGAGATGCTTTCGATAACCAACGAGCCATCTTCACCCTGAATTTCACTAGGAATATCTGATTGGCTGACTTTCGAATGGATGATAGCCACATCAAAATCACCATAATTCAGACAAATGGTGCCGTGAGCATCCACCCCGCTGGGCAGCAGGCTTGCACTTGCGAGCACCGATTTTGGCTCACCCCATAATGCCAGTGCACTGGCCAGACAGTAGTAGCCAATATCCATGATCGAGCCGTTAGAAAACGCCGGATTAAACGTGTTGGGATTTTCACCATTCAGATAGCGTTGATAGCGGGAGGAGTACTGACAGAAATTAATAAAAGCTTTACGCAGTTTCCCCACTCGCGGCAGTGACTGTTTTAACTGAATAAAATTAGGTAGATAGGCTGTTTTAAAGGCTTCAAACAGAACCACTTGATGCCAGCGGGCGCAGGCGACCAGTGATTCGACCTCTGCCAGATTCGAGGCCAATGATTTTTCGCAAATAACGTGTTTTTTATGGCTGAGGAACAGTTTAGCCTGAGGGTAATGCAAGGAGTTCGGGCTGGCGATATACACAGCATCAATTTGATCACTTGCCGCCAGCGCTTCCAGATCATCAAAGCATTCAGTAACGTTATAATCAGCACCAAACTTTTCAGCTTGATCCCGTTTACGAGAGTAAACCGCGACCAGTTTTATCTTGCCACTTTCGTGGGCAGCATCAACAAAGCGCGCGGTGATCCAATTGGTGCCAATAACGGCTAAGCGAATCATAGTGAACTCCATTCCTACAGAAGAAAAACACGTTGAACGGCCAGATTATCATGACCCTGGAGCCCCCGATGGGTTTTCTTGATTTACATGCAAATACTAGTAAATCGTACCAAAAAGATCCAAATGTGTCAGATAGAGGCGAGTATCAAACTCAAGCTGATGATATTGCGACTCCATATGGCAGCACAAACTGTAGAATGCTTTGTTGTGATCTTTCTCTTTTAAATGAGCCAGTTCGTGCACCACTATCATTTTGAGAAAAGCTTCAGGGGCGTTTTTAAACACAGTGGCGACTCGAATCTCAGCTTTGGCCTTTAATTTCCCCCCCTGAACTCTGGAAATCGCAGTGTGCAGGCCAAGTGCATGTTTCATTACCTGAATTTTACTGTCGTAGGCAACTTTACTTAGTGGCTGAGCATTGCGCAGATACTGGTTTTTTAAATCAACCGTATATTGGTACAGCATTTTATCTGTATTGTAATCATGAGGTTGTGGATATCGTTGGCGCAATACACTCCCCAACCGCTGGTCAGTGATAAGTTGGCGTACCTGGGATTGTAACTGCTCGGGATAACCTTGCAGATAGCTTAGTTCCTGCATATGCATTTGCTCTGTCTAATTTGATGAATCTATTGATAGTGGTGATAGCCTGATAATAACGTTTTCCTATTGTTTAGACAAAAAATGACCAATGCCAGCATCACATCATGCTTTGCCAGCATTGGTTGTTTTGAGTTAAAACAGGCAGTTAAAAGTGGTAATTCCCCCCAATGATGGCTTGCGTCTCGGCGTATTTATGCTGGCCGAATTGTTGGCCTACATTCGCCCACAGCTGTAGATTGTTGCTGATTTTACTTTCAATACCCAGTTTCAGTTCAGCAATATGACGATAACCTTGTGGTGTAACATGGGTGTGGCTTAGCCAGACACCTTCACTCGCGCGGTTATGTTTCCAATTAGCTTCAAAGGAGGGGCTGACTTGCAGCTTTTTAGCAGACGAAGTATCAACATCGAATTCCAGTGCTGTGCGTACACCTAATTTGGTCGCGATGGAGCTATTCTCCTTGATGGTTATTTGTGTTCCAGTGCTTTCCCGATGTTCCAGCCCACTGGCACGCTGCGAAGATACTTTCATATTTGGTTGTATAGAGAATCTGACCTTCTCTTTTTCGATTAGTTGAATGGTGTAACCTGATTCCAATGTATTGGTTAATAAATAGGATCTATAATTCGTGGTCGCTTTATCGCCTGGTACTTTAATTTGGTTTTTGAAAAAACTGTATTGTGTGAGCAAACCAACATAAGGCCCGAGCTTAGTTTTGTTGTTGGCATACCAGATATTATATAAGCCAAGGTTATAGCCCTCTACCGAACCTTGGGACAAAACATTAGAAGAAGCAGAATAGCTGCTGCTTGTGGCCCGACCTAAACCGGCAGTGATACCCAGAAGCCCCTGATCGTTTCCGCCACTGCTCCATTTGCTCAGTGGCCCGCCAAGTTGGATAGTGTAGCGAGAACTTTTTGTATGCAGCTGTTTGTGGCCCGAATGAAAACGGTTTGTGGCGCTAGAGCTACTCAACCACATATTGGTCGTTTTTTTCTTACTGCTTATTGGGTCAACGTAGAGAACTTCCCTTTGGCGATATTGTAAGTCATCAATGGTAAACATCTGTTGAGCGGCTATCTGGTTCGCGATATAGCTACCGATCTGTGGGTTATCTCCAATCATGGGGGCTGGTTTAGGTGCAGGTTTAACTACAGGTTTTGCTACAGGTTTAGCTTTGGCTGTGATTTTGGGGGCGGGCAGCTTAGGTTTAGTTGCTTGCGGTACATTGCCTTTTTTTGCAGGAACTTTAGTAGGCAAAGGTTTCTTAGTTTTTGTAGTCTCTTCCTGCTCCTTCTGGATTTGCTCTTCCCACTTCGGGTGCATATTATTCAGTTGTTCTCGCTGCTGGCGGATCTGCTTTTGCTGATACTCTAATTTTTCCTTTTGGCTCTGATTTGAATGCTGGCTCCCCTGATTAACTTCATTCTCCAGGTGGGCATAGTGTCGCGCCATCTTGCGCATCTGAGCCAATCGGTCACTCTCTTTTTTTCCAATATCAACACTCGCCCATGCTGCGTTATTGCTCAGTATGAGTAACAGAATACTAATGGTTTTGGCGCAAGGCGCTAAGCGATGGGGAATATGATATTTAAATGAATTTGAGGGGAGTGTAGAAGGATCCGACTGCATAGAATTTAATAAGGACATTATTTATTTACCTTCCTGGTAATTGATACTTCAGTTGCTGGCTATAGACATTATCGATAATAAAAATAACACGTTAATTAGAATGATGACTTTGCTTATAATATTTAAAGATAAATGCTTAGGTTTTAGTTTTTAATATTGATGGTAACTTATTACTTAATTGAGTAAATGAATTAGTGATAATAGTAAATTGATTAATAATACGAGTTTATATTCGAGAAACTATTCTATGTTTAGCTGGTAAAAATTGAATGTATTGATAATGATTTGACATTAAAATAATAATTAATAAGATATGTTCTCCATGTCAAAGACAGGTTTAACTAAGCTATCTGTTTGGCTGCTTTGCTTAGGATGATCTCAGTGTTTTTTTGTTTTGCTGGCCTTAGTGTCGATAAAATGCCATTTAAGTAAAAAAACATTTTACTGATCGCCCGTTTTAGGGGATAAACAGCCCAAATTTATTATTCAGGAGCGGTGATGAGCCAACTCTTACTGGGAACGCAGAGTCTTGAACTCGAGCGTTTTCCGCCACAAGAAAATTCCAATACCCTACAGGCGTGGGAAGCAGCAGATGAATATCTGCTACAAAACATTGACTTAAGCGAAATCGATGGCCGCCCGGTGCTGGTGTTTAACGATCAATTTGGTATGCTGGCCTGCGCCTTACATGCGCATCGACCATTCAGTGTCAGTGACTCTTATATGAGCCAATTGGCCACGGCGCATAATTTGCGCTTAAACCATCTGGACGAAGAAGCCGTCACATTGCTGAGCAGCATCGATGCTTTGCCCGAAGCCCCTAAGCTGGTGGTGATTAAGATCCCTAAAGCCCTGGCGCTGCTGGAGCAGCAATTGCGTGCTTTGCGCCAGGTGGTTGCGCCGGATACGGTGATTATTGCCGGTGCAAAATCTCGCGACGTGCATAACTCGACCCTGCAACTGTTTGAAACCATCCTTGGGCCGACTAAAACGACGTTGGCCTGGAAGAAAGCGCGGTTGATCCACTGTGAGGTGGCTGATCTGCCGCTGACAGAAGCCCCAGAAACCACGGATTGGCCGCTGGCGAATACCGAGTATGTTATCCATAATCACGCGAACGTTTTCTCGCGCAATAATCTGGATATCGGCGCGCGCTTCTTTATGGAGATCTTGCCGTATGATGTGAGCGGTAAAATCGCGGATCTCGGCTGTGGCAATGGGGTGGTTGGCTTGATTGCACTGGAGCAAAACCCGCTGGCAGAGATGCTGTTTGTGGATGAGTCCTATATGGCGGTGGCGTCCAGTGAGCTGAATATCACCTATAACCGACCGCAAGACTTGCCGCGCTGTGAATTTATGGTGAGCCATGGTCTGGCAGGGGTTGAGCGTGAGAGTCTGCAATTGGTGCTGTGCAATCCCCCTTTCCATCAGCAGCACGCAGTCAGTGACCATGTTGCCTGGCAGATGTTTTGTGATGCTAAGCGCTGCCTGAAAGTGGGCGGTGAGCTGATGATTGTCGGGAATCGCCATCTGGACTATTTCCACAAACTGAAGCGCTTGTTTGGTAACTGCGAAACGCTGGACTCCAATCAGAAATTTATGGTGCTGAAAGCAGTGAAAACAGCCTCATCCCGCTCAGAGGGCGGTGGTTCCGGGAGTTTGGATATGTCGTATAGCGATTTCTAAATACCCTGCATACCCTGCGTCCTTGAAGCCGCAGGGGTGTTAGCGGCGCGCACTTACCCGAATCACTTACTGATGTAAGCTCATCGGGATTCGTTTGCTTGCTGCCTACCTGCGACTCCAATGACTTTGGGTATTTTCCTTTTGCTTGAAGCCGCAGGGGTGTTAGCGGCGCGGCCGAATCACTGATTTGAATCAGCGATTCGGGATTCGTTTTACTGACAGCTAGAAGTGGTATTTTATCCCAGCCAATGCATTGGTATTTTTATCGTTATACCGGCCTATTTGGTGATCTAGGGTCGCCCAAATATGCAGCTGCTGCCCAATATTACTCTCTACGCCAATTTTGAATTCTGTGCTGTTGGTGCTTTTACTCTCAACACGTTGCCCTGAAATAATTGTACCGGTATTTTGATTTTGGCGCAGCCAGTTAACGGCAATAAAAGGCGTGAATTGGCTATCCTGGCTATTTATGGTTTGCAGATAAGTTTTGGCACCAATACGTGTGACCATGTGACCTTTATTATCATCACTGATTAACTCGTTGTAGGCTGTTTTATGGGTCTGTGCTCGGATCCCCTGCAGAGTAATTTGTGCATTGGGCTGAATGAAATAACCCAATTGATTTGCCTCACCCATTTTAAAGGTATAACCACTCTCAATTGAGGTAGTGAAACCTGATGACTTATATTTGTCTTCTGCTTGTTCCTGCCCATTCACGGTATTGTTAAACCAGCTATATTGAGCCAGGGTATCAATATAGAAGCCAGTATTATCTTTTTGCTCAGGTAACCAGGTTGCATATACACCAAGGTTATAGCCGCTGACGGCACCATTGGAGTAATACCCGGTTACTTTGGATTGGCTGTGGTTTGTCGCTTTACCCAATCCAGCTAGCACACCAATGCGTCCACTCCCCTCTTGAATAACATCCATCCCGAGCTGGACTGAGTAATATTTCCCTTTGATATCTAATTGTTCGACAGCGTGACCAAAATTATTTCGCCCCCCTTGGGTCCGCATCCACATACTGGAGGTGCGCCATTGTCCACTCGCATCTTTATATTGATAGCTGCCCGAGCGATCGTCTAAACGGGTATTGAACAAGTTTCTTGCCATGACAATATTGGCAATATAGCTGCCATTTTCAGGAGCATAAACTTGTGGTTGGCTTGCTGGTGCTGGTGCTGGTGCTGGTGCCGCTGATGCTGGAACTGCTGATGCTGGAGCTGGTGGCGCCACTGATGCTGGAGCTGCTGATTGCTGGAACTGCTGGTGTCGCTGGTGCTGATGCCGGAACTGCTGGTGCTGCTGGTGGTGCCGCTGATGCTGGAGCTGATGGTGCTGGTGGCGCCACTGATGCTGGAGCTGCTGATGCTGGAACTGCTGGTGTCGCTGGTGCTGATGCCGGAACTGCTGGTGCTGCTGGTGCCGCTGATGCTGGAGCTGATGGTGTCGCTGGTGCTGATGCCGGAACTGCTGGTGCTGGAGCTGATGGTGCTGGAACTGATGGTGCGGCGGCATCAGCTAAACTACTGTGCAGATACCAATTTTTGTGAAGCTTGTCTTCGCCTCGGCCTAATTTATATTCAAAAGCACCCGCTTTAATACGGCCTAATTGAATAAATTCACCATCAGACTCACCGTACACTTGAATCAACATGATACCTAAATTAGTTTTATCTCCAGTACCTCCAATATTATTGACTTTAACTTTAGTTTCGCCAGATGTATTCCCCATAACAATCATGCGGTCAGTTGGTGAGTCGTCATTTCCTAACTGAGTATTAAATTCTAAGAGACTTTGGCGATCAGCATCATAGTTTTCACCAACGGTTAATATGTTTCCTAGCTTATTATTATGGCTAAGGTTAATACTACTAAGTGATGATAATTTTAAATTATAAATAGTAGAGTTTCCGACCATATCCCACTGGCTATTATTAAGAATAGAAACATCAGTGTTCTGCACGGTTGTTCGTAGATAAGATTTTTTGTCAGAACCCGTTTCGCCAATCCAGAGTTCTGGTCTTTCTGCGCCCATACCTCTAATTGGACTGTTATGAAAAGTGGCCTCTTTTATTTGAAGAGTGCTGCCATCCATTATAGATGTTTCCCCTACGTAGTCATAATCAGCGTCATCAGGATCGTCGGCATCCCGACCAATTAAGATTAACTTTATTTTTTCGGGCTGTCTTGATAGATCTTTCTGTATTGTTATGTTCCCATCACCTCTTATCCCAGACGCTATTTCCATACTGTTTGAGAAAATAAGATTCCCATTATTTGTAAAGAAAAGTTCCTTATCCTGGCTAGTATCACTAATATTTAATTTTGAACCAACGAGGAATGTATTGGTCTCTTCCAGTTTAAGTGAATTATTATCTAATTCTAATATGCCTTCAATAATGGCGTTTTTCAGCACCATAGGTCCGTTTTCTCCTTGTCCTAGACTACCTATAATCCATATTTCTCCTTCGGGCTGAACGGTAACACCATCAGCAGTGCCTCCACTAGCAAGCATAAGTGTACCACCCTTTCTGATTATCGTATCGAAAACCACTGGCTTGTGACCTGATAAATATATATGGCTTCTATCGAGGACTTCTGTTCTATAAGCTTCAGAGTTTCCAGTCATGCTAAGGGCACCATAACGAATTAGTATATTATTCGCAGTTTCATTATCGCCAATATTTAAATTTTCATATTTTTCATATTTTCCATCTGTACCTATTGTTTTATCCATATAGGTATAGGTGGGTGTATCTTCAAGCGCGGCTATTGCATGTGCACTACTAAAAACAAACAGTGCAGTGGCAATAGAGACAGCAATAGGACTCTTATTCTTACTTAACAAAGAGTTTTTCCGGATATGTTTTACATTTTTCTGGATTATTGTTTGTGGTTTGATTTTGTTTTTCATAATAAATATTACTATCCATGTATTTAGGTTAACAATAAATAACCTGCTTCTATTATACATCAAGGCTATTTGTATTAGATGTGAGTAAACTGCTATAAGCCATAATGTGTTGGGTTTGGGATAAGTTGGCTAGGAAGTTACTTTATTATGTTTTTAGCTCGGAGGTTCAATTTTTTATTCTTATAAACATTTATTTTCATTATTTATAGGTGGGTCGTTTCCATTATTAATAATATATTAGCTACCAATTCACGCGTAAAATATATAATTAATCAATATTTGGCATTATTTCATGTGATTAAATAATTGGCATCTATTATTTTAGCGCGCAGTGAAAATGACCTTATCTAGTGCATAAGGCAGTAGTTCTGGGGGGATGGGTCTGATGTAGCGCGGGAAATTACAGGGTGGTTTTTTTGTCACACCCTGTTCCTATTAGCTAACTTAGATAGCCAACGCCAGGCGAGTTCCTTGATCAATCGCCCGGCGGGCATCCAGCTCGGCGGCGACGTCTGCGCCGCCAATCAAATGTACTGTTTTGCCCATCTCCAGCAAGGGTTGATGCAGTTCGCGACGTGGCTCCTGACCGGCGCAGATAATGATGGTATCGACGGGCAGGCAGCTGCTCTGTTCGGTGCGGGTAATATGCAAACCTTCATCATCAATGCGGTCATAGCTGACACTGTTGAGCATCTTCACGCCGCGCATCGCCAGAGTGGTGCGGTGGATCCAGCCGGTTGTTCTCCCCAAACCTTCGCCCACTTTGCTGGTTTTCCGCTGTAACAGGAAAATCTGCCGTGGCGAGGGTTCCACTTTGGCCCCTGCTGGCGCTAAGCCGCCGCGATGGGCTAGCTGCTGATCGATCCCCCATTCACTGCTGAAGGCGGCGCTATCCAAACTGCTGGAGTCGCCGGATTGACTGAGGTATTCGGCGGTATCAAAACCGATCCCGCCAGCACCGATAATGGCAATTCGCTCACCGACCGGCTTTTTATCACGTAACACGTCCAGATAGGTCAGCACTTTTGGATGGTCGATACCCTTGATGGCTGGCAAGCGCGGCTGAATGCCACAGGCGAGGATCACTTCATCAAAATCAGCCAGATGCCGTGGTTGCACTGGAGTATTCAACTGCTGAATAACCCCGTGGAGCACTAATTGGCGGCGGAAATAGCGCAGGGTTTCGTCGAACTCCTCTTTGCCGGGGATCTGGCGGGCAATATTGAACTGGCCGCCGATATCTGCTGCGGCATCAAAGAGTGTCACCTGATGACCACGGCTGGCTGCGGTTACCGCAAAGGCTAATCCGGCCGGACCAGAGCCAACCACGGCTAAGCGTTTTGGTGCTTGCGTTGGCAAAACGGGCATTTCGGTTTCACGGCAGGCGCGCGGGTTGACTAAACATGACGTCAGTTTGCCGTCGAAAATCTGATCTAAGCAGGCCTGATTGCAGCCGATGCAGGTGTTAATTTCATCCGCCCGATCCTGCGCGGCCTTGTGAACAAAAGCGGCGTCAGCTAAGAATGGACGCGCCATCGAGACCATATCCGCACAGCCATCAACCAGCACTTGTTCAGCCACTGCGGGGTCGTTAATTCGGTTAGTGGTGATCAATGGAATGCGCACTTTGCCCATCAATTTACGGGTTACCCAGCTGAATCCGGCCCGTGGCACCATGGTGGCGATGGTAGGAATGCGCGCTTCATGCCAACCAATTCCGGTGTTAATTAGGGTGGCTCCGGCTTGTTCAACCGCCAGCGCCAGCTGTTCGATCTCGCTCCAGTTGGAGCCTTCTTCCACCAGATCGAGCATTGACAGGCGGTAAATCAGGATAAAATCAGGCCCGGTTGCCTGGCGAACAGCCCGCACAATTTCGACGGCAAAACGCATCCGGCGGGTAAAATCGCCACCCCATTCATCATCGCGATGATTGGTTCTGGCTGCGAGGAACTGATTGATGAGATAGCCCTCAGACCCCATCACCTCAACACCGTCGTAACCGGCTTGTTTGGCCAACTGGGCGCAGTGGGCGAAGTCAGCAATGGTTTGCAGCACCTCATCATGGCTCAAGGCTTGTGGTGCAAAGGGGTTAATGGGCGCTTGCAGTGGAGAGGGGGCCACGGGTTGTTTTTGATAGCTGTAACGGCCCGCGTGGAGGATCTGTAGCGCGATTTTGCCGCCTGCCTGATGCACGGCATCCGTCACTATTTGGTGGTGGGGCAGTTGTGCGGGGTCATTAAGCACCGATGCGCCCTGATAGACCACCCCTTTTTTATTGGGCGCGATGCCACCAGTCACAATCAGGCCAACGCCGCCCGCCGCCCGTTCAGCATAAAACGCGGCCAGACGTTGTGGACCATCGGGTAACTCTTCCAGTCCGGTATGCATTGACCCCATTAATACGCGATTTTTCAGGGTGGTAAAGCCCAGGTCCAGGGGCGCGAGCAGGTGAGGGTAAGCTAACATTGCAGTCTCCATCGGGTGTACTTCTGGCTCTATCAATCAGCTCAATACAGCCAAACCGTTATTGTTATTTCTCGCCGCCCTGGCCGAATTGGCAAGTGGTCGGATGAGATTTTTTATTCAAATTTAGACGGTGCGATGCAGCTTGGGAAATTACGATGTGCTGATTGTGATAGCGGTCATGAATATGACGTTGGAGGACGGTATCCCAGCTCAGGATACCGTACAGAGGAGGGGGCTAGGCGTCGCGTTTATAGAGGCTCGCAACCATAAAGCAGCTAAATGAGCTGAACAGCATCTCAATCCCGACCAAGGTGGTGACCATGGTGATCGACATCAATGGCCCGGCGCTGATCAATAGATAGGTGATCACCAGATCCAACACCCCTAGCAAGATCTGCAACCATGCGCCCGGCATTTTCCATGTTTTAAAACCGGTGATCAGTCGCATTACCCCACCAAAGGCAAAGAGCACGGCAAGTACCACCGCCAGACTTATCATGCCGATTGCTGGATTTGTGACGAACACATAACCCATAACAATGTATGCCACGCCGAGCAAAATACCGGTCACCATCGGCCAGAGGTCATGGGCGCGGCGGTTGGTCACCATTCCGACAATCAGGGCGATGCCACTGAGTAGCAGCAGAATACCAATGATCTTGCTCAGCACAACACTGGAGGCTAATGGGTTAATCAGGCAGAATATCCCGCCCAAGAGCAGTAGAACGGCAATGATCCGCATGATCAATCGCTGTCTTTTTAATGCGCTTTCATCAAGATTCATGAGGTATTTTCGATCAATATTAAGCATGACTTTCACTCCTGTATGATCTGAATTAAGTTATTGATGGCTGCGATAAGTATAAGCCTATCATTTGATGCATAAATAAAATTAATCATATCAATGGAATTCCTACGTGGAATGTTTCCTTTACATTGCTTAGTTACCCCCGCCACCAAGAAAAGCGTTGACGAACCCATCAGTTAATTTATTGAAAAATAGACATTTTTCCATCACTCACTCATTTATTGATTTTTATAGCCGCCGAAATGTGTCAACGCCCTAAATTTATCGGAGTTTTTGACGATAACGTTTTGTATATGCTGAATAAAGGCTAAAAGATCCCTGATCTGGAAAATCCTTCAGGCATGGGGCGGTTTAATGATGGGCGCAGGGTTTTGCTCCTGCTTGTACTTGAGGATCTACCATGAAAAGTTGTATTGGAGTCGGGGCTTTCCTTGTTCTCTCCTCCTTATCCACACCTATTTATGCCGCTGATAGTGTCAAAACAGCAGTGGCGGCACTGAAATGCGCACCAGCGGATGGAACCAATAATTACAATGGCACCTGCCCCTATCCTGCGGAGCTGTGGTTATCTGATCCTGTTTATCACAAAGCGATGCAAGCAGCCCTTGATGAGGCGGGCCTTTCGGGGCTATTAGGGAGTGAAGGGGTGCTGAATGGGCCTGAATCGCCCCTTGAACCTGAGCTTATAGCGGGTGCGACTTGGCTAAGAGGTTCAGTGTGTGAAACCGGCAACTGTGGCAATCACAGTCTTCAGTTTCTATTCCAACCCACTGAAAATAAAGTGTATGGCCTTTATCATGATAATGGGAAAAACACTTGG
Organism: Yersinia sp. Marseille-Q3913; assembly: GCF_963892745.1. Taxonomy (NCBI): domain Bacteria; kingdom Pseudomonadati; phylum Pseudomonadota; class Gammaproteobacteria; order Enterobacterales; family Yersiniaceae; genus Yersinia; species Yersinia sp. Marseille-Q3913. Next base: position 276,648 of record NZ_CAWQAF010000011.1, on the reverse strand, counting down.
GTCGGTAAGCCGGATGCCAATATAGCCAAATTATTGCAGGGGGAGGAGTCACAGCAGAGTACGAGCATCGATGTGGCTCCCGATGCACCTCCGGCGGGCACGATATGGGAGTTCGTCGGTGATGGTGGGAATACGTTGTGGCAAGTGTGCGGCGGACAACATGGTGCTTGTACCATAGTTGCCAATACCAAGTATTACGTCGCCGTGTTGAATCGTAAATCGGCCCGTAATTGTGCTTTTGGTGATTTTTATATTGTTGCTCGCCAGCCAGCCTCTTGGAAGCAATATGATACCGGCACCTGTAGCGCCGATGCCTACATTCAAAAGGGGACTATCAATAACGGGCAATATCTTTCTGTCGGAATCAGCCTTAATGGGGCTTTGGTTAGCCAGTTCCCGATAGGTTACTGGTCGATGCAGAAGGAGTTCTCTGGTAAGAATCGCCCTTCGTGGTCCAAAGCCAAAGAGAATAGCCAGCAGCAGTGACTTAGGTGAAGAGCACACTATTTATACTAGTGCTAATTTCGCCAGAGAGATTGGAAGAATAGCTTCAACGTATTTGGGTGTGTTTGTTGGTATAGCTGAAAATGATATTGGCCTTTCTAAGAAAGATAGATGGTGGAAAAGGGGGGCAGAGGTAAAGATTAGCTCTCTACTAAAAAATCTCTGCTGCCATTTTATCGCCAATTGCTTTCAGATACAAAAAAGCCACTCGCGATAGAGTGGCTTAATATACTGATTTTAAAGCTAAAATTTGGTGGCCCCTACTGGACTTGAACCAGTGACCAAGCGATTATGAGTCGCGTGCTCTAACCAACTGAGCTAAGGGGCCAAGCTTGGGCGCTGATTATACGGTAGTTTTTATCCTGCGGTCTAGAGCTGAAAAGTCAGGTGGGTGTTTTATGCACAAATATAAGGTTTTTTATGGACTCGCTAGGTAGTTCAGCGCTGATATTTGCGGTAGCAGATGACGTTTAAGGCTAAAAAAGAAAACCCTCGGCATGCCGAGGGTTTTTGTTTGCTGATGACTGCAACCGACGATTAATCGTCGAGGAAGCTGCGCAGCACTTCAGAACGGCTTGGATGGCGCAATTTACGCAATGCCTTCGCTTCGATCTGACGAATACGCTCACGGGTGACGTCGAACTGCTTACCTACTTCTTCCAAAGTATGGTCAGTGTTCATATCGATACCGAAACGCATACGCAGAACTTTCGCTTCACGAGCGGTCAGGCCAGCTAACACGTCGTGAGTGGCAGAACGCAGGCTCTCAGAAGTTGCAGAGTCCAGCGGCAGCTCCAGAGTGGTATCTTCGATGAAATCGCCTAGATGTGAATCTTCATCATCACCAATTGGGGTTTCCATTGAGATTGGCTCTTTCGCAATCTTCAGCACTTTGCGGATCTTGTCTTCCGGCATCAGCATGCGTTCAGCCAGCTCTTCTGGCGTTGGCTCGCGGCCCATCTCTTGCAGCATCTGGCGTGAGATACGATTGAGTTTGTTAATTGTCTCAATCATATGCACCGGGATACGGATGGTGCGTGCCTGATCCGCGATAGAGCGGGTGATTGCCTGACGAATCCACCAAGTTGCATAAGTTGAGAACTTATAACCACGACGGTATTCGAATTTATCTACTGCTTTCATCAAGCCGATGTTACCTTCCTGAATTAAATCAAGGAATTGTAGGCCACGGTTGGTGTATTTTTTCGCAATAGAGATAACCAGACGCAGGTTAGCCTCAACCATCTCTTTCTTAGCACGACGCGCTTTCGCTTCACCGATAGACATACGACGGTTGATGTCTTTCACTTGCTCAATCGTCAGACCCGTTTCTTCTTCGATCTGGCGTAATTTCTGCAGGCTACGTTGAACATCGTCCGAGACATCTTTCAGTTTCTCAGACCATGGTTTACCCATAGCCACTGCCGCCGCAAACCAGGTATCGCTGGTCTCATTGCTGGCAAACAGGGTAACGAAGTTTTTCTTCGGCATTTTGCTCTGTTCAACACACAGCTTCATGATGATACGTTCTTGAGTACGAACGCGATCCATCATGGCACGCATGTTATTGACCAGATAGTCGAACTGCTTCGGTACCAGACGGAACTGTTTGAACACTTCAGAAAGGTTCAGAATTTCGGCAGCAGCAGTGGCATGGCTACGACCATTTTTCTTGATGGCCATGCGTGTGGTTTCATACTGGTCACGCAATTCGCTGAACTTCTGACGTGCCAGCTCTGGGTCGATGCTGTTGTCGTCTTCCTCTTCTTCTTCGTCTTCTTCTTCTTTGTCGTCGTCATCCATCTCTTCAGTGGATAATTCAGAACCTACGTGAGTTGCCGTCGGTGCAATATCTTCTTCGGCATTGGGATCGACAAAGCCGTTGATCAGGTCGGATAAACGGGCTTCACCCGCCTCGACGCGATCATATTGTTCCAACAGATAAGTAATGGCTTCAGGGTATTCAGCCACAGAGCACTGAACCTGATTGATACCCTCTTCGATACGTTTGGCGATATCAATCTCACCTTCACGCGTCAATAGTTCAACGGTACCCATTTCGCGCATGTACATACGCACCGGATCGGTTGTACGCCCGATTTCAGATTCAACACTGGACAACACCTGTGCAGCAGCTTCCGCCGCGTCATCGTCGGTATCAGTGGTGTTCTCGGCCAGCATTAAATCATCGGCATCAGGGGCTTCTTCAAGTACCTGTATGCCCATGTCATTAATCATCTGGATGATGTCTTCGATCTGATCGGAATCGACGATATCTTCCGGCAGATGGTCATTGACCTCAGCATAGGTCAGATAGCCTTGCTCCTTACCACGGGTGACAAGTAGCTTCAGCTGTGACTGCGGGTTTTGCTCCATAAGACGGTATCCACACTTCAGAGTATTTGGGTTGGTGTCGGTCGGCGAAACCGCCAACAATAGCATTTGGGGCCTTTTTTTGTCGCCGCTGCCCGCTATGGCGGCATATTGTGGGGAGTCGCCCCCACATTTATCGGCAATTAAGCCGTTGGGTGATTCATTTTTTTCTGGCTAAAGCCAGATTCAAAGACCAAAGCTCTTTACGTTCTTCGGCGTTTAATCCATGTGTCCGGTCACGTGCTATGAGTGTTTCCTGACGTTGCTCCAAAATGGAGTCATACAGGCTCGCTAGCGTATCGACAAAAGTCGGCTCGACCATATCCTCAACAATCATGTGGTTCCATGTTGCGAGAGTTTCAAGCTGTTGGCTGAATTTATTATCACGGTACAGTTCCAATAACTGCCCGGTTGTCAGCCCCGGTTGGGCCAGACAAGTCTCAACCAACTCAATAAATAACGGTAAACCGGCTAACTTGGCTTGTTCAACACCCTGTAGTGAGGGAATGAGTGTAGCCAGTTGTGGGTTCTGTACCAGTAGCCCTATAAGTATACGCATGGTTGTGCGTTTTAGCTGAGGCTGCTGGTAGGTATTCGTATTTTCAGCTTGTTTCGGCATCAGCTTATCAAGCTGGCTGTCATCAAGCAGACCTAACTTATTGCCTAATTGCTGACGCAGATAAAGGCGTAAGGTTTCACCGGGCACCTGGCTGATTAAAGGTAGTGCCAGCGTGCTTAACTTGGCGCGCCCATCGGGGCTACTCAAATCGACCTGTGGCATCAACGTTTCGAACAAGAAGGTTGAGAGTGGCTGCGCCTCCTCCATCCGCTGTTCGAGTGCGTCTTTCCCTTCCTTACGTACCAGAGTGTCCGGGTCTTCGCCATCGGGCAAAAACATAAAGCGTAGCTGACGTCCATCATTTAGATAGGGCAGTGCCGTTTCTAATGCTCGCCAGGCGGCATCTCTACCCGCCCGATCGCCGTCATAACAACAAATTACGTTATCGGTCGCGCGGAATAATAGTTGAATATGTTCCGCGGTCGTCGCTGTTCCCAGCGAGGCAACAGCATAATCAATGCCAAATTGCGCTAATGCCACCACATCCATATAGCCTTCCACCACGAGTAAACGTGTTGGATTGGGGTGATTCACTTGCGCTTCATACAAGCCGTATAACTGGCGGCCCTTATGAAAGATCTCTGTTTCTGGGGAGTTGAGGTATTTCGGCACTCCATCGCCCAGAATTCGCCCACCAAAAGCGATAACCCGCCCGCGCTTATCGCGGATAGGGAACATGACGCGCTCACGAAAACGATCGTAAGTCCGCCCTGTATCATTAGTCACCAGCATCCCTGCATCGTTCAGCGCAGTACGGCTCTCGCCATCGCGGCCAAAACGTTTTAAGGCATTGTCCCAACCTGGCGGGGCAAAGCCGATAGCAAAATGTTGGATGATCTCTTCACTCAAACCGCGATGTTTAAGGTATTCGCGTGCCTGATTGGCGTTCTGGCCGTTGAGTGATTGTTGATAGAATGCGCTCAGGCTCTCCATCAGTTGATAAAGACTTTGTCGTTGGTGACGTTCGATCTGGGTGGTGCCGGTTCCTGCCTCGTAGGGCACTTCCAGCCCGTGCATAGTGGCCAATTCCTCGATACTTTCGACAAATTCAAGTCGATCATAATTCATCAAGAAATCAACGGCATTACCATGTGCGCCGCAGCCGAAACAGTGATAGAACTGCTTTTCGCCGTTAACGGTGAATGAGGGTGTTTTCTCATGATGGAACGGACAGCACGCATGGTAATTTTTGCCTTGCTTCTTCAGCTTAACCCGAGCATCGATAAGATCGACGATGTCGGTGCGAGCCAGCAAGTCATTGATAAATACGCGTGGAATTCGTCCAGCCATAAGCCCCTAGTCGTCAGTCCATAAACGAGAACAAGCCGCGCATTCCTTTCGGAAAGCACGGCCTTCGTATGCAACTACTCGATCTGCGCGTTCTTAGAACATAAAAAACTACGCGGTGGGGTTACCCCCGAAGAATTAATACAGACGAGTGCGGCGTGCGTTTTCGCGAGCTAATTTCTTCGCGTGACGTTTCACAGCTGAAGCTTTAGCGCGTTTACGTTCGGTAGTCGGTTTTTCATAGAACTCACGACGACGAACTTCAGCTAAAACACCCGCTTTTTCGCAAGAGCGTTTGAAACGACGAAGAGCTACGTCGAACGGCTCGTTTTCACGTACTTTAATTACCGGCATGTGCCTCTCACCTCAATAGAAATCGGTTTGCTGCTGGCCAATCGCCAGCCTTCTCAAAATGGTGCGGAATTTTACTTCAATGGATGCTGCTTTGTAAAGCACCACAGCAAATTGAAACAGGCACGCCCCTGTGATGTCGACCCGTTCTTTACAAGAAAGTTGGTGCCTAAGGGTGCGACGGCCGCTGATTATATACTAAACAGGGGCATTGATCGAATTTATCAACACTCTTTTCAAATATGAAAACTATCAACAACATTTGTGTCGCCGGAGACCAAAAATGGGACTTTTGCCCCGCAATTTGGGATCAGAAATCATGACTGGCGTCACTGTTATGCTAAACTATCGGCCGCACGTGAATGATGGGAAATGTAATGCGAGTTTTGGGTATAGAAACGTCCTGCGATGAAACCGGAATTGCAGTGTATGACGATGAGACCGGTCTGTTAGCTAACCAACTGTACAGTCAGGTTAAATTGCACGCTGATTATGGCGGCGTTGTCCCTGAACTGGCTTCCCGTGATCATGTGCGCAAAACGGTGCCGCTGATTCAGGCGGCATTGAAAGAAGCCAATCTGAGTGCCAAAGAGATCGATGGCGTGGCCTATACCGCCGGTCCGGGCTTGGTTGGTGCATTATTAGTCGGGGCCACAGTAGGGCGCGCATTGGCATTTGCCTGGGGTGTCCCTGCGGTGCCGGTCCATCATATGGAAGGCCACTTACTGGCACCGATGCTGGAAGATAATGCGCCTGAATTTCCTTTTGTCGCGTTGCTGGTTTCCGGTGGTCACACGCAATTGATTAGCGTAACCGGTATCGGCGAATATCTGTTGCTGGGCGAATCTGTTGACGATGCGGCCGGTGAAGCTTTCGATAAAACAGCCAAATTATTAGGGCTGGACTATCCCGGTGGGCCGATGCTGTCGCGCATGGCGCAACAAGGCACTGCGGGGCGATTTACTTTCCCGCGCCCAATGACTGATCGTCCTGGGCTGGATTTCAGTTTTTCTGGCCTGAAAACCTTTGCAGCAAACACAATCCGCGCCAATGGCACTGATGATCAAACTCGTGCCGATATTGCCCGTGCATTTGAAGATGCGGTGGTGGATACGCTGGCGATTAAATCCAAACGTGCGCTGGATCAGACCGGCTTCAAGCGCCTGGTCATCGCCGGTGGTGTTAGTGCTAACCGCACTTTGCGCTCAAAACTGGCTGAAATGATGAAAAAGCGGGGCGGTGAGGTGTTCTATGCCCGGCCAGAATTTTGCACCGATAATGGTGCGATGATCGCCTATGCGGGTTTGATCCGGTTGAAAAGTGGTGCGAGTAGTGAGTTGAGTGTTTCGGTCAGGCCGCGTTGGCCTTTGGCTGAGTTGTCGAAAGTCTGATCAGAAAGTCTGAGTGGGGCTGCGGCTGTGTTGCCGTGTCATCTCGCGATACTCACATATTGATGTATGCCCCGCTCTCTCAATTCCTTGCGGCTTGCCTCGCTCCCGCTCAGTCATTCTGGATTCGGTGGGATGGCGAGGTCATTCGGCAAAACTAATCCTCTTTCTCTTCCAACTCTGCGGCCTCTTCGGCGGCGGTTTTCTGTTTTTTCTTTCTGAGTTTGTCCCAGATTTTACTCTCTTTTCCGCGCCATAAACGTTGAATATTATCGTGGTGGCGCATCAGGATCAGGCAGGAGAGCATGGCGACAGGGAAGGTGAATTGCGGTTTAAACCACCAGACGTAGAAGGGGGCGATCAGGGCGCTGATAATGGCCCCTAAAGATGAATAGCCGCTCAGCAATACCGTCAGCAGCCAAGTACCGGTCATTAGGCCAGTCAGATCCCAGCCGATGGGCGCGATAGCACCGAATGCAGTGGCGACGCCTTTGCCACCTTTAAAGTGGAAAAATACCGGATAAATGTGGCCGAGACAGGCGGCAATAGCGGTCAGGCCAAGATAGAGTGGCGAAACATGTAGCAGATAAGCTATCCAAACTGGCAACATGCCTTTCAGCACATCAAAAATCAGGACGGTTGCGGCAGCAGCGCGGCCACCAATGCGCAGTACGTTGGTGGCACCGGGATTACCGGAACCATGCACACGCGGATCTGGCAGCTTGGCAACCCGGCAGACCAAGATCGCACTGGAAATAGAGCCACACAAATACGCGAAGATAATCATGCCAAGCGCGATAGCACTCATAACACCGCCCTGTTGAATAATGATCGTTTTAATCCCCACATCAGTGGATAATACGCATATTCGGCTGGAAGTGGTATCCGGCGAGCACAAAAACAGAGAATGACGTGATGGACATCGTATTTATTGAAGAACTCAGCGTCATAACCACCATAGGTGTTTATGACTGGGAGCAGACCATTCAGCAAAAGCTGGTGTTCGATATCGAAATGGGCTGGGATAACCGCAAAGCCGCTGCCAGTGATGATGTGAATGATTGCCTGAGTTATGCCGATATCAGTGATAGTGTCATAAAACATGTAGAATCGCAGCGTTTTGCCTTGGTCGAACGAGTGGCTGAAGAGATTGCCGAACTGCTACTACAGCGCTTTAAGTCGCCTTGGGTGCGAATTAAGGTCAGCAAACCGGGGGCCGTGGCTCAAGCCAGAAATGTCGGCGTGGTGATCGAGCGCGGCCAACGCCCTGACTGAGTGATGGGCTATTTTTCGCTGGGATGACATAAAAGTGCAACGCTACATCAATAATATGGTCCAATTACATTGGATGGCGTGATAAATTAATTAAAGATTAAATTTGAACGGCACTGTTTTGTTAACCATATCGTTTTGTTAATCCTATGGTTTTCAATATTGCCGTTTTTTTGGTTTCTATCATATGGCATTGGGTATCGTTGATGACGGATATGTATTCGCTGTTTGTGGCTTTTGTTCTGGGTGTAGTAGAAGGGCTGACCGAGTTTCTGCCGGTTTCATCTACCGGGCATATGATTATTGTTGGCGAGTTGCTGGGCTTTACTGGCGATAAAGCAAAGACCTTTGAAGTCATTATTCAGCTAGGGTCGATTCTGGCCGTGGTGGTGGTGTTCTGGCGGCGGTTGTTTGGCCTGATTGGTATCCATTTTGGCGCTGTACCTCATGAGGGGAAAACCAGCGGCCATCTGACCTTAGGCCATATTTTACTGGCGATGCTGCCCGCTGTGGGGCTGGGATTGGTATTCCACAATGCCATCAAGTCGCTATTTAACCCGCACAGTGTCATGTATGCCTTGGTTGCCGGTGGCTTGCTATTATTAGCCGCCGAGTGGTTCAAACCTAAAAATCCGAAAGCGGTCGGGCTGGATGATATTACCTATCGCCAGGCTTTTGCCATTGGCTGCTTCCAGTGCCTGGCATTGTGGCCGGGGTTCTCTCGTTCTGGTGCTACCATCTCTGGCGGGATGCTGGTCGGCGTTAATCGCTATGCCGCTTCTGAGTTCTCCTTTATTTTGGCGGTGCCGATGATGATGGGGGCCAGCGGGCTGGATTTATATAAGAGTCTGCACTTCCTGACACTGGGTGATTTGCCGATGTTTGCCGTCGGATTCATCACTGCATTTATTGTCGCGCTGATTGCCATCAAAACCTTCCTGTCACTGATTAAGCGCATCTCCTTTGTACCTTTTGCCATCTACCGCTTTGTGGTCGCCGCCGCGGTGTACTGGGTCTTTATGTAACAGCGTGGTGAGGTTGAAGCATAAAAAAGCCCTGATTAATCAGGGCGTTTTGTTTGATGGCGGCCAGGATTTATTCTGGCGCAACTTCCTGAGCTTGCTTCCATTGCGCCAACGCCTGTTGACGGCGGCGTTTCAGTTCGTCACGGATCGCCAACCCTTGTAGCCCGCTGGCGACCACTTCCTGCACTGATACGCTATTTGCAATCTGGAATGCAGCTCGCAGATAATCCCCTTGTGGATAGGGATTATCTTCAAATCCAGTGCGGCCACGGGCATCCGCCTCGCTGGTCATAATCATCTGCTCAAGGCGCTCCGGCTTGCGCCAAACATCAATCGCATCAAATAATTTGAGCAGAGTTTCAGGGCGAAGCTTATTCACCGTATGGATGAGATCATGGTACTCGGCCACCAGTTTTGCCAGGTCACGCACCGGATTAGGCACGCGTAAACGCTGACACAACTGCTCAACCAATTTGACGCCTGCGGGGCCATGGCCATGATGATGTGGCCAAAACTCTTTTGGTGTCAGACCTTTGCCTAAATCATGACAAAGGGCGGCGAAGCGGATATCCACCTCAGGAGTGAGTTGAGCGGCGATGGTCAGCGTCATCAGGGTATGAATGCCGGTATCAATTTCTGGGTGCCATTTTTCCGGTGCGGGAACACCAAATAAGCGGTCAATTTCAGGGAACAGCACCGCCAATGCACCGCAATCGCGCAGCACCTGAAAATAGATCTGTGGGCTTTGCGTTTTCAGGGCTTTCTCGGTCTCTTTCCAGACCCGTTCTGGCGTCAGAGCAGATAGCTCGCCACTTTGTGCCATTGCCGCCATCAATGATTGAGTCTCTGGGGCGACAGTAAAGCCTAAGTGAGCAAAGCGGGCAGCGAAGCGGGCAACCCGCAGTACACGCAGTGGATCTTCGCCAAATGCATCGGAGACGTGGCGTAACAGTCTGTTTTCTAAATCTTGTTTGCCATGATAGGGATCGATTAACTCACCGTCATCACGGCGGGCAATGGCATTAATGGTCAGATCGCGGCGCAGCAGATCCTCTTCCAGCGTCACATCAGGGGCGGCGTAGCAGGTAAAACCAGTATAACCCTGACCTGACTTACGTTCGGTGCGGGCCAGCGCATACTCTTCATGGCTGACCGGATGAAGGAAAACCGGAAAATCTTTGCCGACCTGTTGGTAGCCCTGTGTCAGCAGCTGTTCCGGCGTCGCGCCCACCACCACCCAATCCCGCTCGGTTACGGGTAGGTTTAATAAGTTGTCGCGGACGGCACCGCCGACCAAATAGATTTCCATGTAAACCCTTCGTTCTTAACGTTACAGTGGATATCAGTTCATCCAACGATTATTCTTTTTACGACTTGGGATCAGATGCGGTAGCACCAGGCCCAGCAATAAGCCAATCCCCGCGACACCGCCGCCATACATAAACCACTGTAGGATGATGGTGCGCTGCTTATCATCCAATTGCAGGTTAACTGCGCTGACCTTCTTCTGAGCAACCACTAACTGGTTTTTCAGTGATTCATTCTCTTTTTGCAGCTCGGAGATGACGCTATCGCTGGCAGCGACTTTCTGCTGCATTTCTGCGGTGCGCTGATTCCAGCTATTATCAATATTAGCCAGCTTATCGGTCAGTGTTTTGACCTGCTGTTCAAGGTCTGGCACCCGAATACGCAGGCTTGGTGTTTCACTCAACTGATTCAGTGGGATCCAAGTGGTTTTACCCTTATTGTCGCGGATTTGGCCATAATTTGTGCCTTCATCAACGCTTATCAGGGTGACTTCATCCCCACCTTTTAGCGTGCCAACAATACGGTATTGATTACCGGGGCCGCTATGAACGTAGGTATCCAGCTCATCAGAGATGTAGCGTTTTTCTTCAGCGTGCGCGCCCCAAGAGAGAGTGAGACTGAGCACCGCGAGACAAATTAGGCGTATTTTCTGCATTAGAGAGTCATTTATGAGTGAATTTATGGAACGATAGTAGTGTGTTCAGTTTGCCGACGCAACGCATAAACCGGAATGAGAACTATCTTACTCTCATAGCCAGCGCGGCCTGGGCCACTTTATTGGCTATTTTTACCGCAGTGAAAATTTGTATTATGAAGCCTTAGGGCAGATTGGCTAAAACAGGTTAAAATAGGCTTTGACTTGGGGCTGCCGTGCGGTTTTTTGTGTAAAACAGGCAAATTACCGTGAAAAAGGCATAATGCCCGTAATCTCGCAACATACCGGTGTGAATGAAATTATGACCGTTGAAATAGAACTAAAATTTATTGCTACGCCTGCGGCCATCGCGGCGTTGCCGGAGCGGCTCACGTCTTGGCAAAGCCAGCATTCAGCGCCGCAAACACTGACGAACATCTATTTTGAGACCGCGGATAACCGCCTGCGCCAGCATGATATTGGTCTACGTATTCGTGGTTATGATGGCCGTTATGAAATGACAGTGAAGAGAGGCGGCAAAGTGGTCGGCGGTTTACATCAACGACCTGAATACAATGTCGATATTGATAGCGACAAACTCGATCTGGCGCGTTTTCCGGCAGATATCTGGCCAGAAGGGTGGTCGGTTGAGGCGCTGCAAGCTGAGTTACAACCGCTGTTTCGCACTGATTTCACCCGTGAGAAGTGGGTAATCACTTACGGTGAGAGCGAGATAGAGCTTGCTCTTGATCAAGGTTCGATTAGTGCTGGTGAGCTGTCGGAGCCATTGAGCGAAATTGAGCTGGAGCTGAAACAAGGTAATCAGGCTGATTTACTGGCACTGGCTACTGAGTTGGCGCAAGTCGGCGGTTTACGTCAGGGCAATCTGAGTAAAGCGGCGCGCGGCTACCACCTGGCACAAGGCAATCCTCCTCGCGAACTGCGGCCACTGCTGGTTTTGCAGCCAGCGCCGAAATCGACTGTTGAGCAGGGGATGGTGGCCGGGCTGGAGATGGCGTTGGATCACTGGCAGTACCATGAAGAGCTGTGGTTACGTGGCGAGTTAGCGGCTAAGGCAATGATTATTGAAGCATTAGCCATGGTGCGCCAGACTCTGGCGATTTTCGGTGGATTAGTGCCACGCAAAGCCAGCACCGAACTGCGGGCGTTGTTGATTGCGCTAGAGCCACAGTTAGAGCCGAAAAACGTGAAGGCGGATCAGCTCTGCTATAGCGCTGATTACCTGAAATGTAAGTTAGCGCTCACATCGTGGCTAGTCACTGCGGGCTGGCGGCCATTTATGGATGCCAAGGCGCAAGCGAAGTTCGATGGCTCATTTAAGCGCTTCTGTGACATCATGCTGAGCCGCAGTGCCGCCGATCTGAAAGAGGCATTTGGTCACCATATGGATGATGACGGCTATCTGGCCCAACTCCCCCGTTTGAATCGGCAGATTATGACCTTCCAACTGCTCTCTGGTTTCTATCCACAGAGTGAATGGCACCCATATATTGATGGCTGGTTTGGTTTGCAGCTGGCAATTATGGAACGTCAGGGCCATTGGCGCGATACCGCCCGTAAAGAAGCATTGGCGCAGGCAGCCTTTTGGCTGAACGGTGCTGTCCGTTAGTCGAACATATACCCTAACTCATTGAAGTTGCAGGCGGGCGACAAGTAAACGCCGCTGCGACTTCAAGTTCAATGGGTATCCAAGGAATTCGCTATGTTGCCACTCCCCCCGGAATTACAGATTCAGGCGCAGAATGTACAGCAGCGCTTTCATGAGTTACCGACGCCGCTGAGCTTAGGTGATGAAGATATCGCCGTGTTGGCGTTGAGTGATTTTGTCAGTGACATGCTCCTGATTCACCCTGAATGGCTGGCGGAGTTGCATCAACAGCCCCCGCAACCGCAGGAGTGGCAACTTTATCCGCAGTGGCTCAGTCAGGTGCTGGCCGAGGTGCAAGACGAAGCTGCGTTGTTAGCCGCTTTGCGGCTGTTTCGTCGCCGGATTATGGTGCGTATCGCCTGGTCACAGGCATTGCAAACCAGTGCCACGACCGACACCTTGCAGCAGCTCAGCTGGCTGGCTGAAACCCTGATTATCGCCGCCCGCGACTGGCTCTATCAGGCATGTTGCCGTGAGTTTGGCACGCCGTGCAATGGTGAAGGTGTACCGCAGCCGCTGCTGATTTTGGGCATGGGCAAATTAGGTGGCGGTGAGCTGAATTTCTCCTCTGATATCGATCTTATTTTTGCTTATCCGGAGAGTGGTCAAACGCAGGGGGGACGGCGGCAGTTGGACAATGCCCAGTTCTTTACCCGTCTGGGCCAACGGCTGATCAAGGCGCTCGATCAGCAAACCATTGACGGTTTTGTCTATCGGGTGGATATGCGTCTGCGCCCGTTTGGTGATAGCGGCCCCTTGGTGCTGAGCTTTGCGGCGCTGGAAGATTATTACCAGGAGCAGGGCCGTGACTGGGAGCGCTATGCGATGGTTAAGGCGCGTCTGATGGGTGGCGCTGAAGACCACTACAGTAAGGAGCTGCGCCAGACCCTGCGGCCTTTCGTCTTCCGCCGCTATATTGATTTCAGTGTGATTCAATCACTGCGCAACATGAAGGGGATGATCGCCCGTGAAGTGCGCCGACGTGGCCTGAAAGATAATATCAAGCTGGGCGCGGGTGGTATTCGCGAGATTGAGTTTATCACGCAGGTGTTTCAACTGATTCGTGGTGGCCGCGAACCGCGCCTACAAGAGCGGGCTTTGCTGCCCACCTTGCAGGCGGTGGCGGAGTTGGGCTTATTGTCAGAGCCGCAAGTGGCGGAGCTCAGTGGCAGCTATCTGTTTTTGCGCCGCCTGGAGAATCTGCTGCAAGCCATTGCTGATGAGCAAACCCAGACCTTACCCGGTGATGCGCTCAATCAGGCCCGATTGGCCTGGGGCATGGGATACGCGGATTGGGCCGCCATGAGCACGGCGCTGGAACAGCATATGCAAGCAGTTCGTGGGGTATTTGATGACCTGATTGGCGACGATACCCCCGATATTGGCGAAGATCCCAGCCATGGTTTGTACAAAAGTTTATGGCAGGATGCGCTGGAAGAGTGTGATTTAGCCCCACTGACACCGCATTTAGACCAGGCTGCTCGCCGCCAATTACTGAGCACCATCAATGAGTTCCGCCATGACATGGATAAACGCACCATTGGCCCCCGTGGCCGTGAGGTGCTGGATCAACTGATGCCGCGGCTGTTCGCTGAGGTCTGTCCGCGTCCAGATGCTAATGTTGCGCTCAGCCGGCTGATTCAACTGCTGCTGAGTATCGTGACCCGCACCACTTATCTGGAATTGCTGGTGGAGTACCATGCGGCGTTAAAACACGTTATCCGTCTCTGTTCGGCCTCGCCGATGGTGGCTAGCCAGTTAGCTCGCTACCCATTGCTGCTGGATGAATTACTCGATCCACAATCCTTCTATCAGCCGCTGGAACCCGGTGCTTACCGCGATGAGTTGCGCCAATATTTGCTGCGGGTGCCGGAAGATGACGAAGAGCAGCAGTTGGAGGCGTTGCGCCAGTTTAAGCAGGCGCAGCAATTACGCATTGCCGCCGGTGATATCACCGAGGCGCTGCCAGTTATGAAAGTGAGCGATCACTTAACCTATCTGGCAGAGGCCATTATTGATGCGGTTATCCAGCAAGCCTGGAGCCAGATGGTAGCCCGCTATGGTCAGCCGAGTCATTTGCAGCAGCGCGAAGGCCGGGGTTTCGCGGTGATTGGCTATGGCAAGCTGGGGGGATGGGAGCTGGGCTATAGCTCGGATCTCGATTTAGTCTTCTTGCTCGACTGCCCGCTGGAGGTGATGACCGACGGCGAGCGCAGCATTGATGGCCGCCAGTTCTATCTACGTTTGGCCCAGCGAGTCATGCACCTATTCAGCACTCGCACCTCGTCAGGTATTTTGTACGAGGTAGACGCCCGGCTGCGGCCATCCGGTGAAGCGGGCATGTTGGTCAGCACCGTCGAGGCTTTCGCTGATTATCAGCAAAATGAGGCCTGGACTTGGGAGCATCAGGCACTGGTTCGCGCCCGCATTGTCTATGGCGATCCGGCGCTACATCAGCAGTTTGACGCCATTCGCCAGCAAATTTTGTGCCGCCACCGTGACGCTGCGCGATTGCAGCAGGAAGTGCGCGAAATGCGCGAGAAAATGCGCAATCATTTGGGCAGCAAACAGCGCGATATCTTTGATATCAAAGCGGATGAAGGCGGGATCACCGATATTGAGTTTATCGCGCAATATCTGGTGCTGCGTTATGCCGCCAGTGAGCCGCGCCTGACCCGCTGGTCAGATAATGTGCGCATTTTTGAGCTGATGGCTAATAACGATATTATGCCGCCAGATGAGGCTGCCGCGCTAACCCGTGCTTATGTCACCATGCGCGATGAGATCCACCATCTGGCGTTGCAGGAGCAATCCAGCAAGGTTGCCGCCGACAGCTTTATCGCCGAAAGAGCACAGGTGATAGCTAGTTGGCATAAATGGCTGGTATCAACGCCGGCTGATGCATAGGTTGCGGTTATTAATGGTAAGCAAGGTGTCTATGATATTATCTGGCACCATATAATGAACACAATATTGGAGCGAAGGATGCGTGTTTTCGGGGTTAATAACAGCTCACAGTGGGGGGCAAATGTATGAAAGTCACGCTGCCTGATTTTCGTCGCGCCGGAGTATTAGTCGTTGGTGATGTGATGTTAGACCGCTACTGGTATGGGCCAACCAGCCGGATCTCACCGGAAGCGCCAGTTCCTGTGGTCAAAGTTGATACTATTGAAGAGCGCCCCGGTGGCGCGGCGAACGTCGCGATGAACATCGCCTCCCTTGGTGCCATCTCCCGCTTAGTGGGCTTGACCGGAATCGACGATGCCGCGCGCGCCCTGACCAGCAAGCTAAATGAAGTTCAGGTGCGTTGTGATTTTGTCTCGGTACCCACTCATCCGACCATCACCAAATTACGGGTGCTTTCCCGCAACCAGCAGCTGATCCGCCTGGATTTTGAAGAGGGTTTTGATGGCGTTGATCCTCAGCCTATCTTTGAGCGCATCCAACAGGCGCTGCCACAGATTGGCGCGCTGGTGCTGTCCGATTACGCCAAAGGCGCATTGAACAGCGTGCAGCCGATGATTCAATTGGCCCGTAAAGCGAAAGTTCCGGTACTGATCGATCCTAAAGGCAGCGATTTTGAGCGTTATCGCGGCGCAACCCTGCTGACACCTAATTTATCTGAATTTGAAGCGGTAGTGGGTCACTGCAAAAACGAGGAGGAGTTGGTCAGTCGTGGCATGAAGCTGGTGGCCGATTTTGAACTTTCCGCTCTGCTGGTGACGCGCTCTGAACAAGGGATGACCTTGCTGCAACCGGGTAAACCGCCGTTGCATTTGCCAACACAGGCGCAGGAAGTGTTCGATGTGACCGGTGCCGGTGATACCGTGATTGGCGTGTTGGCGGCGGCACTGGCGGCTGGAAACAGCCTCGAAGAGTCATGCTTCCTCGCGAATGCCGCTGCTGGCGTGGTGGTTGGCAAGTTGGGAACCTCAACGGTTTCGCCTATTGAGCTGGAGAATGCCATCCGTGGCCGGGCCGAAACCGGTTTTGGCGTGATGGATGAGCAACAACTGAAAAAAGCTGTGGCGCAGGCTCGCCAGCGCGGTGAAAAAGTGGTGATGACCAATGGTATTTTTGACATCCTCCACGCCGGTCATGTCTCGTATCTGGCTAATGCCCGCAAGCTGGGTGATCGCCTGATTGTCGCGGTGAACAGTGATGCCTCGACCAAGCGCTTGAAAGGCGAAAAACGCCCGGTTAACCCACTGTATCAGCGCATGATCGTATTAGGCGCGCTGGAAGCCGTGGACTGGGTGGTGCCGTTTGAAGAGGACACGCCGCAGCGCTTAATCGCTGATATTTTGCCTGATCTACTGGTGAAGGGCGGTGATTATAAGCCAGATGAGATAGCGGGCAGTGCCGAAGTTTGGGCCGCCGGTGGTGAAGTTAAGGTGCTGAATTTTGAGGATGGTGTCTCTACCACCAATATTATTCAATCCATCAAAAACGGTCGCGGCTAGATACCCTTTGGCCTTGAAGTTGCAGGGATGTTAGCTGCGCGCGCTTACCCGAACCACTGACTTGAGTAAGCTCCTCGGGATGCGTTTGCTGGCTGGCTACCTGCAACCCCAATGACTTTGGGTATTAGATCGGGTATCGAAAAAGGTAAAGAGTTGGGTGGACTAAAACAGGAGTTAAGTCTCGCACAGGGCGTCGGGTTACTGTCCACTTCACTGCTGGGCACCGGTGTCTTTGCCGTGCCAGCACTGGCAGCCATGCTGGCGGGTGATGATAGCTTGTGGGCCTGGCCAATTTTAATTGTGCTGGTTTTTCCGATCGCGATCGCTTTTGCTGCTTTAGGTCGTCACTTCCCCAGTGCCGGTGGTGCTGCTCACTTCGTCACCCTGGCTTTCGGGCCGCAGCTGGGTAAAGTCACCGGCTGGCTATTTCTCTCCGTCATTCCCGTCGGTCTTCCCGCCGCCTTACAAATTGCCGCTGGCTTTTGGCAGGCGACCTTTGGTTGGCGTGATAGTGAACTGCTGATGGTGCAACTGGTGACCTTGCTGGCCATTTGGCTGCTCGGGACGCGCAGTGCGGGTTCCAGCGCCAATGTGCAGACCCTGATTGCACTGCTGGTCATCGCGCTGGTGGTGACTATTTGGTGGCAGGGGGATATTCGCCCATCACAGATACCTTGGCCATCGCCGCAAGATATTTCCCCACCGAATATGTTCAGTGCGCTCGCCGTGATGTTCTGGTGCTTTGTCGGGCTGGAGGCTTTCGCGCATTTGGCGACAGAGTTTCGCCATCCCGAACGTGATTTCCCCCGAGCATTGATGGTGGGGCTATTGGTCGCGGGGGCGGTCTACTGGGGATGTACGGTAGCCGTGCTGCATTTTCATGCCTATGGCGAACCGCAGGCCGCGGCGGCCTCGCTACCCAGAATTGTGGTGCAACTGTTCGGCGAACATGCGCTGTGGATCGCCTGCATTATTGGCTATCTGGCCTGCTTTGCCAGCGTCAATATCTACACCCAGAGCTTTGCCCGCATGGTGTGGTCACAAGCTCAAGTGCGGCCACAAAGTAAGCTGGCGCAGCTTTCAGCTGGGCAAACCCCGGTTTATGCGCTGACGGCGGTGGTGGGCAGTTGTCTGGCATTTGCGCTGTTGATCTACTGGCTCTCTCTACCATTGGATTTACTGATTGTTTATGCCAACGGCATTTTCGTGCTGATCTATTTGCTGTGCATGTTGGCAGGGATCCGCTTATTGCGCGGGCGCTCGCGGGTGATGTCGGTGATTGGTAGTGTGCTGTGTTGTCTCTTGCTGGTGATGATTGGCTGGAAGAGTTTATACGCGCTACTGATGTTTGCTCTGCTATGGATATTGATATCCCGAATGCCAAGAGCGGTAATACCATCATAAATTTAGGGTGCTACATAAGCACCCTGATTATCAACGATAACGTTTTACTTATAATGATTTCATCAATCATTACTCGCCAGTCTGGTTATCGCTTTTTTTATCTTCAATTGCGGTTGGCGCGCTGTTGAATTTAGCTTCCAGCTCACCCATGCGTTGTTCCAGTAAAGTCAGTTTCTCTCTGGTGCGCAGCAGCACTTGAGTCTGCACATCGAACTCTTCACGATTAACCAAATCCAGTCGGGTTAATTGCGATTGCAGTACTAGCCGAATTTTCTTTTCGACGTCGTCCCCGAATTCGCGAATACCTTTCGGCATAGACTCATGCACCTGGCGGGCGATTTGTTCAATTTTTTTCGGGTCAATCATGATATTTCCCTAATTAGATGTGTAGTGACTCCCTCTAGTGTAATGCCAGATGACAATTGTATAAACCTCCGCACATCTACATTTTGGTAATTGCTCAGAAGAATCAATAGCGCTATAGTCATACACTTATTCTCAGGGCGGGGTGTAAGTCCCCACCGGCGGTAAATTGTGTTGTGGCGTGCCAACGTCATGGTGCAAAAGCCCGCGAGCGCTCACTTTGTTTCTCTTCTCAAAGAGAACAGGGTAGAGGTCAGCAGATCCGGTGTAATTCCGGGGCCGACGGTTATAGTCCGGATGGGAGAGATTAACGGTATCTGCTGAGTTTATGCACGTTTAGATTTCAAGATGTAGCCAACACATATATGCAACTTGAAAGCTATCGGGTATAGCTCGCCTGCGTTATTTCGGCTATTTCTATCTGTAGATCAATGCATTTATAGATAAAAACCGGCCAGTTACTCCTCAAGACCGCCCTGATTCTGGTAATCCATAATTTAATGAGGTTTTTTTTACCATGAATCAGACTCTTCTATCAGATTTTGGCACGCCTGTTGAGCGTGTAGAACGTGCTATTGACGCTCTGCGTAATGGCCGTGGCGTTATGGTGTTGGATGACGAAAATCGTGAAAACGAAGGCGATATTGTTTTTGCTGCACAAGCCATGACCGTTGAGCAAATGGCACTGACTATCCGTCACGGTAGCGGCATTGTGTGTCTGTGTATCACCGACGATCACCGCCAGCAGCTTGAGTTACCGATGATGGTGACCAACAACACCAGCCAGTTCCAGACTGGGTTTACCGTGACTATCGAAGCCGCTGAAGGTGTCACTACTGGTGTATCTGCGGCAGATCGCTTGACCACTATCCGCGCGGCAATTGCTGATAACGCAAAACCTAGCGACCTTAATCGCCCTGGTCATGTATTCCCACTGCGCGGCCAGCCCGGTGGCGTCTTATCCCGCCGTGGCCACACCGAAGCCTCTATCGATTTGGCAATACTGGCAGGTTACAAACCCGCTGCGGTATTGTGTGAACTGACTAATGACGATGGCAGCATGGCACATGCGCCAGAAGTGATTGAGTTTGCTAAGTTGCACAATATGCCGGTTGTGACGATTGAAGATCTGGTTGCGTATCGTCAGTCTCACTAACTTCAGCCAATATGTTTAAATATTGGCTGGAGGTTATTGACAAAATCGTCTGAGCGGAGCAAACGGGTAGATCATCAAGACGCCGTAAATCCCTCCCTGGAGGCTCGAGCTGCGCCATCCCTGGCGCGGACGCTTGACTCTTCCACCCGTTCTCACCGTTTCAAATCGAGTCATCGGGTTTTGTCAGCTGTCTGGAGCCAATATTGTTAAATATTGGCTGCTGATTCTGGGTGTTAAACGCCGGGTAGCCTCTAGTTTTCTGAATAGATCGCGGCCCGGTTATTTCCCGTTGCCATAGAGTGCCATCGCTGCTTCTCTTCTCTGATTTTCCCATTCAAAATTATTGAATATCTTCATCACTGTTATCCGGCTGTGTAATGAAAAAAAAGCGCGTAATGTGTTGCTTATGGTTTAAGCGCAGATAATTTTAAGCGCCACTCTTCTTCTTAACAGTAAGGATTTTCTATGAATACGCCTCGTATGCCTGCACTGTTTCTCGGCCACGGTAGCCCGATGAACGTGCTGGAAGAGAACAGTTATACCCAAGCATGGCGTGCGTTAGGTGAGACATTGCCGCGCCCCAAGGCAATTTTGGCAGTTTCCGCCCACTGGTATACCCGTGGGACGGCGGTGACGGCGATGGCGAAACCTCGCACTATCCATGATTTTGGCGGCTTCCCGCAGGCGCTGTTTGATACTGAGTATCCTGCACCGGGTTCCCCAGAGCTGGCCGCACAAATTCAAGAGTTGTTGGCACCTATCGCCGTGCGGGCGGATACCAGTGAGTGGGGGTTGGATCATGGCAGCTGGGGGGTATTGATTAAAATGTACCCTGAGGCTGATATCCCTGTGGTGCAACTGAGTATTGATGGCACCCAACCGGCCGAGTATCACTATGAATTAGGCCGCAAATTAGCGGTGCTGCGTGAGCAGGGGGTGATGATTGTCGCCAGCGGTAACGTGGTGCACAACTTGCGTATGGTGAGATGGCAAGGGGATAGCAGTCCATATCCATGGGCTGAATCTTTCAATCAGTTTGTGCGGGATAACCTGAGTTATCAGGGCGATAATCACCCATTGGTTAACTTTATGCAGCATGAGGGTGCGGCACTATCTAACCCATCACCTGAGCATTATCTGCCGCTGTTGTATGTGTTGGGGGGCTGGGATGGCAAAGCGCCAATTTCGATCCCAACTGATGGGATTGAGATGGGGTCGTTGAGTATGCTGTCAGTGCTGGTTAATTAGCCCAGAGTGTAAGCATTAGAATATAAATAAGGGGAGGCATATTACCTGCCCCTGCGGTTAATGACAAAGTCGTCTGAGCGGAGAGAACAGGCAGATCGTAAAGACGCCGTAAAATCATCCCTGATGGCTCGAACCGCGCCATCCGTGGCGCGGACGCTTTACTCTTCTACCTGTCCTCACCTTTTGAGATCGAGTCGTCGAGGTTTGTCAGCAGTCTGAAGGGAAGGTAGATTAGCTTCCTTTATGAATGCGCGTTTAGCCCAAAATAATATGTGGGTAGAAACGCGATAGATCTTGAGTGATCAGTTCACGATCTTCACGCAAACCAATACCGCATGGTTGATCATTCACCAGCCAGCTACCAATCAGCGTGTAGCTATCCCCGAATTTAGGCAACGGATGGAATTGTTGAACAATCATGCCCTCCTCGCCGTATGGCCCGTCAACCCGCGCCACCTCTTTGCCATTTTCCACTATTTGAATATTGGCACCTTCCCGCGAGAATAGCGGCTTGGTGACATAGTGATCCATCGCAGGATGATCATCTTCAGCAAAGTAAGCAGGCAACAGATTTGGATGATTCGGGAACATCTCCCATAGCAATGGCAGCAAAGCTTTATTGGAGATAATACTCTTCCAGGCGGGTTCCAGCCAGCGCACGCCAGCATCTTCCAATTTGGTGGAGAACATTTCGCGGAACATAAATTCCCACGGATAGAGCTTGAATAAATTACTGATCACTTGGTTATCAAGGTCAGTAAATTGCCCTTTCTCCCCTAAGCCGATCTCTTCCATAAACATGAATTCAGTCGGCAGGCCCGCTTCTAGTGCGCAATCTTGCAGGTATTGCACCGTGCCACGATCTTCTTCGCTGTCTTGGCAGCAGGCCAGATGCAGCAAGCTAAAGCCATGGTTATCACGCAGATCGGCAAAGCGCTCAATCAGTTTCTCTTGCATGCTGTTGTATTGGTCAGAATCCTGACTCAAATTGCCTGCGCTGATCTGATCTTCCAACCATAACCATTGGAAAAAGGCGGCTTCATACAGTGAGGTTGGAGTATCCGCATTGTTCTCCAGCAGTTTTGCTGGGTTGACGCCATCATAGGCCAGATCAAGACGAGAGTAGAGTGAGGGCTGATGGGTTCGCCAGGAGCTACGAACAAAATCCCAGCAATGTTTTGGAATGCGGAATTTCGCCATCAGTTGATCGCTATTGACCACTTTCTCAACCACTTGCAGGCACATTTGATGTAACTCTGCGGTGGTCTCTTCCAGCTCTTCAATTTGCGCTAACGTGAATTCGTAATAAGCATCTTCACACCAGTAGGGTTCGCCATACATGGTGTGGAAACGGAAACCAAATTCGGTGGCTTTTTCACGCCAGTCTGGGCGCTCGCTAATTGCTAAACGTTTCATTAATCAGACCTTAGCCACCCATGCTACGCGTGCTGGTTTTGGATGATGTCGCGGCGCTACGTTGCATAGTGGACTGCTTAGCCACCGACTCGCCAAAACCGCCACGGGTGATGGTATTGGTCACGGCAGGCTTCGGTGCCATTGCGGTGCGCGGTACTGTCATGGTACGGCCTGTGGTGGCGGAACCAAAGTTTTTACCGGTGGCATCAACAAATTTGCCGTTAGCGGGGCTAGTTGCTGCTTTCGAGGTGAATAGTGGCTGGCTTGCGCCGCCGCCCATCATCCGGCCCATCATATAACCGGCCATTAATGGCATCCACATACCACCGCTCTGTTGCGGCGCAGCTGCGGCGGTTTGTTCAGTTGAAGATGACGATGTTGGCACCATGCCCGCTTGTGCCGGGGCCTGAGTACACTGCGACTCACCAAATTCTGCTATGCAGTCTTCACGGGTTGCATACTTCGGTGCTGTTTTCGCTGCTTCCTGCAAGGCAGTGTTGTAAGCAGTGGTACATTCAGCGCTCTTGGACGGATTTGCCGCAGAGCAATCATCAGCATTTTGGTACAAAGAGACAGTTTCGTCAGTTTTTTCGCAGCCGGCCAGCATAAATACAGCACTGACAGCTAAAGCTACGGGCGCAAGGCGATAACTGCGCCAGGATTTACGGAAAGTCTCTTGATTGATGTTTTGAGTCCGTTTCATCATTATTTGTCTCATTTCCGGGCGTTCAATGCCCTTTCCCAGTAAGAACCCTAAGGATAGGGGAAACGTGTATAAAATTAAAGCGTGAGGGGCGGTCAGCGGCAGACTTTACAAAGCTATACGAACTGTTGCGAGTTGCTTCGCTTTTTTCATTGACGAAAAATGCTTGGTCACTCAAAGGGGATAGGTAGGAAATAAGCCGGGCGCAGCCTGATGCTGCGCCCGGAGAGCCGAACCGGTAAAAAATCAGTTACGGAATGGATTGCCGTTACGTGAAGGTGCGGTGGTTGAAGGCTGGCTTATTGGTGTCACACGCGGTGCGGCTTGAGTGTTAGTGCCATCAGCATAAGCATTCTGGTTAGCATTATCTGGTGCCAGAGCGGTCGCTGAAGTTGGAACTGGCTTATCCAGTACCCCGTTCAACTCCATCAGATCGTTCATGTTCAGTGTACCCAGTGCTGACTGGATGTTTAACTGATTAATCAGATAGTTATAACGGGCATCAGCGAGCTGTTGCTTGGACTGATATAAGTTAGTTGTTGCAGTCAACACGTCCAGGATCGTACGAGTGCCGACCTGATAGCCCGCTTCCATTGCATCCAATGAGCTTTGGTTAGAAATGACCACTTGCTCATAAGCTTTAATGCTGCTGATAGAGGCGGAAATATTGTTGAATGAGGAGCGTACAGTTTGCACCACACTACGGTGGGCGCTCTCTAACTGCTCACTGGCCCCCACGAAATTGTACTGCGCTTGTTTTACCGCAGAATTGGTGGCCCCACCGCTATACAGTGGCAAGCTCAGTTGCACGCCAATTTGGTTCTGGCCCGCATCATTATTGACTTGCTGAGTGCTTGGTGTGCCGCCGCTATAACGGGTATTGGTTACAGACGATGATGCTGTCAAATCGATGGTTGGCATATAGCCGGTTTCCGCCGATTTAATTTGTTCACGGGCTAAATCTTGACTCAAACGGGCAGAAAGCAACGAAAGGTTACGTTTCTCAGCATCTTTCAATAGGTTAGCAACGGCCTCTGGGCGCTTTGTCTTCAAGCGATCAACATTCAGTGAGGCTAATTCTGGGTAATAAACCCCAGTAATCTGACGCAGACTTTCCAGCGCATTATCCAGATTATTACGCGCCGTCACTTCATCTGCTAATACAGTATCATAGCTGGCTCGGGCGTTCTGGACATCGGTGATTGCCACTAAACCCACATTAAACCGCTGGGTGGTTTGATCTAACTGGCGATAAACCGACTGTTTCTGTGCTTCGGTATAAGAGAGGCTATCAATCGCTCTAAGCACATTGAAATAGGCTGTTGCAGTGTTCAGGATCAATGCTTGTTCGTTAGTTTGGAACGTTACATCCTGAATACCCGCCGCTTTTTCCTGCAAGGTCAGAGCACGCCATTTAGACATATCAAAAATGGTTTGAGTCAGTTGCAGAGAACCTGAAGTGGCGTTGCTATCCGGGTTGCTAGAGGCATCGCGGAAACCATTGGTATGGCTGTAACCCGCACCTAAACCAAGCTGTGGTAACAGCGGGCTGCGAGCTTGATTGATTTTTTCATATGCAGCATCGCGGTCAGCAGCCGATTTGCGTAAATCCGGGTTACTATCCCTGGCTTGCTTATAAACTTGCAGCAAGTTCTCTGCCTGGCTCATGGTACTGAAACCAGCCAGACTCAGCCCGATAAGAAGGGGGAGGAGTTTCTTCATTTGCAGTCCTTGTTGTGCAGCAGTTGTGCAGCAATATTACTATGGTAGCTGTCGATAGACGAGTTGTTGCCGATTCTATCAGAGTCTGCCAATGGAATAAGGTGGCTGATTGTGCCATCTCGCCTTAATTTACTTAAATCTATCACAAAGCTAAAAGTGTGTTCAGACAACTAATCTGTATCGCGCCATCTTTGTCAAATAATCTTTATCAAAGTGTCTTTTTAAACCGCTAATCTAAGTAAGGAAATAAGTCTATGTCATCAGCACAACCCTCACCGGTGACCTTCGACAAGAGCGATGTGGAAATTATTGCACGTGAAACCCTGTACAGTGGTTTTTTTTCATTGAATTTATACCGTTTTCGCCACCGTCTATTTAATGGCGAAATGAGTGGTGAGGTTAAGCGCGAGATTTTTGAGCGCGGTCATGCCGCCGTGTTATTACCTTATGATCCGGTGCGCGATGAGGTGGTATTGGTGGAGCAATTGCGCATTGCAGCCATTGACAGTAGCCCATCGCCTTGGTTATTAGAGATGGTCGCCGGCATGATTGAAGAGGGCGAAACCGTCGAGGAGGTGGCGCGTCGCGAAGCCGAGGAGGAGGCGGGGATTCATATTGGTCGCTGCAAGCCGGTGCTCAGTTATTTAGCCAGCCCTGGTGGTACTAGTGAGCGCTTGTCGATTATGGTGGGT
This sequence comes from Yersinia sp. Marseille-Q3913, assembly GCF_963892745.1. NCBI lineage: Bacteria > Pseudomonadati > Pseudomonadota > Gammaproteobacteria > Enterobacterales > Yersiniaceae > Yersinia > Yersinia sp. Marseille-Q3913. The sequence goes on along the minus strand of NZ_CAWQAF010000011.1, from coordinate 251,051 downwards.
GAAGTTGATGCGACGACGGCGAGCGGTATTCATGGTTTGGCCGACGAAAATGAAGATATCCGGGTGCATGTTGTCAGCCGTGAACAGGCTTGCCGTTGGGTCGAAGAGGGTGCTATTGATAACGCAGCCTCAATCATTGCATTACAATGGCTGGCGTTGCACCACTTATCGCTGAGAGCAGAATGGCAGTCGTAAAGAGAAAGCGAGCATAATAATGATAAAACGCTACACACCTGATTTCCCTGAAATGATGAGGCTATGCGAGACTAACTTCGCACAATTGCGTCGTTTGATACCACGGGTCGATGAAGTGGGCGAAAATGTCGCTTATCAGGTTAATGGCGTCAGTTATCGGCTGACAATAATTGAATCTACCCGCTACACTTCGGTGGTAGAAATTGTGCAAACTGAGCCAGCCGTCAGCCAATGGGGTCTACCGTCGATGGTGGTCAGACTTTATCATGATGCGCAGGTCGCGGAAGTGTGTGCCAGTCAGCAGATCTCCCGCTTCAAAGCAAGTTATGATTATCCGAATAAAAAGTTGCATCAGCGGGACGAAAAGCATCAAATTAACCAGTTTCTTGCCGACTGGTTGCGCTACTGTTTGGCGCATGGAGCGGTGGCAGTTCCGGTTTATTAGACAGACTTATAGCCTTGCCTGCCGAGGGTGAAAATCGGGTTGGTCAGGGTGCAAAAACAAGGACACCATTTGGAAAGCCTGTTTAAACTGCCTATGGCGAGTGGGGCCAAGGTCAGAATTTTACAAATAACAGATACCCACCTATTCGCGGGTGAACATGAAACCTTGCTGGGTATCAATACTTCCCACAGTTATCGCGCTGTGTTGGATGCGATTATTGCTGAGCAGCACCCATTCGATCTTATTGTTGCCACCGGTGATTTGGCTCAAGACCACTCTGTTGCTGCTTATCAAAATTTTGCGAAGGGCATTGCCCGTTTGCCTGCGCCTTGCTTATGGCTACCTGGTAATCATGATTTTCAACCGGCGATGGTCGATGCACTGGCTGATGCGGGTATCGCACCTTCAAAGCAAGTTTTGGTGGGGGATAACTGGCAAATTCTACTATTGGATAGTCAGGTCTTTGGTGTTCCTTATGGTGAGTTGAGCGACTATCAGCTGGAGTGGATGGAGCGCTGCCTGGTGGCACATCCAGAACGCTACACACTGATTTTATTGCATCATCATCCGATGCCATCGGGCTGTACCTGGCTTGATCAGCACAGCTTGCGCAATGCGCATATGTTGGCGGCGACTCTTATTCGTTATCCGCGTGTGACCACCTTATTGTGCGGTCATATCCATCAGGATTTGGATCTCGATTGGTATGGTAAGCGCCTGCTAGCCAGCCCTTCTACCTGTGTGCAGTTCAAACCGCACTGTACTAATTTCACCCTTGATACTGTGGCTCCGGGATGGCGCTACCTCGATTTACTGCCTAATGGAGTACTTGAAACTGAGGTTCGCCGGTTAGCCAGTGATGAGTTCTGCCCGGACATGGACGCGGACGGTTATTGATGAGCACGCTTCTATACATTCATGGCTTTAATAGTTCCCCCAGCTCGGCGAAAGCAACGACCTTTAAAAGCTGGTTGCAGCAACACCATCCTGATATTGAGATGCTGACCCCACAACTGCCGCCTTATCCCGCGGAAGCCGCAGAGATGCTAGAAAGCATTGTGATGGATAGAGCGGGGCAGCCTATTGGCATTGTTGGCTCTTCTCTTGGAGGCTATTTTGCCACATGGCTTTCCCAGCGCTTTAGCATTCCAGCGGTGGTAGTTAACCCTGCCGTGCGGCCATTCGAGCTGCTCAGTGATTATCTGGGTGAAAATGAGAACCCCTACACCGGGCAACAATATGTGTTAGAGTCTCGACATATTTATGACCTGAAGGCCATGCAGATTGAAAAGTTGGAATCGCCGGATTTACTCTGGTTATTGCAACAAACTGGGGACGAAATCCTCGATTACCGTCAAGCGGTGGCCTATTACACCCCTTGTCGGCAAACAGTAGAATCAGGTGGGAATCATGCTTTTATTGGCTTTGATCACTTTTTCTCCCCGATTGTCACGTTTTTAGGGCTAGCGACTGCCTAAAGCCTTCCATCCATTAGCCGAATATTAATCAAACCATGACTGAATCCAGCTATAACGCTGATGCCATTGAAGTACTCAGCGGTTTAGAACCAGTGCGTCGTCGTCCGGGAATGTACACGGATACCACGCGGCCAAACCACCTTGGTCAAGAGGTGATTGATAACAGCGTCGATGAAGCGCTGGCGGGTCATGCCCGTCGCATTGATGTTATTCTGCACGCCGACCAATCATTGGAAGTTATCGATGATGGCCGCGGGATGCCCGTCGATATCCATCCTGAAGAGGGTGTTCCTGCTGTTGAGCTGATTTTGTGTCGCTTACATGCTGGCGGTAAATTCTCCAATAAAAACTATCAGTTCTCTGGTGGTTTGCATGGTGTAGGTATTTCCGTTGTGAATGCCTTATCCCAGCGAGTTGAAGTGACGGTGCGCCGTGATGGGCAAATTTACAGCATCGCCTTCGAAAATGGCGACAAAGTGCAGGATTTGCAGGTCATCGGCACCTGCGGTAAGCGCAATACCGGTACTAGCGTACATTTCTGGCCGGATGTCTCATTCTTCGACAGCCCACGTTTCTCGGTTTCCCGCCTATCCCATTTGCTGAAAGCAAAAGCGGTGTTGTGCCCTGGCGTGGAGATCGTCTTTAAAGATCTGGTGAATAACACCGAGCAGCGTTGGTGCTATGCCGACGGCTTGACTGACTACCTGATGGAAGCGGTTGATGGCTTGATTACCTTGCCCGAAGCGGCGTTTGTCGGCTCTTTTGCTGGCGATACCGAAGCTATTGATTGGGCTTTGCTGTGGCTACCTGAAGGTGGCGAACTGCTGACTGAAAGCTACGTCAACCTGATACCAACAATGCAAGGCGGTACTCACGTCAATGGGTTGCGTCAGGGCTTGCTTGATGCGATGCGTGATTTCTGCGAATACCGCAATATTCTACCGCGCGGCGTCAAACTCTCGGCAGACGACATCTGGGAGCGCTGTGCTTACGTGTTGTCAGTGAAAATGCAGGACCCACAATTTGCCGGCCAGACGAAAGAGCGACTCTCCTCACGTCAGTGCGCGGCCTTTGTATCCGGCGTGGTCAAAGATGCTTTCAGCTTGTGGCTGAATCAAAACGTGCAGGCGGCAGAACAGCTGGCTGAACTGGCGATCTCCAGTGCTCAGCGCCGGATGCGTGCGGCGAAAAAAGTGGTGCGCAAGAAACTGACCAGCGGCCCGGCCTTACCCGGCAAGCTGGCAGACTGTACTTCGCAGGACTTGAGCATGACCGAGCTGTTTTTGGTGGAGGGGGATTCCGCAGGCGGCTCGGCCAAACAGGCCCGTGATCGTGAATATCAGGCCATCATGCCGCTAAAAGGCAAGATCCTGAATACCTGGGAAGTGTCGTCAGATGAAGTGCTGGCTTCGCAGGAAGTGCACGATATCTCCGTGGCGATTGGTATTGATCCCGACAGCGAAGATTTGAGCCAACTCCGTTACGGTAAAATTTGTATCCTCGCGGATGCGGACTCCGATGGTTTGCATATTGCTACCTTGCTCTGTGCGTTGTTTGTGCGCCACTTCCGGGCATTAGTGCGCAATGGCCACGTTTATGTGGCGATGCCGCCACTGTATCGCATCGATTTGGGTAAAGAGGTGTTCTACGCATTGGATGAAGAAGAGAAAGCCGGCGTGCTGGAACAACTAAAACGTAAACGCGGCAAACCTAATGTTCAGCGCTTCAAAGGCTTGGGTGAAATGAATCCGTTGCAGTTGCGTGAAACCACCCTTGATCCAAATACCCGTCGTTTGGTCCAATTGACTATTGGCGATGATGATATTGATAAGACGATGGCAATGATGGATATGTTGCTGGCGAAGAAGCGCTCCGAAGATCGCCGCAATTGGCTGCAAGAGAAAGGGGATACCGCTGAAATCGACGTGTGATTGATGACGGAGCAAAATCGATGAAAGTGACGTTAGAAGAGTTGCAGGCGTTTACCTCGGTGGTCGACTGCGGCTCAATTACGGCAGCCGCAGAGCAGCGTAGCCAAACCACATCCGGTATCAGTCGGGCCTTGAGTCGGTTGGAGAAAAAGCTGGCGACTACGCTACTGCGCCGCACCACGCGGCGGCTGGAACTGACTGAAGAGGGCGAGTTGTTCCTCAGTCATGCGCGGCAGATTATCGGCGCAGTAGATGATGCCGAAGAGCAGATTGCCCTGCGGCGGTTAAAACCGGCGGGGCGGCTGCGGGTGAATGCGGCTGCACCTTTTATGCAGCACGTCATTGTGCCGATGATCACCGGTTTTCGGGCGCTCTATCCGCAAATTAGTCTTGAGCTGAATACCGACGATCTTAATATTGATTTACTTGAACAGCGCACCGATATTGCCATCCGCATCGGCACGTTGCGTGACTCGACCATCCATGCACGTTTATTGGGTGCCAGTCGGGTGCGGATCCTTGCCAGCCCGGATTATCTCCAGCGCCACGGCACCCCACAGAGCATTGATGAGTTGGCGAACCACAGTCTGCTGGGTTTTACTCAGCCAGAATCCCTGAATCAGTGGTCACTGCCCCATTTGCCGGCTGGGCGTGGGTCAATCATCCCCAATCTCGCCGCATCTAGTGGCGAAACGCTGCGTTTATTGGCCTTACAAGGGGAAGGGATCGTTGAATTATCTGATTTTATGACCCGCGAGGATCAACTGGCGGGGCGCTTAGTTGAGGTGATGGCCGACCAAATTTTGGAAACCTGGCAGCCCATCAATGCCGTTTATTACCGCAATACGCAGCTTGCCGCGCGGATAACCTGTTTTCTGGACTATGTCAGTGAGCAGATTAAGTTGCGGGGCAGTTGTTGGCTGCGGGATGGCGGCTAACCCAAATTGCGTTACGGTGTGAAATTAAGCGGTCTGGCCATTAAAATGCGCGGCTAAATGCTGACGGTAACGGCTAATATCACCTTCGATATCAGGCTGTTTTATCACGTCATTACACATAAACGTAGGCAATGGCTCCATGCCAAGGAATTGATTTGCCTTATGGAAATGCAGATAAACACCATCAACACCGACGCCCTCGAAGAACTGAGCAGGATCAGTAAAGGCTTCAACTGGAGCATTCCAGGTCACTGAAAGCATGTAAGTTTTACCCTGAATTAAGCCTCCAGAACCGTAGCCTTTAGTGGTATCGGAGCGGGTACGGCCATCACTTTGATACAAACGGCCATGACCAAAGGTAAAGACTTCATCAATATATTTTTTCAAAATCCATGGCTCACCCATCCACCAGGCTGGCATTTGGTAAATAACAGTATCGGCCCACAGATAATTTTCAATTTCACTTTCAATATCATAGCCTTGGTCAACTGTGGTGACTTTAACCTGATGACCGCTTTCCTGTAGAAATTCGCTAGCTACGTTAGTGAGAGTGAGATTAAGTGCGCCTGTAGAGTGCGCAAATTCTTTCATTGCGTTAATAATTAATACGTTACTCATTGATATAATCCTTGTAAAGCGGGGGCTTGATAGCATCTTGTTAGTGACACAAGAGAGTAGCCAACCCGGAATACTGAGTATGCTAACGGTTACGGCGCCAGAGAAAAATGCGCAATAATGCACAACACTCTTGCTCAATAAGCAACAAAAGGGATGGATTAAGGATGATTAGTACCTTTTTTTGTTTTTGCAGAAGCCGAAATTTGCCCTGCTTAGTGGGAAAGATCGAGATTCTCTGTGGGTTGTGACAGTCACCCCGCAGATGAGGTACTATCGCGGGCAGAAATCGACAATAAACTTGCGGTGCCGATCCGCTGACGCCCAGTGATCGCCATTCCAGAGTCTGAGGATATTTGAGTAATGAGTGATTTGACTCATGACGGTGCAGAGCGCTTACCGCTGCACACCTTTACTGAAAACGCCTATCTGAACTACTCCATGTACGTCATCATGGATCGGGCGTTGCCATTTATCGGCGATGGTTTGAAACCAGTACAGCGGCGTATCGTCTACGCGATGTCTGAGCTGGGGCTGAGCAACAGCGCTAAATTCAAGAAATCCGCCCGTACCGTGGGTGACGTGCTGGGTAAATATCATCCCCATGGCGACAGTGCTTGCTATGAAGCCATGGTACTGATGGCGCAGCCATTCTCTTACCGCTACCCGCTGGTGGATGGGCAGGGGAACTGGGGGGCGCCGGATGATCCTAAGTCGTTTGCGGCGATGCGTTACACCGAATCCCGCTTGTCCAAATATGCCGAAGTGCTGCTGGGTGAGTTAGGCCAAGGCACGGTTGACTGGGTGCCAAACTTCGATGGCACCATGCAGGAGCCGAAAATGCTACCTGCGCGCCTGCCGAATATTCTGCTCAACGGCACCACCGGTATCGCCGTGGGGATGGCAACTGATATTCCGCCACATAATGTGCGCGAAATTGCTCAGGCGGTGATTGCACTGATTGATAAACCTGAGACCTCGCTCGAAGAGTTGCTGGAATTTGTGCAAGGGCCTGATTTCCCGACAGAAGCCGAGATCATTACGCCACGTAATGAGATCCGTAAAATTTACGAAAATGGTCGCGGTTCTGTGCGTATGCGGGCCTTGTGGAAGAAAGAGGATAGTAGCGCGGTCATCACTGCGTTACCGCATCAAGTTTCCGGTGCCAAAGTGCTGGAGCAGATTGCCAACCAGATGCGCGCCAAGAAATTGCCGATGGTTGAAGATTTACGTGATGAATCTGACCACGAAAACCCTACTCGGTTGGTGATTGTTCCCCGCACCAATCGTGTCGATCTGGATCAGGTGATGAACCATCTGTTTGCCACCACGGATCTGGAAAGAAGCTATCGTATCAACATGAATATGATAGGTCTGAACCATCGCCCAACAGTAAAAGGGCTGCTGGAGATCCTCACCGAGTGGCTGGTATTCCGCCGTCAAACCGTCCGTAACCGATTGAATTACCGGCTGGAAAAGGTTCTGAAGCGGCTGCATATTTTGGAAGGTTTATTAATTGCCTTCCTGAATATCGATGAAGTTATTCATATCATCCGCACTGAAGATGAGCCAAAGCCGCTGCTGATGCAGCGCTTTGCCATTTCCGAAACGCAGGCTGAAGCGATCCTCGAACTGAAACTTCGCCATTTAGCCAAGCTGGAAGAGGTGAAGATCCGTGGCGAGCAAGATGAATTAGCCAAAGAACGTGATCAGTTACAAGCATTGCTGGCATCAGAACGCAAGCTTAACACCATGATCAAGAAAGAAATTCAGGCTGATGCAGCGGCTTATGGCGACGACCGTCGCTCCCCGTTGACTGAACGTGCTGAAGCTAAGGCCATGAGTGATCATGACATCGTGCCTTCTGAGCCAGTGACCATTGTGCTGTCTGAAATGGGCTGGGTGCGCAGTGCGAAAGGCCATGATATCGATCCGAGCGGATTAAGCTATAAAGCGGGTGATAGCTTCCGTGCGGCAGCACGGGGCATGAGTAACCAACCGGTAGTGTTTATTGACTCAACTGGCCGCAGCTATGCGTTAGATCCGCTGACGTTGCCATCAGCGCGTGGTCAAGGGGAGCCGCTGACCGGTAAACTGACGCCACCACCGGGCGCGACCATCGAACAGGTATTGATGGCACCAGATGACCAAAAATTATTAATGGCATCGGATGCGGGCTATGGCTTCGTCTGTACTTTCAATGACTTGGTTGCCAAGAACCGCGCCGGTAAAACGATGATTACATTGCCGGAAAATGCCAAGGCCCTGCCACCATTAGAGATTTATGGGCCGGATGACATGTTGTTATCCATCACGGCTGCTGGGCGTATGCTGATGTTCCCAGTCGCTGATTTACCTGAATTATCAAAAGGTAAGGGTAACAAGATCGTTTCAATCCCTGGTGCGCAAGCCGCAGCAGGCGAAGACCGTTTGGCATGGCTGTTTGTCTTACCGCCTCAAACCTCTGTAACACTTCACTTTGGTAAACGTAAGTTAACCTTACGGCCAGAAGATTTGCAGAAATTCCGTGCCGAACGTGGACGGAAAGGCTCACCACTGCCTCGCGGCTTGCAACGCATTGATCGCGTTGAGATTGATACGCCAGCACGAGTGATACCAACAGATAGCGAAGCTTAATATTCAGCATCGTTGGCGTTTTAGGTTGGCATCCGCCGTAAATGTAACGGATGGTGCGCGCATTTTGCGCGCGCTGTCGCGTAACATAATTATGGCAAGGAATCAGCGCGGTTTTTTGTGGCTAAACCGTTATACTAGCGTCGATTAGGTCTCTAAGAGTCAGTGTTTAAGAGGGTGTTATGCTATTAATTTTGCGCACGGTACTGGCCGTTTTCTATTGTGTTCTGGTGTGTGTGTTTGGTTCGATTTATTGCCTATTCCGGCCGCGAAATCCGCGTAATCTCGCGACCTTCGCCCATCTGTTTGGTCGAATGTCAGTGCTGTTTGGTATTACGGTTGAGCAACGCATTCCTAAAGAGGCGGCCAGCTACGGCACCTGTATTTATATTGCCAACCATCAAAATAATTACGATATGGTCACCATGTCGAATGTGGTTCAGTCTGGTACGGTCACTGTAGGCAAAAAGAGCCTACTGTGGGTGCCATTATTTGGACCACTATACTGGCTGACCGGTAATCTGCTTATCGATCGCGATAACCGTGCCAAAGCACACGGCACCATTGCCCAAGTCGTCGAGCAGGTGAAAAAAAGAGATGTCTCTATCTGGATGTTCCCAGAGGGCACCCGTAGCCGTGGCCGTGGTTTACTGCCATTTAAGACCGGTGCTTTTCATGCCGCTATTGCTGCTGGCGTGCCGATTGTGCCAATTTGTGTCTCCAGCACGAATCATATCAACCTAAATCGTTGGTCAAATGGCAAAGTCATCGTAGAGATCATGCCGCCAGTGGATACCACCGGCTATGGCAAAGAGCGGGTGCGCGAGTTGTCTGAGCACTGCCGTAATCTGATGTTGGCTAAAATTGAGCAACTCAATGCAGAAATTGCCCAAGAGGCGCAACAGGCCGCGACTGAAAAATAATTATTAGCTGCCAGGGGCGGGCTATTGTGCGTCAGTTGTTATGATTGACGTCAATTTTGTTTGAAGCGGATTTTGATTGACGCGAATTTTAGTTGAAATAAAGTTTTGGATTTTCATTTAAGCGACTCTAGTCGTGAGCGTTTTGCCGTCCTTCAGCGTTATTCGCAGCCAGGCAAAATTTTGCAGTAGATTTGATTGTGGTTTTCACGGAGAAGATATGTCACTCAGTCGTCGCCAGTTCATTCAGGCTACGGGCTTAGCGCTAGGCGCTGGTTCGTTGCCATTGAGGGCACAGGCTAATAGTACCCAACAACCCTCGCTACCTGTTCCACCCTTACTGGAGTCCCGTCGCGGTCAACCGCTGTTTTTGACCTTACAGCGGGCGCACTGGGCATTCAGTGGTGGTCAGAAAGCCGCAGTTTGGGGGGTTAACGGTATGTATTTGGGGCCGACAGTCAGGGTCTTTAGCGGTGATGACGTCAAACTCATTTACAGCAACCGTTTGACTGAGCCGGTATCCATGACGATTAGCGGCTTGCAACTCCCCGGTACGCTGATGGGCGGTGCGGCACGCATGATTTCGCCTGGCGCTGATTGGTCACCGGTATTGCCGGTACGCCAGCCGGCGGCGACCTGTTGGTATCATGCCAATACCCCTAACCGCATGGCACCGCACGTTTATAATGGATTGGCCGGTATGTGGCTGGTGGAAGATGAAATCAGTAAAGCGATGCCTTTACCGAACCATTACGGCGTTGATGATTTCCCGATTATTATTCAGGACAAGCGGCTGGATAACTTTGGTGTTCCGGAATATAACCCGCCAGCTAAAGGTGGCTTTGTCGGTGATACGCTGCTGGTGAACGGGGTACAAAGTCCGTTTGTTGAAGTTTCCCGTGGTTGGGTGCGGTTACGTTTACTCAACGCCTCCAACTCTCGCCGCTATACCTTGCAACTCAGCGATGGTCGCCCGCTACATGTTGTCGCGAGTGACCAAGGGTTCCTGCCCGCCCCCGTGGCGGTGCAGCAACTCTCGCTAGCACCTGGTGAGCGGCGTGAAGTGGTCATTGATATGTCGCAGGGCAGCGAAGTTTCCATCACGGCGGGTGATTCTGCCGGAATTATGGATCGTCTGCGTGGCTTATTTGAGCCATCGAGTATTTTGATTTCTACATTGGTTCTGACCTTAAAGCCCACCGGTTTGCTGCCGTTAGTCACCGATAATCTGCCAATGCGTTTGCTCACTGATCAGATCCTCGATGGCAATGTGGTTCGTTCCCGTGAGTTCCGTTTGGGGGATTCCCTGCCAGGAATCAATGGTGCAATTTGGGATATGAGCCGGGTTGATGCGCAGGCGCAGCAAGGTACTTGGGAGCGTTGGACGTTACATGCAGATATGCCGCAAGCATTTCATATCCAAGGTGTTTCTTTCTTGGTGAAGAGTGTAAATGGCGCACCGGCGATGGCTGAGGATCGTGGTTGGAAGGATACAGTATGGGTCGATGGTGATGTCGAGCTACTGGTCTACTTCAATCAGGTTTCCTCGCAGCACTTCCCATTCTTGTTCCACAGCCAGACACTAGAAATGGCCGATCGCGGGTCGGCGGGGCAGTTGGTGACGGTGGCAGCCCCAACAGTTGGTTAATGGTGATCCGGTTCGGTTGAGGCATTTAAGTCAAGATGAGCACAAATCTCATGTCAACCGAACCAATCACCCCCATCATCATCTCCACTTAATCCCTAAAACTCATCCCAAAACCACCAATATCCTTCCTCTTTCCATGGATAAATGCGTATAATCGCCGCCCGGTGATGATTTCTTAACCCGAACCACCTCAACTTTCCCCAATTCAAAGAGTGTTGCCATGAGTACCAGCCTGATCCAACCAGAGCGTGATCTATTTTCTTATCAGCCATATTGGGCTGAATGCTATGGCACTGCGCCATTCTTGCCGATGTCACGGGAGGAGATGGACATATTGGGCTGGGACAGCTGCGATATCATTGTTATCACTGGCGATGCCTATGTTGACCATCCAAGCTTTGGTATGGCGATTATTGGCCGCATGTTGGAGGCCCAAGGTTTCCGTGTGGGGATTATTGCCCAGCCGGATTGGACCAATAAAAACGACTTTATGCGCCTTGGTGAGCCGAATCTGTTTTTCGGTGTGACCGCCGGGAATATGGACTCGATGATCAACCGCTATACCGCTGACCGAAAATTGCGTCACGACGATGCCTATACCCCCGATAACCAAAGTGGTAAACGACCAGATCGCGCCACATTGGTGTATAGCCAGCGCTGCAAAGAAGCCTATAGCCACGTGCCGGTATTACTCGGTGGTATCGAGGCCAGTCTGCGGCGCATTGCCCACTACGATTACTGGTCGGACAGGGTACGCCGTTCGGTGATAGTGGATGCGAAAGCGGATATGTTGGTCTACGGCAATGGTGAGCGGCCATTGGTTGAAGTTGCACATCGTCTGGCGGCGGGTGAGAAAATTGCCGATATTCAGGATGTGCGTAACACGGTAGTGATGCGCAAAACGGCGCTACCGGGCTGGAGTGGGGTGGATTCTACCCGTCTGGATAGCCCTGGGCGCATTGAAGCCATCCCCAATCCTTATGGCGAAGATTTGCCTTGTGCAACCAATGATATCCCTGAACCAGAAGCGAAACCTATTACGGTTCGTGCAGCTAAACCCAAACCATGGGAAAAAACCTATGTCTTGCTGCCATCTTACGAAAAAGTGAAGGCAGACAAAGTGTTATATGCCCACACGTCGCGAATTTTGCATCATGAAACCAACCCCGGTTGTGCGCGGGCTTTGATGCAAAAACATGGTGACCGCTACATCTGGATTAACCCGCCGGCGATCCCGCTCAGCACGGAAGAGATGGATAGCGTTTTTGCACTGCCTTACCAGCGCGTGCCGCACCCTGTTTATGGCAAATCTCCAATCCCAGCCTATGACATGATCCGCTTCTCAATCAATATCATGCGCGGTTGCTATGGTGGCTGTTCATTCTGCTCTATCACCGAGCATGAAGGGCGCATAATTCAGAGCCGTTCAGAAGATTCTATTATTCGTGAAATCGAAGAGATCCGCGACAAAGTTCCTGGTTTTACCGGCATTATTTCAGATCTTGGTGGCCCGACAGCAAATATGTACATGCTGCGCTGCCAATCACCGCGCGCCGAGCAAACATGCCGCCGTGCCTCTTGCGTTTACCCTGAAATCTGCCAGCACATGGACACTAACCATGAGCCGACGATCTCCCTGTATCGACGAGCGCGTGACTTGAAGGGGATTAAAAAGATCCTTATAGCCTCTGGGGTACGTTACGATCTGGCAGTCGAAGATCCGCGTTATATCAAAGAATTAGCCAGCCACCATGTAGGCGGCTATTTGAAAATTGCCCCGGAACACACTGAGGAAGGCCCGCTTTCCAAAATGATGAAACCGGGAATGGGCAGCTATCAGCGCTTTAAAGAGCTATTTGATACCTACTCTAAGCAGGCGGGTAAAGAGCAGTATCTGATCCCCTATTTCATCTCCGCCCATCCGGGGACCGAGGATAAGGATATGGTTAATCTGGCGTTATGGCTGAAGAAAAACCGCTTCCGTTTGGATCAGGTGCAGAATTTCTATCCCTCGCCGCTGGCGAACTCCACCACCATGTATTACACCGGTAAAAACCCGCTGTCGAAGGTAGATTATAAGAGTGAGGAGGTGGTGGTGCCGAAAGGCGATCGTCAGCGGCGGTTGCATAAAGCATTACTGCGCTATCATGATCCGGCCAACTGGCCGATGATCCGCGACGCATTGGCAGATATGGGGTTACAGCATTTGATTGGTAGTCGTCGTGAATGTTTGGTGCCGGCACCGACAATAGAAGAGCAGCGCGAAGCACGCCGCGCGTTGCGCCATCATACGCCAGCGTTGACCAAGCATACCTCGATCACTCGCCAGCGCCAGCCGGGTAGCCGAACTCAGGCTGTACCTGCGGGTAAGAAACCGCCGTTAGCCAATAGTCCGGCCGCGTCTAAGTCATCAGGCAGCAAAACCGGCGGCAACAGAGCGCCGGTGAATAAGCCTTCGGGCACCAGCAAAGGTAAAAGCAAGACTCATTAAGCTGAAAAGTTCTTAAATCAGCGGTCAGACCCGAAAACATCCGGGTCTGGCCCCAAACGTTTACCGCTATCCAGCTTCGAAATTGCCGTCAGTTCATCTTTGTGCAGCTTAAAATCAAATACCTCAAAATTCTCTCTGATACGCGCTGGCGTTACCGATTTAGGGATAACGATTAGCCCGCAATCAAGGTGCCAACGGATCACTATCTGAGCAGATGTTTTGTTGTACTTTTGCGCGAGTTGGCGGATAACACTTTGATCGAAAACACCTTCGCCACCTTGTGCCAGGGGGCTCCAGGATTCGGTCGCAATATGGTGAGTGGCATTCCAGGAATGTAACTGGCGCTGCTGTAGCAGCGGATGCAGCTCAATCTGATTGAGAGTCGGGGCCACACCGGTTTCATCAATCAACCGTTGCAGGTGAGGAATGTTGAAGTTACAGACGCCGATACTGCGGACCAAACCTTGCTCTTTCAAGGTGATAAGCTCACGCCAGGCACTGACATAACGATCCTGCGCCGGATCAGGCCAGTGAATCAGATAGAGATCCACGTAGTCGAGCTGAAGTTTCTCCAGGCTCTCTTCCAGCCCCTGTTTTGGGTAGCGCTGGTCGTCATTCCACAATTTGGTGGTAATAAATAGCTCTTCGCGGGCGACGCCTGCTGTTTTTAGCGCCCTACCAACACCCACTTCATTCTTATAAATAGCCGCAGTATCGACTGACCGATAGCCCACCTCTAGCGCCTTACTGACTGCAAGCTGCGTCTCTTCAATGCTCGCCTGCCAAACACCAAGGCCAAGCTGTGGCATCAGGTTTCCATCGTGCAATTTGATAATGGGTTGCGTCGCCATGTTTATCTCCTTAGCTTACAAACTGGGCTGTTCCAGCCCTGTGACCGATAGTGTAAGTTTAGTCGTGATCATCACATTTATTAGCTTGCTTGGTATTTATCGCGTGTGGGAACCATCAAAGGTGAACAGGTCTATCGTCGGCACTGACCTGCCAATAAGATAGGGATAGCGTAATATGTGGCAATAATCCAAAGCCTAGCAGTAAATAAATATAACGCCCACTATGATAGGTGAAAGTAGTGGGTGCTGATTGACTGAAGGCACCACATCGGGGTGATACCCTCAGTCATGACAGAGAGTCCGCTATTGCCGACTCTGTGACAGCTAATTATTAGACCGCAGCTTCGTAGATACGTTTACTATCCGCGAGTGTGATATCACCGTGTTCACCAAGTTGGGTCATGCCGTGCTCTTCCAATTTTTTGATTAAATCGGGAATAGAGCTGCCATCCAGTTTGTAGGCGGACAGACGAGTCGCGACCCCCATGCTTTCAAAGAAATGACGAGTCGCTTCAATGGCTGCATCAATGCGTTGCTCTTCACTCCCTTCACGCAGGCCCCAGACACGTTCAGCATATTGCAGCAGTTTGGCGCGTTTTTGTTTTTTCTTGGCAACCAGCAGTGCAGGTAGTACCACCGCCAGTGTTTGTGCATGGTCAAGACCATGGCGGGCGGTCAGTTCGTGACCCAGCATATGTGTTGCCCAGTCTTGCGGTACACCCGCCCCAATCAGGCCATTTAATGCCATGGTGGCGCTCCACATGATATTGGCACGCACGTTGTAATTCTCTGGATCGGTCAATGCTTTCGGGCCATCTTCAATCAGGGTTAATAGCAGCCCTTCCGCGAAGCGATCTTGTACTTTCGCATCAACCGGATAGGTCAGATATTGCTCAATGGTATGCACAAACGCATCAACAACGCCATTCGCGACCTGACGTGGCGGTAGGCTGTAAGTCACAACCGGGTCCAGCACCGCAAACAGCGGTTGGACATGAGGTGAGAAGAAGTGTTGCTTATCGCCAGTGCTGCGGCGGCTGATCACCGCGCCACTGTTAGTTTCAGAGCCAGTGGCAGGTAAGGTCAACACGGAACCCATTGGCAGCGCTTCAGTGATATCGCTACCTGTGGTTTCCAGAATGTGCCATGGATCTTGTGGATAGTTAACAGCCGCAGCGATGAACTTGGTGCCATCCAATACTGAGCCACCGCCGACTGCCAGCAGGAAGTTGATTTTTTCTGCCCGAATAAGCTCGACGGCTTTCATCAGGGTTTCATAGGTTGGGTTAGGTTCAATGCCGCCAAACTCGAGGAAATCAAAGCCTTTCAGTGCGTCATGGACTTGGTCCAACACGCCATTTTGTTTAATACTGCCGCCACCGTAGGTGATTAAAATGCGGGCATCAGCAGGGATCTCTTTGCTCAGTTGCGCTATCTGGCCAGTACCGAACAGCACTTTAGTCGGGGTGTGGAGGGTGAAGTTTTGCATTATTTTTATTCCATCGTTATTAATGACATCGGTAGCTATTGTCGGCAACTTAGCGCCATACCTCAATGCACATTTCTGCCTTGCTCTTGCCTATTTCTCCAAAGCACTGTAGAAAACTGGGTAAATACAGCACAATTTATGTCAGATCGTTTCCGATGATAGATTGCCCCAGATAACAGCAATAGGTGAGATCACCATGGTAGAGGTTAATGATATTCAGGCGCTGATGGCGAAGAAAATTACCCATCTGGCCCAGGGCAATGGTTTAACCCCTTCCGCCGTACCAAAGGTGAAGATTCTGTACTCCACCATCCATCAACCCCGCACACCGGTAATGTACACCCCCAGTGTGGTGATTATATTTCAGGGACATAAAGTCGGTTATTTGGGCAGTAAGGTGTTTCGGTATGACCCGAAAAACTACCTGATTCTAACGGTGCCACTGCCGTTTGAATGTGAAACCTTCGCCAGCCCAGAGATACCGCTGGCAGGGGTTTCGATCCATATAGATAGCCAGATGCTGCAGGATCTACTTATCGATATAGGTGATGATGAGCTGGATAAACCCTTCGGCAATACTTCGGGTGTCAATTCATCTGCGCTGACGGATGAGATGTTGTGTGCCACCGAGCGATTGCTGGATGTGATGTCCAAACCGCGCGATGCCAGAGTGCTTGGCCCACAAATTGTGCGTGAAATTCTCTACTATGTGCTTTGTGGGCAGTGCGGCGGGGCTTTGCAGGCGCTGGTTAACCGCCATGGGCACTTCAATCAAATCACCAAAACACTGCGGCGAATTGAGCATCAATTTGCGGATAACCTGAATGTCGAGCAGCTAGCGGCCGATGTGAACATGAGTG
The DNA here is from genome assembly GCF_963892745.1 of Yersinia sp. Marseille-Q3913. Classification (NCBI taxonomy): domain Bacteria; kingdom Pseudomonadati; phylum Pseudomonadota; class Gammaproteobacteria; order Enterobacterales; family Yersiniaceae; genus Yersinia; species Yersinia sp. Marseille-Q3913. The sequence continues at coordinate 234,556 of NZ_CAWQAF010000011.1, read as the reverse complement.
TTTCGGCGTTTCATCACAACTTTAAAGCGGTGACCAACACCTCTCCGCTGCAATACCTGAAATCTTATCGGCTGCATCGGGCGCGGATGATGATGTTGCACGACGGCCTAAAGGCCAGTACCGCCGCAAACAAAGTGGGATATGAGAGCGCTTCACAGTTCAGCCGTGAATTTAAGCGCTACTTCGGCCATACCCCTAGCGAAGAGGTCGCCAAACTGCGCACTAACTGATGTTGACGGCTCTGCTACTCAGTCACGCTTTTACGTTTGCACCACACCAGAACCAGGGTGCCAACCAAACCCACCAACAGCAACACAATGGGTAGGATCATCAGTGCGGTCATAACCTGATTTTCATAGTGCTTAACCAAGGGAATCTGGCTCAGTGCGAAGCCCAAACCCACCACACTGCCAACCCACAGCAGCCCACTGAGCCAGTTAAAGAACTGAAAACGCGCGCTATTTAGGCCAGAAATGCCGGCCAGTGTGGGCAATAAGGTGCGCACAAAAGCGAGAAAACGGCCAATAATTAGGGCCGCCAGACCATGGCGTACAAAGAGAGTATGGGCGCGCTGACGATAATGAACCGGTAGCTGCAAGAGCCACTTTTTGACCACTTTAGTATCGCCTAACCACAGCCCTTGCAGGTAGCTCAGCCAGCAACCCAAACTGGCCGCAATGGTCAGAATGATCATGGTGGGCAAGAACCCCATGACGCCCTTGGCAATTAATGCACCCGCTAATAGCAGCAAGCTATCACCGGGGAGGAAAGAAGCCGGCAGCAAACCGTTTTCTAAAAATAGGGTGGTAAAGAGTATGCCGTAAATAACCCAAATCACATTCGGGTCGGCAAGTTTACTAAAATCCTGCTGCCATAAGGCATGAAGGATTTCGCGTAATACATCCATTTCTATTCCTGTTTGCCTATCGTGTGAGGATATTGTCGGTAAGGACAACTGTTGGTGTGGAGTGACCTAGTGTATCTGCATTGGCGCTGATCCACATTGATCTTATCCTCAATAACTGAATTTTTGAGGGGATATATAGGTGCTGTTGATACTCTTTTTGTAAGAGAGGATTAATGCGCGGAGATTGTCACCGCGCATTAACAAGTGACCTCACTAAAACAAGTCACCTCGCTAAACAAGTCATTTCGATAAAACTAAAACAAGTCATGCCGATCAGAACCTACTCCTGCGCAGCTTTAATGCGCTCAAAGCCAGCCGCCAGGTCGTCTTGCAAATCTTGAACACTCTCCAGACCAATATGCAGGCGGAATAACGTGCCGTTAATTCCTTCGCCCTCATAGCGGCGGATCGCGCGGATATCTTTGGGTTGATAACCCAGAATCAAGGATTCAAAACCGCCCCATGAGAAGGCCATGCTGAAGTGAGTGAAGTGGTCGAGATAGGCTTCTAATTGCTGCTGTGTTAACTCATCTTTCAGTTCAAAGGAGAACAACCCGTTACAGCCAGTGAAGTCTCGCAGGTAGAATTCATGACCCTTGCAGTCAGGCAGTGCCGGGTGATAGACCGCCGCAACTTCCGGGCGCTGAGCCAGCCAGTGGGCTATCTCGATACTGTTTTTCTCATGCTGTTTTAGGCGAACACTTAGAGTGCGCAACCCACGGCTGGCAAGGTAGGCGGTATCTGCATCGACCATTTGCCCCATCAGATAAGAGTCCTCCCGCAGTTTCTCCCAACAGCGCGCATTGGCAACAGCAATTCCCAGCATGGCATCAGAGTGACCAATAATGTATTTAGTCCCTGATTGGATGGTGATATCAATATCAAAATCCAATGCTTTAAACAGCACACCGGCCGCCCAGGTGTTGTCCATCATAATAATCATCTCAGGTGCCACCGCGCGGATAGCCCTCACCATCGCCGGAATATCCTGTATTTCCATGGTGATAGAACCGGGGGACTCAAGGAACACCACTTTGGTTTGTGGGGTGATCAGAGCGGCGATACCCGCGCCAATCATTGGGTCAAAATAGGTCGTGGTGATATTCATGCGCGATAAAATCTTATCGCAAAAACTTTGTGCGGGTTCATAGGCTGAACCGGTCATCAGCACATGATCGCCGGCTGAAACAAAGGATAAAATCGCATTGCTGATCGCCGCCGCACCGCAAGGATAGAGAACGCAACCCGCGCCCCCCTCCAGTTCAGTCATCGCCTCCTGCAAGGAGAAATGGGTTAAGGTGCCGCGGCGACCATAGAAGAGTTCGCCATTGCCTCGATTGATGGTGGCCTGTTTTTTCGCTTTAACGGAGTCGAAAACCAGAGACGATGCCCGCTGAATCACGGTATTGACCGAGCCTTGGGTGAATCTTTTACTCCTGCCCGCGCTGACCAGGATGGTTTCCAATTTTTCGGTGGTTGGCTTATTTGCAGACATGATTTCGTTGTTACCTTTTTATCAGCTATGCCCAGGTTTCATTGGCAGTATTTATCGGGGAAATTATTTCTTACGTTAACATGATGATTGTTGCGTGGGCGCAGCTTTTAGCATGAAAAAAACTCAATAGGGTGACCCGCTGTTTTCTGTGGGTTTGCCATGGGAAAATGCTGCGGAAGTCGCGAAATGGGAGATTTATTAAAGAATCATAACTAGAGGGTATTTTAGATTGCGCAGGTGTTATGACGTTCAATCAATCAGTTTCCCATCTTTACACTTAATGGCACTCCAGCTGTACAGCCAATAGCTCAATCTGGTTCGTCCAAGTCGCGTAGTCCCTGATATCAGGCAATTTCTCTTTTTTTCTCAAAAAATCGGCGTAAACACTAATGATAATTACTATCAATCCCCCATTTGTTTGATATGATCGGCAGCTGATTTCGTCCTTAAATTGATATGCATATTGGGTGGAGGCACAGCGTGAAAACAGCTGGCAAAGAGGTTAAAGATAGATCATTCGTGCAAGGCCGAATGATGACAGGCGTGATGGCATTACTACTGGTGGCAGGTTTAGCGGGTCATGTACAAGCAGCACCCGGCAACAGCAGTGCCATTGCTTCATCTGTTGCGGCACCAACAACGGCAACATCGACCCCGCTACCGGCACCGGAGCTAACTGCCGTCGCTGCAACAGCAGCAAACAGCGAAGCAAGCCCGGCCACGACAGTTCAGCCAATAACAGCACCCGCCCCACAAGGGTTGGCGATGGACTTATCTGTCTGGGGAATGTATCAACATGCCGACGTGGTGGTGAAAGGGGTGATGATTGGTCTGGTATTGGCGTCAATTGTCACCTGGACCATTTTATTCTCCAAAGGCACCGAACTATTCCGCGCACGCCGCCGCTTACTGCAAGAGCATGAAGTCATCGGCGCAGTGACGGACTTGGATACCGCATCCGAGCGTGCAGAGGTGTTTGCCCCAGATAGCATCAGCAGCTTATTGCTGCGTGAAGCGCAGAACGAGCGCTTGTTGTCAGCAGAGTCGAATGACAACAACGGCATTAAAGAGCGCACGGCTTTCCGTTTAGAGCGTCGGGTGGCTGCAATTGGTCGCCAAATGGGCAAAGGCAATGGCTTCCTCGCCACTATCGGTGCAATCTCACCCTTTGTCGGGCTGTTTGGTACGGTTTGGGGCATCATGAACAGCTTTATCGGCATTGCTCATTCACAAACCACCAATCTGGCGGTCGTGGCACCGGGTATCGCTGAAGCCCTGCTGGCAACAGCACTGGGTCTGGTCGCCGCCATCCCTGCGGTTGTTATCTACAATATTTTCGCTCGCTTGATTGGCTCTTACCGTGCGCAAGTGGGTGATGTCGCAGCACAGGTGTTACTGCTGTTAAGCCGTGATCTCGACCTGAATAGCAACAGTGAAGCAAAGTCATCTAAGCAACCTCACCAATTGCGTGCGGGGTGATTTATGGCAATGCGGATGAACGATAACCTTGATGAAAGCGGTGAACTGCACGAAATTAACGTGACACCGTTTATTGATGTGATGCTGGTTTTGCTGATTATCTTTATGGTGGCAGCGCCATTAGCCACGGTAGATATCAAAGTGGATCTACCGGCATCGTCAGCGGTGCCGCAGCCACGGCCGGAGAAACCGGTATTCCTGACGGTGAAAGCGGATAACCAGCTATATGTGGGTGACCAACAGGTTGATCGCGATACACTAGCAGCGGCACTGGATAAAGTGACTCAATCCAATAAAGAGACCACCATTTTCTTCCAGGCGGATAAAGTGGTGGATTATGAGACCCTGATGAGTGTGATGGATGCGCTACGCAAATCAGGGTATCTCAAAGTTGGTTTGGTCGGTATGGAAGCGGGCGGCGCTAAATAGCCTCTCATAGGCGCGGTGAGTGTGACCGCGCCTGATGCTAATGCTTAGGTATATTGCGGCCTACCTCGCTGGTAGTTGTTATTCTTAATGCCTTCTGGAGATCAGCTTCTAATTCGTTGGCATTATATGCTTCATAATAATTATCCTCACCGACGCATTTTCTCCAATCAATTTGATGTTCTGTACTCTTAATATCGTCAGGGCTATATGCGATAGCTATAAAAACCATCTTAATATTATTTTCTTTTATTTTTTCGCACATGCCGTTATCTATCAGTTTCTTGGTTATATTAACTAATTGTTCGCCATGATTAACATTATCAATGCTAAAAACACTATCATCACCATCAGAAATAATTATCATTAATTTGTTATTATTATTCTTGCTTTCTTTCATAAATAAACTATTAGCATATAATATCCCAGAACTGGCGAGTGTATGGCCTTCAGGTGACATATTTATCATTTTATCTATGAAGTTATGATGGCTATTATAATTGTCCAATGAGTATGCACTGGAGTTCCTCAAGCAAAGTGAATCGTAAAGTATATCATCTAGCGGAATGTCGATATGTTGTACAACTGAATTTATTGACTTAATTGTTGCATCATAGTCGATCATATCCTCTATAATTTTTATTTGGACAGCGGGGTTATTAATGTCATACATCTGATTAAGTAGCTCTTTGACTTTATCTATATCTTCATGCTTAACTCTTTTTTCTATCTCGCTATTAATATATGCAAATCTTTCCGCTGTTAGTTCTGCATATTTGATATCATCAATACCAATCAATCCTTCCAGTCCGGGGATTTTTTTTAGTTCAGATACGGTATATTGCCGAAGGTAGCTATTATCCGACTTATATATCTTGGGTACAAAAGGAAAATGGCAGTATTTTATTTCTTCCTTATTATTCATTACGATTCTTTTTGTTCCCCACGAAAAAGGTATAAAACCTATAGTATGAATGTTGGTATTTTGTAGGGCGCTACTATCCAATCGAGTAAATATATCTCTTAAGGCAGCTATTCTCGATCCAGTAAAGTCATTTTCATTAAATTCTTCAGACATTGAACCAGAATAATCTGCCACAAAGATAACATCAGTTGGATTGTTTTTTTCTAACGGTATATTCTTTCTTGCAGCACCATTATCTTCAGTGCCTATTGTGGTGATTGTATTTGTCATAGCTGTTTTAGATAAGAAATTAGCAAAGTAGCTCATGGTAATCTTCGCATTATATACCAATTGGCCAGAATTATTTTTTATGTCGATCACTGGCACTGAGAAGTGTTCTAACGGTAAATATGCGCGAGAATAATGAGATACCAAATCAGCATTTTTACTCATTTGAACCTCGTCCGGTAGATCATCATTCTCGACAGTTAATGCTAATGTTGCTTGTTCAATAGCATCAGAAAGTTTGGCTTTCTTTTGTAAGAAATGTGAAATTTCAAATGACAAGAATAATAGTCCGATGAATAAGGGGAGTAAAACAATAAATGGCAATAAAATTGCCCCTTTTTCACTTTTTATAAACCCCTGATGTTTTTTTAGTAAAAGAGAACTATATTTATGATAAGTGGGCCTAACAGATTTATTAGTTAGCATAAACTTCCTTTTTAATTTTATTAGTCATATTCCTATGAGGCAGACGTTAACGTTCAATAGTCACTGCTGATGATTTTACCGGAATAGCCAAACCTCCCCCTGTGGTAGGCAGACATAATGTCACTTGATACAGCGGTATCCAGCGGCCCGTATTAGCATAGGGTGACAAATCCATCATGTTACGTAGTGGTCGGATTGGTTGACAGTCGCCAAGGAAGATTGAACGAGTATTCTGATTATCAATCTTTTTTATTTCAGGAGTGGCAGGAATAAAATGTAATGTCTCAATTGCTATTGCCAGATTATTATTGTTCCCACCTGAATTTAATAGCATTTTTGCAGCGAGATTTCTTAACTCCTCAACTTGCATTTGAGTCAGTTGATAATCACTACCATATAATTTACTCCGTTCCCTAACTATTCCAGCAATAGAATATGAGATGCGATCTAATTTACCCACTGTTGATTGGTATGTTGCTACTGAGATCAGCACTTTGATAAGTAGTGTAATAATGAAAACTACAAATGTGAACTCAACAATTACTGCACCACTACAGCTGATAATAAAACTATTAGGATTACTTTTCCTGTACAAAAATCACCTCGCGAGATAATAGTGTATTAGACCAGATGGAGGGGATCGGGAAGAAAAGGGGACTGTAAGTATAATTGACGGTATAACGCGCTAATTTTTGGCCAGTATCTATCTTACTCATTTTATTAGTAATAATATCTGATATATTATTACTAAATTCTACATTAGCAGTGACCGAATTATTAGTGGTTATAAATGTTCCCAATACACCCTGCTGAGTCATTAGGTTTTTAAGAAATGCCGAATGATAAGTTGTACTATCACCTATCTCCTTATTTTTAGCTGATTTTGCGGCTTCTGAAACTGCCAGATCTAGACTGGCAGAAATATAGAGTAAGCGAGATATTTCTGCTGAAAATAACAATGAGAAGATGAATGGAATGAAGACTATTGCAAACTCAACAGCAACAGATCCGTTACTTGACCGAAGAAATAGTCGTATTATCTTGCACATTATGCACCTTCAGAATTTAATTTTTGTTGGCGAAGATGACTCACCTGGCTCAACGCTAATATCAACTCATCAGGATCAGTTGCCATTTTATCAGCAATAATTATCTTTTTGGCATAGGAGGTATCGCCAAGTTGAATGAGTGAAAACACCAAATTATGTAACAGTGGTGGGTTTTTATTGCCGGCCAGATAGTCAGGCAAGAGTATTCTGACTGCATCAGTATAACGTTCATCAAGCATTGCTACGACAGCGAGATTATTCATTGCTGTTTCATCAGAAATAAATAGGGATCGAGCTTGTTCAAAAGCCGTTTTAGCCTTATGAATTTCACCCTTATTAGCCAATATAATTCCATTCAAGTTATGGGCTTCTGAATTATTTGGTGAAATGACGAGGAGTTTTTTTACTGCAATATTGGCAGCAATAGTATCATTGCTGTTGATGAGGTTCTTCGTTTGCAAAATATAGTAAGATTCATTTTCTTTATCGACTATTGGCTTTGAATAATATAAAGATGATTGACTATCTCCGGCAAGATAGTATGCATTTGCTAATTTCAACCTAACTGAATCATCCTCTTTTCTTTTTAATTGATCACGATATAAACTAATAAGTCCACCATAGTTATTGGCTTTGAGTAAAATACTCTCTCGATAAGAGAACTCTTTTTGGCTCACATGATTAGAAGAGCAACCAGTGATGAGAAAAACAAACACGGAAACAGCGAATGTAGATTTAATTTTGTTGTACATAATTGATTAACTCCAGGACACTAGGTGAGATAACTAATACGACAAAGGGAATAAGAATAAAAATAAACAGAGGTAGTGTTAATTTTGTCGACAATTTGCTTATTTTTTCTTCTGTAACTAATAGTTGCATTTCTCTTATGTCTTGAGATAACTTAATTAATTGTTCATAAACAGTAGAACCAAAGCTGATACTATATTCTAGCGTGCTACAAAACATTTTTATTTCAGTTGCAGTAGAGCATTGATGTAACTCTCTAATTGCACTTTCCAGTCCATTTATTTCAGCCCGTTTAGCTACTTTGAGGATTATTAAGCTCAAATCTGGGTTTATCAATTCAAATTTTCTTGCAGCATAATTCAGTGAACTGTCTATTGTCATTCCAGATTGAACACATGCCGCAGTAATATCAATAAAGAACGGGAGTGACTTAAGTATAGACTTAATTCTTTTGGCGATAATACTCTTTATCATGATTTTCGGCAGGAAAAGGGTGGTGACTATAATAAATAAGCCTATTACTAACAATGAGTTTAGATTGATAATAATCGTACTTGTCGCAACCAATATAATTGTTACTGCTAGGGCTATGGTGATGATCAGTAACTTAAAATAAGCCATGTTATAAAATATGGCTGGTAGCTTTATAAAGTGAGATAGATTATCTTCTCGCTCTTTTTCTTCTTTTACACTCTCTTTATTGACTTGTGTTTTATCATATCCGTTTATTTTATTATATATTGAAACTTTATTAGATGTTGACTTTTCTTTTAATAAAAAAGCAATTAGCAATAAAGAAATAACGGTAAATAAAGAAATAATCATAGCGTTTTCCTAAGCATTTTTCTTATTATTACCAACCCAATAATTTCACTAGTGATAATATAATAAAAAATAGCCTTACCAATAGGGTGGTTCCACATTGACTCTATTGTTGTTGGATCCATAAAATAGAGTAGAAGAGAGAATGCGATCGGCATTAAAGATATAATATTTACTGACATCCTAACTTGAGCGGTCATTACTGCTTTCTTCTGCTCCGATGTTTTGTTCTTTGTTATCACGGTGGATAAACGGTTAGTCAGTTCTCTTAATTGCCCGCCCTGTTGAAGATTAAGCAATATTATGGTAGTAAGAAAATAGAATTCAGGGTAATGCAAGCGCTTATAGGCATCATAAAAAACAGTTTCAGGTGACTCCCCCAAATTCAGTTTTCGGTAAATAAGCGTAAGTTCATCACCCAATGGACCATTGATCTCATTTCCACATCGCTCTAATATTTGATTAATACTTGCACCACTGCTTGCTGCCATGTTGACAATCAAAAGAACTTCTGGGAAATTCTGGTTAAAAAGATCATGATGCATTTTTCTCGAGAGCATTAATTGGAGATATACCACACTGATAAGTATAAAAAATGACACAATGATAACATTAATGTGAAACCAATTAAAATTTGCTACGTATACACAAACTGAATAAATTATCGGGATGAGTATATGCTTGCTATTTTTATGCTTAATGATATAAGATAAATAATTAGTCCATTCTAATAATGTTTTTCTAAATAAGTTAACAAGTTGAAAGTTTTTATTAAATTTCTTTTTTTCAGTGTTATTAATGGAGTTCTTTATTTTAATCCATTTCAAACTATTTAGTATCAATAATAGAATGCCGAATAATAATATTATGTAGTACGTCATTATTCCACCACTGAAAAAATACTGCTTAGCTCATTTGATAAGTTATAGATATCAGCATTTATCCTGACAGCGGAACGGCTAAATAAGCCATGATTAATAAAATCCCCTTGAATTTTACCTTGTTGATCACGTTCTTTGGCTGGCTTAAATGAAAAAATATCCTGTAAGACGACATTCTCTCCTTCCATCCCCATAATTTCACTTATATAACATATTTTCCTGGACCCATCATTCATCCGTGAAACCTGTACGATCAGATTGATTGCTGATGAAATATTACGTCGAATAGTAAAAATAGGCATATTAACTGGCCCCATCATGATCATACTCTCTAATCGTGCTATGGCATCACGAGGTGAATTAGCATGTAGTGTTGACATTGATCCGCTATGGCCGGTATTCATCGCCTGGAGCATTTCAAAGGTTTCTTCGCCGCGACACTCACCAATAATAATCCTATCGGGGCGCATACGTAGTGAGTTAATCACTAAATCTCGCATTGTGATCTGGCCGGTATTTTCCAGGCCCGCCAGACGTGTCTCCATACGCACCACATGGGGCTGTTCAAGATTCAACTCTGCCGCATCTTCTAAGGTGATAACTCTTTCATTTTCAGATATGTATTTTGATAGTGCATTGAGTAATGTTGTTTTCCCTGATCCAGTGCCGCCAGAGATAACAATATTGACCCGGCAACTGGCTGCAATAATCAAAAAATTGGCCATATCACTGCTCATTGCCCCCATATCAACCAAATCTTCCAAATTTCTTTTATTTTTACTAAATTTTCGAATAGAGAGTGCTGTACCATCCAAAGCAATAGGGCTTATTGCTGCATTGATTCGGCTACCATCAATTAATCTGGCATCCGCCAAGGGTCTACCTTCATCAATTCGGCGATTTACCCGTTGCATTAAACGCTTAGTAATATCCGTCAATTGGGCATTATTAATAAAACGGCGATGACTTAAGCTAATTAACCCATAGCGTTCAATAAATATTTTATCAGGTCCGTTAACCATAATATCGCTAATAGAATCATCCTCCATTAACTCTCTTAGTGGACCAAACCCGGTGATTTCATCCGCTATCATTTCGACTATTTTTTTTTGATCTTGGGTTGTTAACTGATGCTCATTTTCATTAAACAACTCATAGAATGTTTGCGAAATCAGATTGATTAGTTTGCTATAATCATTGACCAGATGTTCCACCTTGTCTGTATCAATATTGGCTAGAATTTTATCTCGGATTAATTCTTGCGTAGATAATGATATCTTCATGATCTGCCTTTTATTTTATAAGTTGTATAAATCTATTGATCCACATTTTGTTACATGTCGGCGTGTTAATACGGATGCCAAGTGTATGTTTGGTTAACTCAGTTATTGTTTTTTTTCTGCGACCAAAGTAGTTTGAACTACGGACTGAATTATTACCTTTGCTTATATATGGTGTTTTAACATCTATTGTTCTCCCTAACAATGATTCTATATCTGATGTGTTTAACATGTCTTTGGTGACAGGGCGGCTTTCATTCAAGCAAACTATTAACTTAATTCCTCGTCTGTTATCTCTTTTAAAACGAGAATAAGCGTCAATAAACTCTTTTGCGATACGAACTGATATCATGCTATTGTCGAGTATTAAAACAATACAACTAGAGTTTTCGATATAATCTGTTAGGTTTTCTTTAGGTGTATTGTAAATTGGTTGATCGAATACAATAAAACTATGCTTTTTATTTTTCTGAAAATCAATATCACTTAACTTCTTTTCTTTACATAACATCAGATCAAGGTTTTTCTGATATTCAGTGAGTCCAGTATCCATCTTTTTTTCTGTGACCAAGTCAAGATCTTGCGATCCTTGATTACCTTGTAACAGCAGAGTGGGGGATTTTCTTAATTGAGTCAGTTCATGAGCTAAATGATAACTGAGCAGTGTCGTGCCAATTCCCCCTTTACAACCGAGCACACTGATAAAAAAAGCTTTTCTTTCTGACTCTATCTGAATACCTTTAAGTAAATATTGTGTTAGTTCAGCCGATTGTGACTGAATATTTAAGTAGAGTAGCCCGCGTTCAGTAAACTGTTGTGCAATAGTGATTGAGTCAATATCACCGACTAAGACACACCAGCAGTCGCGTGGAACATGATTTTTTATTAAATTCAGTATCTCTTCAACATCACTGTTATCACTGATATCAAGGATCACTCCGACAGTTTGATCTGGAATATTAATGGCCGTTACATTAAAGATATCCTTTTCTACTTCTTTGATCTGATTCATGTCAGTCAGTCGTATTTTTTCCGATATCTGCTCAATAACCTGTTTTCTTTCGGAAATAATGGTAATAGTATTTTTAACCTTGCTCTCTTTCTTATTGATTAAGTCGTTATTGAGAATTAATTGCATATGTCACCATTGTCACTAGAGCGCTTGCTGTTATTATTGACGGCACATCCTGTCACCTCATTTCTTAATGTGCGGTAATCATTCAGATTATATTTGCAATAGGGATATTCAGTTTTGGCTAGACACTCCACATGTCTGGTATTAGTATTTATAGCAAAATTATTTTTCTTTGCAAAAATAAATGAACGGTCACTCTCTATAGGCTTAATTATTGGTGTGGCCTGAGATAAGCTAGTCAATAAGAGTGTGCTACTTATTAATAATATCTTCATTTAATAAACCCTCCCTTGCTTAGAAATTCTTTAGCCATCTTCTCTCTTTTTATTTCCATAATATGGGTAAAGTTAAAGAGACGTTCGAGTGTTGAGGTATGCATAAAATCGGGTAGTTCGACCTCTTTTCTTGAAACGGGTTTTACCAGATTTACTGTGGCGATCACGACCAGCTCAGTTTGACTTTGTTCCGTTTGTGCATTACGAAAGAGTGCACCTAATATAGGTATGTCACCTATAAACGGAATTTTTTTGAGCGATTCTCTTTCGGTGTTGCTGATAAGCCCACCCAGGATAAAACTTTCGCCATCACCCAACTCTAATGTAGTTGCTGCCTTACGTGTTTTTAATGATGGATAAGAATTACCACCTTCCATACTAAATGATTTACCTATGCTGCTAACTTCTTCATTTAAGAGAATGCGGATCCGTTTTTTTTCATTTACTTTGGCACCAATACCGAGTTTGATACCGAACTCTTTATAAGTCACTGATTGGCTATTTTCTGTTGAACTCGCAATAGGTATTTCACCACCAACCAGGAATGATGCACTTTCACCGGATAATACAGAGAGATTGGGTTCCGCTAAAATACGGGCAATCGAGTCATCATTAATTGCATGGACTAATGTACTGATGCCTTTTGCGTTAAATTTAACAAACTGGAAAGAACCAATCGCGTCTCCCAGGGTACTCCAATCTACCCCGACATTTTCAGTGAAATCCTTGGTGACTTCGGCAATGGTTAATTTGACATTCACTTGATTGGCTTGTGGGAGTTTTAATTTATTAATTATGTGTGAATAATCTGGCGTACTGAGGTATTGCCCTTCACTGGGTTTCTCTTTTTGGCTACCAATGGCTTCACCAACAATAGTGGCGATGGTATCTTTTGCCTCTTCTGATTCCACCAACCCGGTTAAGATATAGCTATCACCTATTTTATCAATGTCAATATTACTTTCAGGATACTCAATCAGTACTCGCTTATTTGCAGCGTTAATAACCTTATTGACTAAGACAGTTTTCTTCGTGATGAGTTGGTGCTTATCATCAAATAGCATAATTTCTGCAGCACCTTCACTTTTAGCATAAACAACGACGCTATTTTTACTGACTAATTCATAATCAGCTATGGCTGCTGAAGAGATAAAAACAGTATCTATCTCTTCCTGCGTTTTAATCATATATGACTCACCCGGAGAAATATAAACTGATTTCGCATTGGCTTTGTTAACTATGGTTTGACAAGTAGCGACGATCAATAAGAAAAAAAACATATTCCAGCTTAGATATCTTGCTCTGGTTGATCTCATCCTCTTAGCTCTCTTGTTGTACGTAGTTTGGGTAAAATGTCGTGTAAGCTTTTTGATCTATAATCTTCATCGCGGAGTCTAGTGTTTGGCATCAGAAATATGTCACCCGCTTTTTCTGCTAAATGTATCCGGTCAAGATCCTCAGTATTGATTGTGACCTCTATATAACCAGCGAATACATTTTCAGTCTTTTGATTTTTACTGTTTTCTTCTGATAATTCTTTGTCTGATTTCTTTTTTATTTTTATTACTCTCATGTTGGGGATAATTTCGGTTAATAAGTAGTTCTGTTTTTTTCTGTCATTCATCTCTTGGGTGTTAATTGCAACACCATTGTCCACTCCTTTTCTTAAATCTGTCTCAAATGTTCTCAATTGGAAGGAAAGCGTATCGCCGACACTTAAGGAGTCAAGTAAATACTTGTCCTGCTGCTTTACATCAAACTTATAATTAACCTCACCTTTTTGTAAGCTCAGGTGATTAAATTCATTACTGTCGGGTGAAACTAACATGTCGTTAGTAATATAAGATCCCGCAAGAACATTTGTTTTCAACAAATGACTTTTAATGCTTTCGAGGCTTGATATACCATTTTTTACCAATTCACTGGATTCAGGTACTATCACTGTTTTTAGCGCATAGTCATCTTTAGTTAAGATTACGCCTGAAGGGAGATCACGTGTTGATTGTGCCAGCACAATGTTAACGTTTTTATTTTTTTCAGTTTCGACTAAGTTAGTGAGCGTATTGCTACCATTTTCGCTATTGGCCAGTATGCCTGTTGCACCTATTGCCACAACTACAAGTGAAAATAGTATGAGAAGCTTGCGGTTCATCATTGATAACCTCTGTATTTATATGGGATAAATACTCTGCTTTTAGGTAAATAGAGATAATAAAAAACCACCAGTAATGGCAACAGCATAAGGAACACCTCGTTGTTGAATATCAGTACGGTTGATCAGCAGACCTATTATCATCACAACTCCACCCATGATGGCTGTATAGAGAATGAAATTCAGCGATTGCCCTGCGCTTAAAGCGAACAGTAATACGGTGATTAACTTTACATCACCACCTCCAATCAGTTTGCAATGAAAGAGGATATAGCCCGTCACTAGTGTAAACAGTGGAATAATAATGTTAATTGCATTGTATTGGATGAGACCAAAAGCTAATGCATTGATTGCAATAGTAATAACAAATCTATTGCTAATGATACGCTGACGAATATCACTATAGCAAACTAGCAGTAGTTGTAACATTAATAGGATGATTAATGATACGTTGAATATATCCAAAACCACTCCTAATATATATGGGTGATATGGCAGCTTTAGGCTGCCATATTTAATTAAATATTTTTTGTTATTTTACTACTGGTACTTCTGGTACTGCTGGATTGATCATCCCTTTGACTGTCGTGACCATCCCTTCGATCGCAGGGCTCAAATCTTTTTTTACTAACACAATAAACGTAGCCGCTAATGCAATAACCATGACGTACTCAACAATAGAACCTCGGTTGTTTTTCATAAATTCTTCGGTTTTCAGTTGAGCTGCGATATAGCCTTTAGTCATTAAGTTCATCATATTCGTTTTCCTTTTAAGTTTTTAAGTGATGGGGAAAATTCCCCGTTATTTTATACTAAGTAGATACTTAACTAGATTGACTGGGTGTTTGACTACTGTTCGAATCGATGTGTTTATATTCGTCTCGTTCGTAGTGGTAGCTATTTAACTGTTTTTTTTTCACCAATACCTTTTTATCATTATCATTTACTCTTTTTAAATCATTCTCATCTAATTAATAGTATTAAGGATGTAGGTTATCGCCATGAAATATGATAATCACGACTAAGATTGAGAGAAATGAGAGCCAGCAGAAAGAGAAGAATGCCAATAGAGAGATTAATTTCTTCCAACGATAGCTTTGTAAAAATCCCGGTTTAGCAGGCGGTAGCGCAACTTGCGCAACCACACTTGTCATAGATGAGGAGAGCGCTACTGGTGTGGGTTCTGCTGTGGTCGTGATGCTGGTTTCACTCTGCTGCGGCTGTTCAGTCGCCTCATTAGAGAGGGTAATTTGGTTGACTGTACCTATATAGCGCACACCTTTGCGTGGAATAGTATGGATCAGCGACTCTTTCAGCCCGACTTGAACAAATGCTTTGCGCAACATATAGAGTTGCCCGTAGTAGCTGCTTTCGCTGACCGCGCCTCGCTGTTCTTTCCACACCTGATTAATGATCTGCTCTTTTTCAGTCACGCCGCTGAGTAATAGTTTTAAAAACCTAATATTATTTTCAGTTAATATCGCAATTGTCCCATTGGGACCATTTAAGCAGCGTTGTGCAGGGGAGAATAGCACTGTCTCTTCTAATTTAAACACAATCTGATTTGTCTCCATATTGACGGCCACCTATCCTTTATAAGGGTTACGCTTATTATTTTAGTGTTTTTACTGTTTCTGTTGCGATCTAATGATAGTAGTAAGAGCATTAAGATGTTGTGTGGCTGATTTATTCTAAATCTCAACAATTCTAATGTTTACCCGGCATATTCTTGCACGAGTTAATTATTATTAACAAGTCTGTGATGAGCATTGTTAGCCTAAAATTTATTATTTATTATTTCCTTTTCTTATTGTTTTTCTATTATATTATATTTTATGTAATTTCATTTTTAATGAAGTTACAGTTACCCGATGATTCTTCTCTATTTCTGCCGCGCTATTTTTCTTTTATACCTTAAAATATAATATTTGTTTTTTATGAGATACCAATAGAGAAGAGGGGCTTTCGCTGCCAAGGTCTGATTTAGACCTTATGTGGGCGTTAAATGAAGAGGGGGATTGGCATTGACTGGATTAATTTCTTTTCGGTTATATCAGTTGTGCTGAGAAGTGATATGACAGTAACTGAGAGTGCCCTAAGTCCTCTGAGGCAAGAGTTAGGGCTAGGGTGATTATTATTGCCGCTTTACGGTGTTTCGTTACCTTTTTTATGCAGCAGCATATAGACCGCTGGAATAACTAGCATCGAAAGTAGTGGTGCACTGACCATTCCGCCTATCATCGGTGCGGCAATTCGCTGCATCACTTCCGAGCCGCTGCCGCCGCCCCACATGATTGGTAGCAGGCCCGCCATGATGGTAGCAACAGTCATGGCTTTTGGTCGCACTCGCAGAACTGCGCCCTCGTGGATCGCCGCGCTCATCTGGCTGGCGGTCATGGCAATGCCGGGTTGTTGGTGCGTTTTCACGGCCTGGTTGAGATAGAGCACCATGATGACACCAAATTCTGCCGCGACTCCCGCCAGTGCGATAAATCCTACCGCGGCGGCAACGGAAAAGTTATATCCCAGCCCATACAGTAGCCAGACGCCACCAATCAGCGCAAAGGGCAGGGTGGCCATGATCAGTGCGGCATCGCGCACACTGCTGAAGGTGACATAGAGCAGCACGAAAATGATCATCAGGGTGACAGGCAGCACAATTTTCAGTTTTGCTGTCGCCCGTTCCAGATATTCAAATTGCCCGGACCAACCGAGTGATACCCCTTCTGGCAGCTTCACTTGTTGTGCCACCGCCTGTTGCATCTCGGTGACCGCTGATTTCAAATCTCGTCCGCGCAGGTCGACATACACCCAGTCGGATAAGCGCGCGTTTTCACTTTTCAGCATCGGTGGGCCTTCGGTTACCTTAATATCGGCTAGTTCAGAGAGCGCCACTTGCCCACCACTGGCCGTCACCACCGGTAAATCACGCAGTTTTTGCAGTGAATCGCGAATTTCCCGTGGATAGCGCAGATTGATGGGGTAGCGCTCGCGCCCCTCAATGGTTTCGCCGATGTTTTGCCCGCCGATAACCGTTGCTACCAGTGATTGCAGCTCTTTGACTGACACCCCATAGCGGGCCGCCCGTTGGCGATCGATATTGATATCCACATAGCGGCCACCCGCCAGCCGCTCAGACAGCGCTGAAGTGACACCGGGCACCTTGCGCACCACCTGCTCAATTTGCTGTGCGACCTGCTCGATTTGTTGCACATTTTTGCCGTTAACTTTGATCCCGACCGGGCTTTTGATGCCGGTGGAGAGCATATCCAGGCGGTTGCGGATCGGCGGAACCCACAGATTGGCAATGCCGGGGACATTGACAGTGGCGTCCAGCTCCTCGATCAACTTATCCATGGTCATTCCGGGCCGCCATTGATCCTTTGGCTTAAAGCGGATGGTGGTTTCGATCATGGTGAGCGGCGCGGGGTCGGTAGCTGTCTCGGCCCGCCCGGCTTTACCAAATACTGTCGCCACTTCCGGCACCGTTTTGATCAAACGATCGGTCTGTTGCAGTAAGTGGCTGGCTTCCCGCACCGAGATCCCCGGCAGGGTGGAGGGCATATACAGCAAATCGCCTTCATCCAACGCGGGCATAAATTCGCTGCCTAAGCGACTGAGGGGGTAGAGGGTTGCCAGCAGTAACATACCTGCGATCGCCAAGGTGGTTTTAGGCCGCACCAACACGGCGGTGAGCACCGGATGATAGATTGCAATCAGGGCGCGGTTAATCGGGTTGGCACTCTCATCGGGGATCTTGCCGCGAATAAAATAGCCCATTAATACCGGAACCAGGGTGATGGCTAAACCGGCCGAAACCGCCATGGCGTAGGTTTTGGTAAAGGCCAATGGGGAGAACATTCGCCCCTCCTGCGCCTGTAAGGTAAAGACCGGGATAAAGGATAAGGTGATGATTAATAAGCTGCAAAATAGAGCCGGGCCGACTTCAATGGCTGCCTGCTCTGATATGCGCCAATAGTCCTGGCTGGCGGGCGTTTGTCCGGGGTTACTCCGCCGCCACTGCTCCAGTACTTTGTGCATGTTCTCAATCATGACGATCGCCGCATCTACCATGGCCCCGATTGCAATGGCAATGCCGCCGAGCGACATGATATTGGCATTGACCCCCTGATAGTGCATCACGATAAAGGCACCGAGGATCCCCAGCGGTAGGGTGATGATCGCCACCAGTGCTGAGCGGAAGTGGAACAGGAACAGTGAGCAGATGACCGCGACGACTAAAAACTCCTCCAATAGCTTAAATGACAGGCTGTCGATGGCTTGGGTAATCAGTTGCGATCGGTCATAAACCGGCACGATCTCCACCCCAGCAGGCAAGCTGCGCTGAATCTGTTGCAGCTTCTCTTTCACGCCATTGATAGTTTCCAGCGCATTTTTGCCGTAGCGCATCACGATGATGCCGCCGGCGACCTCCCCTTCACCATTCAGCTCCGCTACACCACGGCGCATCTCTGGCCCCATGCGCACGCTGGCGACATCGGAGAGTAAAATAGGGATGCCATCACGGGCGGTGATCACGATATTCCTGAAATCATCTGGCGTTTTCAGGTAACCGCTGGCTCGCACCATATATTCGGCGGCTCCCATCTCCAGCACTGAGCCGCCGCCCTCCTGATTGCTGTCGGTAATGGCGTTGGCAATTTGTTGATGGGAGAGATTCAGCGCGCGCATCCGTTCGGGATCGAGCACCACTTGATACTGGCGCACCATCCCGCCGACGCTGGCCACTTCCGAGACGTTCGGCACGGTTTTCAGCTCAAATTTCAGCGTCCAATCCTGCAATGCGCGCAGATCTGCCAAACTGTGTTTGCCACTTCTGTCGATTAAGGCGTATTCATAAATCCAGCCGACGCCGGTGGCATCCGGCCCCAGTGAGGCTTTGGCCTCGGCAGGCAGGGTAGATTGCACCTGGCTGAGATACTCCAGCACCCGTGAGCGCGCCCAGTAGGGATCAGTGCCATCGTCAAATATCACGTAGACATAGGCATCGCCGAACATCGAGAAACCGCGCACGGTTTTGGCACCAGGCACCGAGAGCATGGTGGTGGTGAGCGGATAAGTGACTTGATCCTCCACCACTTGCGGCGCTTTGCCGGGGTAACTGACGCGGATAATTACTTGCGTATCAGAGAGATCCGGCAGGGCATCGAGCGGGGTCTGTTGCAGTGACCAGACTCCCCACGCGGCCATCATCAGCGCGCCGAGTAGCACCAGCAGGCGGTTGCGCAGTGACCAGCGGATAATGGCGGCAATCATAAGTGGCCTCCATGGATATCGGCACTGCTATTTGATTTCGCCGGCTGGATCTGGCGGATCTGCGCCCCTTGTTCGCTGAGGATAAAGGTGAAATTAACCTGGCTCCCCACCAAGATTTCCGGCGCTAACTTGCCCGCAGGCAGCAGGAAATCCATGGTCATAGCCCCCCATTTCAGCGCGGCTATCGGGCCGTGAGATAGGGTGATGCTCTGTCCGTTGATAGCCTGGACCTCCCCCTGTACCGAGTAGATATCAACTGGGTTACCGGCCGTACTCACTGGCGGCGTGATGGTTTCCGGTGTGTCATCCATTTGCGGCAGGGCGCTTTGCAGGCTAGCTTCCGAATCAATCAGGAATTGACCTGAGGTGACCACTAACTGACCCACATTCAGCCCGGATTTGATCTCTACCCAGCCATCCTGAGTTTGCCCCGCACTCACCTCGACTGGCTTAAAGTGACCCTCCCCTTGTGCCAGTAGCACGGTGTTGCGGTTGCTGCTCATCAGCAAGGCCTCCTGCGGGATCGCCAGCACCGGTTGCAGTTTATCTGCTGATGCCGATTGCACACTCAGGTACATACCCGGTTTGAGCTTCTGCTGCGGATTTTCCAGCACCACTCGCGCCTTGAGGGTGCGGGTGGCAAGATCCATATTGGGCAGTAACTCGCTGACTTTGCCGTGGAAAGTCTCACCCGGCCAGCTGGCGGTGGTAGCCGCAATTGCACTGCCGAGAGTGAGCAAACTGGCTTGTGATTGCGGATAATCGACGACGATCCATACCGGATCAAGACTCGCCAGCTCGAACAGCGATTGTGTCGCGGTGACTTGCGAACCGACACGGATATCCAGCTTATTCACATAGCCATCCGAGGGGGAGCGCAATGTCACTCGTGTTTGCGGCTGACCACTTCTCTCCACGCTGCGAATCACCTCTTCGGGCATAAATTGCAGCTGTAGCCGCTGGCGGGCGGCGGCGGTCAGTTGGCTATCGCCCAGGGTGCGGATCGTCAGATACTCCTGCTGAGCGGCACTCCAATCGGGCACCCAGAGTTGAGCTAATGGCTGGTTTTTAGTGACCGGCTGCTGATTGGCGCGCACATACAACTGCTCAATGATGCCGTTAGCTCGCGCGGCGATCACTTGCAGGCTACGTTCATCGGTGGCGACTGTGCCGTAACCCTGCAGGCGAGAGTTGAGCGAGCGCATCTCTGCTGGCGCGGTGCGGACCCCCAGATTCTGCTGTTGGCGCGCACTGATGGTCACGCCGCCATCGTCACTGGTTTCACCGGCATAACGCGGCACCAGGTCCATATCCATAAAAGGCGATTTACCCGGTTTATCAAAGCGTTGACCGGGTGACATTGGATCGTACCAATAGAGCACGGTGCGGCTATTTTCTGCCGTCGCATCGGCGTGGGTTGCAGCCGCTGCCGGGGCGGTTGACGGCGGTTGCCCTAACAGATAACCGGCAAGGCCACTGATCACCGCGACCGCCACCAGGGTTAAACTCAATTGCTTTTTCATTGCGCGCTCTCCTGCGGGGTCAGATAACGGATGGCAGCCCAGGTGCGGGCTAACTCTCTGGCAGCGTTGCTGGCATTGAGTTGACTGTCGAGCAGGGCGCGCCGTGCTTCCAGCACACTGCTCAAATCACTTTTATTGGCCTGATATTGTGCCATCACCAAATTAACCCGTTGTTTTTGCAGCGGTAATACCTCATCTGTTTGCCGGTGCCATAACTGCTGACTGGCCTGATACTGCGCCAATAGTGTGTCGAGCTGCGCCCGATGATCGCGGGTCAGTAAGGTCAGTTGGTCATTGGCTTCCATGGAGCGCGAGAGGTCGGCGGCGTAATCTTTGTCCTGTCGTTGTGAGCGGAACAGCGGCAGATCGACGGTCACCATCACGCCCGCCATATCCTCATATTCGTCCGCCCGTTTGGCGTAATAGACTTCAATCCCAATATCGGGGGTGGCGGCAATAGCCGATTGCGCCGAGCGGGCTTTGGCAACATCCGCCTCACGGCTGGCGAGCAACACCTCCGGGTGTTGGTTGATGGCCTCGCGCAACACAGTTATCTCGGCAGGCAGGCGGGTGAAATGGGGCAAGGGGCCGCTGATGTGATTGACCTCAATGCCGGTCAACTGGGTCAGTTGGGTTTGAGCCAGGGCGACATCCCGCAAGGCGGTGGTTAATCTGTCCTGCATCGACGAGAGGGTCAGGCGGGCATCAAGCACACTGCTGGGTAGTGCGCCACCGCTGGCAACTCCTGCCCGTTGCAGCGCCACCTGTTTTTCGCTCTCCTGCACCAACACTTTGGCATCGCTGACCGCCTGCTCAGTTAAGGCCAGATCCAACCACGCCTGCGCGGCCTCTTTCTGCAGCCGGGTGCGGATGGTTTCACTACCCGCGGCGGTTTTACGTGCTTCGGCACTGAGGGTATCGGCCTTTCTTTGCCGCTTATCGCTGCTGATATAGTCCTGCATGATGCCGACGCGCTGCATGGTCATGCCCTCACGGGTAAAGCGGCGGGCATTGCTGCCGCCGACTGGCAGGTTTTCAATGCCGAATTTCAGTTTGGGATCAGGTAATTGGGTGGCGGAACTGGCCATATTCTCCAGCGCATTAACCTGATGCTGGTTAGCAGACAGCTCAGCCGAATAGCGCTCAGCGGAGGTGAGTGCCTGTTCCAGCGTGATGTCTGCCGCGTGGCTCACTGCGGGCAGAGTGAACGCCGCTGCCATCAACCAACTGACACATCCTAAACGCCATGCAGCCGTGGGCCGCCCCTGTGGCGGGTGATTAAGTGATGAGTTCATGGTGACTCCCGCCTTACGGCTGCTGCGCTGAAATGGTGGTCAACTGATAGCCCTGAGGGGTTTGGCGAAAGCTGAATGTCACTGGCGTGCCGACCGGTAAGGGGGCCGCGACCCAATTTTCGGGGAGGTCGAAGCTCATGGTCATTGGTGGCCAGTTCAGTGCCGGAATGGCGGTGTGGGCAATGGAGACACCGGTGGCACTCCAGGCTTTAATCTGCCCGCGCGAGTGGTAATTATCGGCGTCATTGGCGGCACTATCCGCCATCATCGCCCCATGTTCGTGGGACATCGGCATACTGTCTGCCATTGATTGAGTCGCGGCGAACAGGGGGGCAGAGAACAGAGTCACAGCAGAAAGTACAACAGCCGCAGCCGCGGAGAGGGCATTAGATAAGAAACTCATAGGAATAACTCCAAAACATAAAATAAGCGCAACGCACCGCACTAAGGCGGCCTGAAAAATGCGATCAGCTAGGTCTGGAGTTACTCTCTAAATCGGCAGAAAACGATTTCGGTGGGGGGGCCAACAATGGGGGGAGTCTGCCAGTCAAGGCGGTGGATGCGCGGGTTTTGCTGCACATCCGCCAGCACTAATTCGGTATGGGTCGGCAGGGCTGCCAGCACCAGCATACCGCTGTCAGACTGCACGGAGTCAGGGATGCAGTGCTTTTCGCACAGGACGTTTTGCGCCTGACCATGGGACATATTCATCATCGATGGCATGTCATGCATCTGGCTCTGCAAATGGCCTTGGTGCTGAGTAAATACTGGCGAGGCGGCAGGCGTGATATCACATTGATGGCCAGCAACCGCCAATTGTGCATTGAGGATCAACCAGCAGGCAATCAGCAGCATACCGCACATGCGCTTTTGACTGGCGCGCATCCGATGCATAAGCTGTGATATTCCCATGAATACTGGCATTTTTAACCTGAATAAGTGGCGGAATGAAATCCTGCTGCCAGCGAGTATAGGACTATCCCCCTGTTTTTAGAATGGTTTTGTCCGGTTACGCTGATTGAAGGGAAAGGTTACATAAAGGTTAGTATGCTGAATTTATTCTGTTTTTTTTCAATCGCGGGGCAAAAATGGCGTGAGTCGGGGCAAAAATTTACTCTTCTTTAATCAATTGTCATCACATTATTGCAAATAATAATAATTCTCAATATTATTTGAATTAAATCCTTAAGTATCCTGAGCCTACTAAAAGAGGATAGCTCGTGAGTGTGGAGAACCCATATCCAGATAGTCAACAGTTGTTACACTCACCTTTGGCCGGCAGTGACGGCTGGTGGCAGCAGATTGCACAGTGGGGTACGCCACTGGCTGAACCGCTGGGCGCGGGTAAAGTAGAGCTGACATTTCTCTGGCGTGACCGGCAGGGCAAGGTGCGCGACTCTGTGGTTAGCCGGGTTTATATCGACGTCAACGGTGTAACCGATCACCACAGTGTGGATCCTGAAACCCTCCAGCGGTTGGGTCAGACCGATGTCTGGTATTGGCAGGCGGAGGTGGAGTCTGATTTTCGCGGCAGTTACTGCTTTATTCCCGTCACTGGCGAGCAGCGTTTGCATTTGCCGGAAGGCAGCCCGCAGGAGCGGCGTTTGGCACAGCGCAATTGGTGGATCTCATTAATGGATTTGGCGGAAAACGATCCGCTAAACCACACTGCCGCTCATGCCAGTTATCGGGGGAAGCCGCTCTCGGCGATCCATTTAGCCGATGCTTTGCCGCAGACTGCCTGGCACCCCATTGATGGAGGCCAACAGCTCCCGCCCGATCGGCAACGGCTGCAACTGATCACTTGGGACAGCCCATTATTAGGCAACAGTCGCAAAGTGTGGATTTACTCTACGCGCGGTGCTGGAGATCTGGCCGAGCGGCCACTGGCTATCTTGCTGGATGGTCAGTATTGGGCGGAGAGACAGCCGGTATTTGGCGTGCTGGATAGTGAAACCGCTGCGGGCCATCTTCCTGCCACTGTGTATGTGTTGATCGACATTATTGACCAAGAGCATCGTTCACGGGAACTGCCCTGCAATCAGGATTTCTGGCAGGCGCTGCAAACGGAACTATTACCGCAAATAGCTTTGCTGCAACCCTTTACTGAGCAAGCCTCTCGCACCGTGGTAGCGGGGCAAAGTTTTGGCGGCCTGGCATCGTTGTATGCCGGATTACACTGGCCACAGCGTTTTGGCTGTGTGCTGAGCCAATCGGGTTCCTTCTGGTGGCCGGAGGTCGACAATCTTAAGGTATTAACCGCTGGTACGGTCGAGCGTCAGGGCTGGTTGACTGAACAGGTGTTGCAAGGGCTGGGGGCTAACCACTCATTGAATATATTTATGGAAGCAGGCCGCCACGAGGATGTGATTTATCAGGTCAATGAAGTGATGAGTGCGGCGCTAGGTCGCGCGGGGCATCGATTACAGTATCGGGTTTATTGCGGCGGGCATGATTCACTGTGTTGGCGAGGGGGGTTGATTGAGGGATTAGGGCGATTGCTGGGATCAGGGTTTGGTGTGGTTGATGATTGATGATTGATGATTAGTTCGGATCTGGTTTCGGTTGATATTCAGTTAGTGGTAGGTTCGGTTGTTAAAGCTTCAGTGCCCAGCCACCCACCGATGAACCAACCGCCAAAGGGGTTACAAGCGCGTAACCCCCTTGGAACCCCTGCGCTAGCGCACGTATCGCTTGCCTGCTTCGCAGGTTCCCTCAATCATCGTTTCGGCTGACGGACGGCTTTACGCGGGTCCCTCCGCGTGACGCCTAAAACGGGCGTCCTGCCCGTTTTCCTTGCCTTCACTCTTCACTCGGCAGCTCAAATGTACTTTTAACTTCAAAACCTAAAAACAGGGTTTTTGATCTTGAGCGCAATCAGGAATATTGCCGACGAGGATGGAGGGTAGAGTGAGCGGCCATGGACGGCCGCGAAAAGCGCGCTTGGGCAGGGATGCCCATCGCGCTGGCTCGTCAGCCCGAAAGACGTGGGAGGTTTACCCGCAGGGCAATATTTCGCGCCAGGCGCGGGTGTTGGGCCGCCGCCCTGCGGCCCGACTCGGTTGAGGCTGCGGAGATCAGGTCATCACTGAACGAATATCAACCGAAACCTGATCCGATCTAACTTAAGCTTAAAATTAACCTAAACCCTAAATCTCCCCCTCGGGATCACCAACGGCGTCCCCGACACCGGATCATCAATAATCAGACACGGCATACCAAACACCTGCTCCACCAATTGGGCGGTAATCACCTCGCGCGGTTTACCTTGCGTCACTATCTGCCCGTCGCGCATAGCGATAATGTGGCTGGCGTAACGGCAGGCGTGGTTGAGATCATGCAAGACAGCAACCAGCGTGTGGTTATGATGCTGATTCAGGTGGCTGAATAACTCAAGCAAATCAATCTGATGGGCGATATCCAAATAGGTAGTTGGCTCATCCAACAGTAGCAGCGGTGTTTGCTGCGCCAGCACCATGGCGATCCAGACTCGCTGGCGCTGCCCGCCAGATAAGGCATCGACTGACCTGTCAGCCAGTTCACTGACGCCAGTGGCCTGCATCGCATCACTGACTGCCCGCTTATCGGCCTGTGTCCACTGCTGTAATAGCTTCTGATGGGGATAGCGGCCCCGCGCCACCAGATCCAATACGCTGATACCGTCCGGTGCTTGCGAGCTTTGCGGCAATAAGCCCAAATGACGGGCGACGTGGCGAGTATCAAGGCTGGCGATATTTTTGCCATCTAAAATCACCTGACCCGCCTGTGGTTTCAGCAAACGGCTCAATGCGCGCAATAACGTCGATTTGCCACAGGCATTGGGGCCGACAATCACCGTAAACTCACCGTCAGGAATGGCGACACTCAAATTTTGGCTGATTACCTTGCCGTCATAGCCCAGTGTCAGGGCATCCGCCTGTAAACGGGGGGTGCTGCTCGCTGGGTTAACAATAGTCATGATCGCCCGGACTCCCGGATTAAAAGCCAAATAAGATACAGCCCGCCAATGCTGATAGTGATAACACCGACGGGCAGTTGATTGGGTAAAAACAGGTGTTGGGCGCAAAGATCCGCGGCAATCAACAGCAACGCCCCCATCAACGCCGAGGCGGTTAAGGTCACTGACGATGTTCCCGCCAGACGCCGTGCAATTTGTGGCGCGGCTAAGGCAATAAAGGATATTGGCCCAGCGGCGGCGGTGACGGCAGCCATCAGAATTACCCCAATCGCCATCAAACTCAGGCGCGTTCTCTCCACTGGCACACCCAAGGCACCCGCGGCATCATCACCCATTTCCAGTAACGGCATACGGCGGCTAAGTAGTATCGCAACCAGCATGGCGATAGTGATAAACAGCACCGAAGGCAGACTTTTCGCCCAAGTCAGGCCATTGAGTGAACCGGCCCCCCAGGCAGCGGCGGTCATGGCGGACTCCAGCGACGCGGTGATCGTCAGCCAGGTATTGAATGCCGTTAGCATTGCACCCATGGCAATGCCGACAATAATCAGCCTAAAGCCCTGGATCCCTTGCCGATATGCCAGTAAATAGACCGCAATGGCGCAGAGTAATCCCCCCACCAGTGCGCTGCTGGCAATCTCAAAATAGCTGCCATTAAATAACGTGATGGCGACCAGTGCGCCGGTATAGGCTCCCACATTGAAACCGATGACATCTGGGCTACCTAGTGGGTTGCGCACTAATGATTGAAATATCGCGCCACTGACACCTAGCGCCGCCCCGAAAATCAGCGCCATCACGGCACGGGGTAAGCGCCATTGATTGACGATAATATCCACGGTGCCATGGCTATTTCCGAGCAAGGCATTCACCACCTGCTCAGGGGATAACGACAGCGTGCCGGCCATTAATGCCAGCAGCGTACTCAGTAAGCAAGCCAGTAATAGCAGGCCACCCACCATCAAACTGCGTGACCGGAGACGTAAGTTTATTGGGCCATCAGGGCGGCCCAATAGCCACGTGGGTGTGGCGGGCTTCATAGTGTGGTCATCCTTTTGTTACGTCGTACCAGCCAGATCAGTAGGGGCGCACCAATAAATGCGGTCACGATGGAAACCCGCAATTCGCCCGGCACCAAAAAACGCCCAATAATGTCGGACACCAATAGCAGAATAGGTGTTATTACCAGCGTAAATGGCAAAATCCAGGCCTGATTTGGCCCGACAATCCAGCGCGCAATATGTGGCACCATCAGGCCAACAAAGGCGATAGGGCCAACGGCGGCGGTCGCGGCACCACATAATAGGGTGATGGTGATCACCGCCCAAAATTGGGTGTGGGCAATACGCGCACCCATCGCTGCTGCCAGATCTTGCCCCATATGTATGGCATTTAGCGACCGCGCCAGTAGCAGGGCAATGAGGCAACCGAGCACAATGACTGGGGCGACGGCTATCACCACCGACATATTACGGATATCCAGCGAACCGGCTTGCCAGAAGCGGACACTATCGTAAACCTGTGGATGGGTCAGCGAGATACCGGAAGTGATGCCGGTTAATACCGCACCAATGGCGACGCCAGAGAGTGTCAGGCGCAGAGGATCCACCCGCCCGCCGCCCATTGCGCCGACCCAGTAGACCACCAGAGTGGTGATCAAGGTGCCGATAAATGCAGAGATCATATAGCCGTAAATGGCGTGTACGCCAAACACGACGATACCGATGACCACAGCAAAACTGGCTCCCGCATTCACCCCGAGAATACCGGGATCAGCCAGCGGGTTACGGGTCAGGGCTTGGATCACCGCACCCGATAGCCCCAACGCAGCACCCGCGAGAACCCCAATTAGGGTTCGCGGCAGGCGTGATTCTAATATCAAAATGCTATCGGCATTGTGGCTCTCACCGAGCAGGCTTTGCCACACCACGGATAAGGGGATCCCTTTGGCCCCGAACATCAGGCTGGCTGCCATCACCAGCATCAATATAAGGAGGCTGAGAAGCAGTAACAGGGCGCGCCGGCGCTGCGTTTGCATCCTTGGAATGGGGGCTGATTTCAGCGCTGTTGTTGACAATTGATCTGAGGAATAAGCAGCTGGCATTGTTACTCTTTTTTAACAAATGATTATTGTTATCGATTTGATTATCATTATTATTTGCTGGGATTATGTTAGCACGAGTTATGGTGGGAGGGCAGGGGGATTTATTACAATTCAGTTTGGTACAGTTTGGTGATCGGTTCGGTTGTTAAAGCTTCAGTGTTCACCTTGCCTCCGATGCTCCAACCGCCAAAGGGGTTACAAGCGCGTAACCCCCTTGGAACCCCTGCGCTAACGCACGTATCGCTTGCCTGCTTCGCAGGTTCCCTCGACTCATCCTTTCGCTGGCGGGACGGCTTTATTCGCATCCCTGCTCATGACGCCTAAATCCGCCGTCCATGGCGGATTTCCCTGACTCCACTCTTCACTCGGCAGCTCAAATGTGCTTTTAACCTTGAGCGCAATCAGGAATATTGCCGACGAGGATGGAGGGTAGAGTGAGCGGGCAGGACGCCCGCGAAAAGCGCGCTTGAGCAGGGATGCGAATCGCGCTGGCTCGTCAGCCCGAAAGACGTGGGAGGTTTACCCGCAGGGCAATATTTCGCGCCAGGCGCGGGTGTTGGGCCGCCGCCCTGCGGCCCGACTCGGTTGAGGCGGCGAGGGTCAGGTGATCACTGAACGACTATCAACCGAAACCAGATCCAATCTCAATCTCAACCTCAACCTCAATCTCAACCTCAATCACCAAACGAATATCAACCGAAACCTGGTTCGATTTCCCCCTTTACTCCTTAAACATCCCCTCAATCCGCGCCAACAAATGACTCGCACTATAATAGTCCAGCCGGAAAGTATCATAACCCACCGCATAAACACGGTTGTGCTCAATCGCTGGGATGTGCGCTAAAAACTGATTACTTTTCAATGCATCAACTGAAAGTTGATCGCCGGAGAACAGTAAAATCGTCTCCCCACTTAACCCCTCGGCCAGCTTCTCACCACCTAACTGAATGATATCCTTGCGATGTCCCATGCTGGTGTTGCCTTTTACGGCATCAGGAATAGTCGCCAGCGTGAAGCCTAATTGCTGTAATAACTTCCCCTGCGCTGAGTTTTCAGTCCATAAATTAGCGGTGCTGCCCGCCGCTTGATAGACAAAAGCGGAGGTGGGTTGTGGTGGCAGGGTGATATTCTGCTTCACCTCATTAAGCCGATTGGCAAAATTATCAATCACTTGTGTTGCGTCTGACTCATGCCCAGTGGCATGTCCCAGAACCATGGCTAACTCCTGCCAGCTCTTATCATCATAATTAATCACTAATGTTGGCGCGATAGTGGATAACTGCTCATACAACTTCAGCGCGGAATCGCCACCTGTAGCGGAAATGATAATTAAGTCTGGGTTCATGCCGGCGACAGCTTCGGCATTTGGCTCGGTTTGATACAGTGGCACCAGTTTTTTAGCCTGTGCAACATCTGACCACTGGATAAAGAACCCTTGATTATCCGCGACAGTGGTATTGGGGGCAGTCGCTCCGGTAGCAATAACCGGGGCATTGATCGCCAGTAAAGTGCCGGTGATGGTGATGCTGGTGGAGACAATACGCTGCGGCTGTGAGGTCAATGTGACCGGGCCTTTTGCTGTCTCCACCGTTCGGGACCAGGCTGGCGTATCTTTCGCTGGCGCTGATGTCTCGGCATCTTGCGCAGGTTTGCAACCAGATAATCCGAAAGTGAGAGCCAGAAAACTGAGCAGGAGGAGAACAAAACGAGCTGTTTTTGGTGAAATTGGTGGTATGTATCGGGATATCACGGCATTTCTCTCTCTGTTTGACGATGCTGGGACGTAATTTATCACGCCATAAAATGAATGGTAGTCATTATTGTTTCGATTATGATTTGTAATCATAAGACAAAATCGCTCAATATTGCGCTATGCATTTAGCCGCATATCAATGAATAAAATTGTCACTCTTCCCGCCCTATTTCTTTGCTTAAAAATCGATACCAAAGACAATGTCGATAAATTGATAAATTCTGCTGCATATCGGACCTGATAGTTTTTTAATGAATTTTTGTTAGTTTTTTATTTATTTCTTAAAATATCATTTAGTGGAGTGTTTAATGCTGACATTGCAGGTGCCGCTAATGGCGACTCAGTAATCAAATTAATTGTTTGGCTTATAATCCTAATAGTTAATAGGCAAGATGACACTGTATTTATATTCAAAATAAATACATATTCTGTGAAAAATACTGAGAATTTTTAATCATTTTTTGATCAAGATTTGCGATCGCTATTTACATTTTAATAGATAAAATCAATCAGTTATTTATTATTGATCGGCCGCCTTGATCTTTTGCGTTGATTTTATGCTATTTTGATGATGAATCCTGATATTAAGACTTTTTCCCTGCGGGAATTATCAGCGATAAACACCTTGAAATCTCAAGGAAATAAACTAAAAAAATAAAACACAGGGGTATTCCCGTGAATTTTCTAAAACATATCACCATCAGGATGGCGTTATTATCTATTCTTGTTATATTTTTGTTGCTCTGGGGAGGTGTTTCAACCTTTACACTATTTTCACTTAATCAATTGATGCACTCTTTGCAACTGAGTTCCAATCAACAGAAAAACATTAATATTATTAACCGAGGTAATGACCAATATTTCCGCGTGGTAACACGTTTAAGTCGTGCGGCAGCATATCGCCAGAGTGGGGCAACTGCCGATGCAGATCGTGAACTGGCTTCAGCAGGAGTGGCGCTTAAAAATACCCAAGACGCGTTGGCGGCATTTAAGCTGCAAAAGCATGAGCCGATGGACCCCTTATTGACGGATAAAACGATTCAAAGCTACTCAACACTCCTGAGTCAAGGAATAGAACCTATGTTCAAGGCGGTAACTGAGAATCGCTTTGATGATTATAACAATCTGTTTAATCAAGGTTATCCACCATTAAGTCGCGAGTTTGGCGCGGCAGTAGAGAAATATAACTCTACTGTCGATCAAATAACCGAGGCCGCCAGTGTTCGGGTTGAGCTATTGGTCACTTGGTGTGAGCGGGCGCTGGTAGCGGCATTAATTGCCGGTTTCATTATTTTGCTATTAACCGATCGTTACATTGTTCACTATCTGGTGCGCCCGTTGGATTCGATTAAACAGCACTTTAAGCGGATGGCAGAAGGGCAGCTAGGTCGACCAATGGCTGAATTTGGCCGCAACTGCGTTGGGCAATTAATCCCCTATTTGCGTGAAATGCAAAATAGCCTGGTGAACACTGTTTCGACTATCCGCAGTAGCACCGATGCCATTTATACTGGCGCGGGCGAGATAGCAGCAGGCAATGCGGATCTCTCTTCGCGCACCGAACAGCAAGCGGCAGCACTGGAAGAGACGGCTGCCAGCATGGAGCAGCTGAATGCGACGGTGAAACAGAATGCGGAGAATGCGCATCAAGCCAGTAAGCTGGCAGATAATGCCTCTGTCACGGCACAAAATGGCGGGCGGATAGTTAATGATGTGGTTGCGACCATGAGTAGTATTACCGAAAGCTCGCGGCGTATTGCTGACATCATCGGCGTGATTAACAGTATTGCTTTCCAGACGAATATTCTGGCTTTGAACGCGGCAGTTGAAGCTGCTCGTGCGGGTGAACAGGGGCGTGGTTTCGCCGTGGTCGCCAGTGAAGTGCGCAATTTGGCGCAACGTAGTGCGCAGGCCGCCAAGGAGATTGAGGGGCTAATTAGCGAATCGGTCTCTCGCGTCAATATTGGCTCAAAGCAAGTCTCTGAGGCCGGAGAAACAATGAACAGCATTGTTCAGGCAGTGACAAATGTGACTGATATTATGGGTGAAATTGCCTCTGCCTCCGATGAGCAAAGCCGTGGTATCAGCCAAATTGGTCAGGCTGTTGCTGAGATGGATGGTGTCACACAGCAAAATGCTTCCCTGGTGCAAGAATCCGCAGCAGCAGCGGCCTCGTTGGAAGAACAGGCTCGCCAACTGACTGATGCTGTTTCGGTATTTAAACTATCGGATAACATGCAAACGGCATAACCATAATTAAAATAAGGATTAAGCTTAAGTTAGCGAAACTTCTGCCGTAATAAAAAATTAAGTATATAAACCACTCGTTTGGGCTAAGTGATTAGTCTGGGCGGGTGGTTTTTTATTTTCAATTAAAGATATTTTTTTATAAAAACGATACAATACGAATGGTTGCAGTTGGCTTGTAATAATAAAAATCATATATTCTTCATCAGGTTAAATAATGAATATGACTTCTTTTCGTGGTGTATTTTTTGTTTTGATACTGCTTTTTTCATCCTCCTCTTTCGCCATTAACTGCCAGCGGGCGGTGACACCGGTGGAATACACCGTATGCAGTAATGAGGATTTACACTGGTTAGACCAAACATTCAGTGAGATCTATCAGGCGATGCTCGTCAAATATGATACTGAAATCATTTATCAGCAACGGCGAGTGTGGGAGAAAGCATTGAATAGCTGTACCAGTAATAGCTGTATTCAGCGCGCCTATTTTCAAGGCATCGCATCTATGTCTGATATTGATAAGAATTTTGATTGGAAGGGGCAGTGGTGGAATATCACCAAAGGGAATGAGCGAGGAGGTGTTATCAAAATTAACCGAATTACCGAGTGGGGCCTCAGTATTGATAGCCGTGCCTGGTCGGGCGAAAACAGTGGTGCTTTCAGCGCCGAAGCGCGTAAAATTGAGGGGCTAGCTGTTGTTGATCTCATTGATAAAACATCAAATTGTCGCTTGTTGCTGATCCCGATAAAAGATGGTTCTATTCAGGTACACAGCAATGGTAGTTGGGGGTGTCGTATTTCGATGCCTAAAGATGTCTTTATTGATGGGCAATATGTGAGAGCGGATGAAGATCCCCGCCAGGAACCAACACTGCTCTCTATCGGCATTTTTGCTAATGCTGTGGACGATAAAAACTTCCGCGATTTAGTCGGTGATAATTACACTCAATTTGTTGCTTCAGCCAATGTCTATATCTATACCCCTGATCTGGATAACCGAGGGGCTAAAGTATTAACTACCTGGGTGCGTGGTGCGGCCAATAAACGCGCATCAATAATCATGTATAGCCCTACCGGTGAGATATGGGCTGCTTTTGTTGCACCAGAAAAAAATGGCGATTTGCAGATTCACTATTTTACTAATGTTGCTGGCGATAAAGATAAGAGACCAAAAACCATTACACAATGGCAACAAACATTTATGGATAACTGACTTTTACGCTAGGCCACAGTGTTATTTTCTCTGATTTTACACTGTGGCTAGTTTTATCATCACTTTCTGTGAAATAACGCCTTTACTCCAATGTACCAATGACATTCAGTGCCATATCATCGGGCACTTCATTATAAGACAATACATTTAGCCCATCGCAGAATAATCGTGCATAGCGCGCGACCAATGGGCGTAGTTGTGGTGTAACTAATAAAATTGGCTGGTGATTCTCTGCCTTCATTTGTTCTTTAATGATGGGCATATTCTGTTGCAGCTGAGTTAGGATATTGGGTTCAACAGGGAAATTATCCAAAACAACTTTTCCCGCTTGCTGTGCCTGATTCAGTGAGCCTAATAACATATTCTCTAAATCGTGATTGATGGTATAAACCGCCAGATTTTTATCGTCGCCATTGATGGCATTAACGATCCCGGAACGCAAGGCGTAGCGCACATCAGAGGTCAATAACAGAGCATCCTTGGTGACATTGGCACTTTCCACTAAGGTAGTGGCAATGGTAACTATATCTTTCAGTGAGACATTTTCGATTAATAATTGGCGATACACTTTAAGCAGTTGACTGAAATTAAGTGCCGCAGCTAAATCTTCAGCCAGACGTGGTGACAGTGATTCAAGCCGTTGGTGTAATTGAGTGATGTCGTCATAATTAAACAGTTCAGATAAATGATCCCGCACCACTTTATTCGCATGTGTTGCTACCACACTGGCACAATCAACTATCTGATAACCGAAGTTTAAAGCGGCCGCTTTATCATGTGGCTCTATCCACACCACGGCCAGGCCGTAAGTTGGATCTATAGCCAGAATACCATCGATCTCGCCATATTGTTCCGCTGTAGGAATTGCCATCAGTTTATCAATATGGACTTCGCCCCCCGCCATTTTGACACCATTAATATTGATGGTGTACTGAGAGGGTTTTAAGCGAAAATTCTCCCGGACTTTAATTTCGGGTAATAGAATTCCGCAGGTTTCGGAAATAATTTGCCGTACCCCCCGCAGGCGTTGGATCAACGGACGACCTTTTGATTCATCAACCAGTGTTACCAGTTTATAACCCAAATTCAGGCCGATGGGCTCAACCACCGGGATATTCTCCCAATTGATATTTAACGCACTATCTTCAGAGATGGCTTGGTTGATGGCTGTAAGATCGGGTTCAGCATCAGCTTGCTGAATTTTTTTACTTTGCTGCCAAGCAGCGAACAGGAGTAATCCGGTGAAGCTGAGAAAGGCAAGATGGGGCATCCCCGGCACAATGGCGAGAATGAACATCACAAATGCCGCAGCATATAAGATGGTCGGTTTAGCCAATAACTGATCTTTAATTTCATCAGTCATATCCCCGCCATCACTGACTCGAGTGACAATAATTGCTGCTGCGGTTGCCAATAATAGCGACGGAATTTGTGCGACCAAGCCATCACCAATGGTCAGCAAGACATATTGCTGGAACGACTGGCTAGCGCTGAGATCGTACTTAAAGATACCGATACAAACACCGCCGATAACATTGATCACCAAAATCATAATACCGGCAATGGCATCACCGCGAACAAACTTGGATGCACCATCCATTGCACCGTAAAAATCAGCTTCACTGGCGACGTCTTTGCGGCGTAGACGTGCTTGCTCCTGATTGATTAACCCAGCATTCAGATCGGCATCAATTGCCATCTGTTTTCCTGGCAAGGCATCCAATGTAAAGCGCGCGGAAACCTCAGAAATTCGCTCGGCACCTTTGGTTACTACCACAAAGTTGATGATCATCAGGATGATAAACACCACGAAGCCAACTACAAAGTTGCCGCCAATGACCACCTGACCGAATGCTTCAATGACCTTACCTGCAGCACCCGCGCCCTCATGACCATTGAGTAATACCACTCGAGTCGAGGCCACATTCAATGTTAGGCGCATTAAGGTTGCAATCAGCAATACGGTCGGGAATATTGCAAAATCGAGAGGCCGTTTACTATTGACACTGACCAATAAAACTAATACTGATAGAACAATATTAAAAGTAAATAAGATGTCCAATACGATTGGTGATAGAGGCAAAATAACCATTGCCAGTACGCAGAGTATTAATATTGGTACAGTGACATGTGTCTCTTTCAGCACATGAGCAATATAATTAAATTTATTTTTCATCATGGAATTTCTGCATCTCTTTGGGAATACCAAGGTGGGTATTTAATACCGGCTTATTTGCCTGCCCGGCGCGCCAGGACTTAACCTGCATAACATAGGTCAATACCTGAGCGATGGCGCGATATAACTGGGCTGGGACCTGTTGGTTAACCTTGGTTGTATGGTAAATCGCTCGAGCTAAAGGGGGAAACTCAACAATTTCAATATTGTGCTCTTTAGCAACACTCCGAATATACAAAGCGATATCATCTTTCCCTTTTGCGACAATATAGGGAGCGCTGGCTTTTTCTGGGGCATATTTCAATGCAACTGAAAAATGAGTCGGGTTGGTAATAATCACGTCAGCATCAGGAACAGATTTATTAATTTGGCCCATGGCAAATTGCCGTTGTAACTGACGAACCCTAGCTTTGATCTCTGGGTTTCCTTCATTACTTTTGTGTTCTTGTTTGACCTCCTGCTTAGTCATTTTCATTTTTTTGGTGAAAAGATAAGTACTCAGCGGAATATCGATGGCGGCAAATATCACAATAATGGCGATGAAATAGACCAAAATACCGTGATATAAGGCGAAACCTTCAGTGATCGCTTCCTGTAAAGGCAAAGCCTGTAAACGCAGCAAATCAGCCAGTGAACTGGTGATCATAAAATACAGCATGTAAAGCACGATGCTGCACTTGCCGAGCATTTTCAGTACTTCTGTCCCATTACTGGCGGAAAATATTTTCTTAATACCCGCCAGAGGGCTGAGTTTTTTAAAGTCAGGAATTAATTTTACTGGCGTGAAATTCCAACCCCCAGGGATTAAGGTTGCCAATATAGTGACCAGCGAAATAGGGGCCAGCGTAGCCAAGAATTTCAAAAAGATATAAATGTTAGTCAACAGTAACTGTTCAAGTGCGGCGGGATCATCGATCCTGCCGGCCATTCGGCCAACAGCTAAAAATGACTCGCGTATCAACTCCTTATAATAAGGTAAAAATACCGTCAGTATGATCAATGAGGTGACCAACCCAGCCGCCATGGTGACGTCTTTTGAACGCGGGATATCCCCCTTCTTTCTGGCTTTAGTCAGTTTTCCTGAGGTTGGCTTTTCGCTTTTTTCTCCGCTGCTCGCCGACATCAGTTCACCTTCATCCGCTCAAGCTGAGTCAGGATCTCGTTGGTCAGGTTGAGATAATGATCGGGCACATTGATTGCCAATAACAGTAAACACAGCAAACCGAACAGCATGCCGATTGGAAATCCGAGAGAGAACAGGTTCAAAGTGGGTGAAATACGGTTCAGTAAACCAAATGATCCCTGGACGATTAGCATGATAAAGGTGGTTGGCAGCGCCAGCAGTGTGGCGGAGGAGATGATCCAGCCGAGGCTTAATGCCAGCGAGCGTAGCGAGAAATCATTGATAGCCTCACCCATCGGCCAGCTCACGAAGCTTTTGTATAGAATGGTGACCAGCAATAAGTGCCCATCCAGCGTAAAAAAGATCAGTGCGCTAAAAACATAGATGATTTGTGAAACTACCGTCGTCGAGGCACCGCTGGCTGGATCATTCATCACCGCCATACCCAACCCCATATTCATGGATAAAATTTGCCCGGCGGCTTGCAGCGCGGTAAAAGCCAATTGCAGCATTGAGCCAAATAACCAACCCCACAGAATTTGCTCGCCAGCCAATAATAGTGAGTTCATCGACAGCAACTCGCCGAGGATCACGGGCTGGCGGAGCATTGGTGTGATGAGTACTGCCAGCAGTAATGCGGTGCCAATTTTCGCTTTACGGGTAAAGGCCCGATGCTGAATAACCGGGCAAAAATGCAAAAATGATAAAATGCGAACAAAGGGCAACCAGAGGGCAAATAGTGGGGTCGTCAACATCTGAATATCGATTCCCATCAGTTTTATCCAACCAACTGTGCGGCTTGCTGGAAAATGTTGACGGTGAAGTCACTCAGTTTGGTAATCATCCACTTGCCGGCAAAAATCAAGACCAGCATGGTCATCACCAACCGTGGTAAGAAGCTGAGTGTTTGCTCATTAATCTGCGTAGTGGCCTGGAAAATGCTCACCAGCAGCCCGGTTAACAAACTGGGGATGATTGCAACCACCGAAATGATCAACACCAGTTGTAATCCGGCAGCAATAATATCTCCGGCAATATCAGTGGTCATCATGCTATAGCCCCTGAACGCTGGCAGTCAGCGTACCCACGATTAATGTCCAGCCATCGCATAAGACAAATAGCATCAATTTAAACGGCAAAGAGACAATCAAAGGTGACAACATCATCATGCCCATTGCCATCAAAATACTGGCGACAATTAGGTCGATAACCAGAAACGGAATGTAAATCATGAAACCTATCTGGAAGGCTGTTTTCAGCTCGCTGAGAAGATAAGCGGGCGTCACCACAGTCAGATCTTGCTGTTGTGCATCGCCAGTGACCTGAGCAATTTCCATCATCTGTTCCAACGATTTAGTGCTGGTCTGCGCGAGCATATAGTTCTTGAGTGGCACTTCTGCCCGGCTAAGTGCTTGCGGCAAGGTGATTTCATCATTTTGGAAAGGAATGACGGCATTTTCATGGATCTGGGTCCAGACCGGTCGCATAACCAATAAGGTCAATGCCAGCGCAATCCCGGTCAGCACTTTATTGGGTGGGCTCTGTTGCAACCCCAGCGCCTGGCGCAATATCGCCAGCACGATAATAAAGCGGGTGAAGCAGGTCATCATCAACATCATGATGGGCAGTAGGCCGAGCAACGTCATCAAGATCAGGATCTCAATTTTGACGTTATAATCCTGGCCGCTCGCTGTTTGCGCGGTGCTGAACAGGGTGATTCCCCCCTCCTGTGCCAGAAGAGAGGGGGAATACAATAACCCACTGAACAATAATCCACTGAAAAGCAATCCGCGGAACAATGATCCTGGCTTCAATAAGCCACAGTCCAATCGGCTCCGGCTCACGACGGCAGGGGTCATAGCTTGCAGGTGGCTGAAGGTCATAGCGCGAGTTCACCCAAACCTTGGCTATTGAAGCTAATAATGCGCAGGCCATACTTTTCATTGACCACAACCACCTCAGCCTGACCGAGCAAGATGCCATTGACCTTGATATCCAGTGGTTCTCCCGCCAATTTATCTAACTCAATGACAGAATCATTATTCACTAACATCAATTCAGAAAGGGGGATATCTACTGAGGCGACTTCTAGTGTCAAGGTGACAGGAATACGGCTGAACAGTGATATTTTGCGTTTTTGCTCATGCAGGTTGCTATCCACTGTGGCCGGTATTTCAACAGCTTCGACAGGCAGTGCTGCACTGACTGTTGGCTCTTCCATTGAGAAGTTAAAGTCCAACTCATTGCTGAGTTCAATTGATTGGTCAGTCATGGTTTATCTCGTTAGTTTTGTCATTAAATTCAGATAAAAATAGCTTGCCGCGACTCTCGGTTATCACAGCGCTAAATATATGCTGCTTGCCAATAAGTACTGGAAATCTTTCAGGGAGTGTGGCGAAGATAATATCGCCCTCTCTTAACTCCATCAGTTCAGAAAATGTCAATTCACTGCAACTTAATTGGCTGGTGAGTTGAACCGGCAGTTTGCTAATCAACAAATCGAATTGTGCGGTTGATAGGGTTTGCAGTTTTTTATTTTCCTCTTTTTGTTTGGTTTTTAGTGTATTGAGAAGTCTATCCACATGAGGAAGATCAATCAGAAGTGTAAAGCCACAATTCTCAAAATCTTTTAACCAAAAATCCATGCGATATGACCAATTCATTATTGGGGTAGAATTGCTATTTTTTATCGCTAAAGGATCACCAAAAACGGGCTGATTCAGGATTAAATCTGTTATCTCAAGACTCAGCTTGTTTTTTAATCTTTCTTCGGTTTTTGTTATTGGTGAATCCCCCATAGAAGAAATAATGTTTTTTTCTTTGGTTAAACCATAGTAGTCATTAAGGATGTTCAGCAGTAGAGTGCGGTCGATATCAAATCCGATATTGCCTATTTGACTGATGAGCACTTGTGTATTTTTATAACTGCAATCCGACTTAAACTTAATATTTGATAGTGTAATATTGATACGATACTTTTTTAAGAAGTAGAGACTAACTTCAGCCTCAATAACAGCAAAGTAATCACCTACGATCTTGGGTATTTTATGATAAGGACGTCCTAGCTTATTAATATCAAGCGCTAATATATCCGGCAGTGAGTCACCATTATAAACTCTTACTTTAGCTTTGTTTTGCTGCATAGCTTATCCAAAATTCCAGTCCGACTAATTCGCCTCACCTTTACCAGCAGTTATGAGACGTGAGTTTGTATTAATGCTATTGAGTCATATTGATTACAGAGTGTGAAATCACACATTCACCAATGTTAATTTAACTAAAGGATAAATAATACGCTATATAAGCGTCCTCATCGGTTTGTAACTTAAGTTCTCACAGGATTGTGATTAAACCTTTTATTACAAGACAGTACAATAGGTATTTAATTATTAATTTATTTGTTTTTTATCCTTAGATTAATAGATTTTTTTCAATGCATTGATTTTAATGAGTTAATTTTTTTAATTTTTATTTAATTCCTTTATTTTCAACGAGGAGGATATAGTTCTCCCTCAGTGGGTTTTCTTGCTGTCATATTAATGATTGAACAATCGATTATGGTTTTTTGTTTTTTCTTTTCTTAGCATTTAAGAAATGATTTTTAAGGTCGCTTTATTAACGGTTGAATATGTTTTGCTGAATATGTTCTATTGGCTTCTCTGGAGAGTGATTACATTATTATGAATACGACTATGGATGTACTATCTAAAAATGAACATGGTTTTGTTGCTAATGCTCCCTCCAGTGTGAGTGTATTCTCTCTTGCTCGTCGGGTGGCAGAATTTAATGTTCCGGTATTAATCACCGGTGAAACAGGGACGGGCAAAGAGTGCGTAGCAAAGTATATTCATCATAAAGCTATGGGGAGCAATTCACCCTATGTCGCTGTTAACTGCGCCGCTATTCCTGAGAGTATGCTCGAGGCGATATTATTCGGCTACGAAAAAGGGGCGTTTACCGGTGCGGTTGCCAGTGTTGCAGGTAAGTTTGAACAAGCTAATGGTGGAACACTATTACTAGATGAAATAGGTGATATGCCGTTAGCACTACAAGTTAAGTTATTGCGCGTGCTGCAAGAGCAAGAAGTTGAGCGTTTAGGTGGTCACAAGCGCATTCCGCTAGATATCAGAATTATTGCCTCAACGAATAAAGATTTGGGTATAGAGATTGCTGAAGGACGTTTTCGTCAAGATCTCTATTATCGTCTCTCCGTTGTTCCCATTCATATCTCGCCACTGAGGGAACGACCTGAGGATATTATGCCGCTGGTGATGGCGTTTTTTAAAAAATATCGTAATTTTTTGGAAGTGAAAATTAATATTACTCCGCAAGCACAAAATGAGTTACAGACATACCCTTGGCCGGGAAATGTCCGTGAATTGGAAAATGTTATTCAGCGAGGGATCATTATGAGTAATAACGGTTTGATAGATATTCCACATTTAGGTCTATTTGCTGCGGATGAAATCACGTCAACAGAAAATAAAGTGGCAGAAAATAAGCCGATCTTTTCTGTTTCAAGTGTGAAGCCTACTGATGGTGAAGGTAACATTAAATTGCGCGGTCGCTTGGCACAATATCAATATATCGTGGATTTACTGCAACGACACAAGGGAAGTAAATCCAAAACGGCCGCATTTTTAGGTATTACACCGCGAGCGCTGCGATACCGATTAGCCAATATGCGCGAAGATGGTATCGATATCGAGTGTTACTCATAAGAGGAAAAAATGATGGATAAAATTGGGGCTATCACTATGCCCAATCTGCAATTGCCCATGATAGCGGAAATGCAGCAGATGGCAGCCATGGCAGGCAACCGTATTGAGTTCAACACAATATTACCTGAGCCTGCCGGTAGTAGTTTGTTTGTTCAGAGAAAGGAGGCCAGTTCCGCTTCTTTTTCCCACGTATTCAATGGCGCGATTAATAGCGTGAATAATTTACAACATGTGGCCAGCGACAAGCAGACCGCCATGGATATGGGCATCAGTGACGATTTAACAGGCACGATGCTAGCAAGTCAGAAAGCCAGTGTGGCTTTCTCTGCGATGGTGCAGGTGCGTAACAAGCTTACCACTGCGCTCGATGAAGTCATGAATACTGCGCTGTAAGGTAAATCGGTGTTAGATAAAATTAAGCAAAAAATCCCC
This sequence comes from Yersinia sp. Marseille-Q3913, assembly GCF_963892745.1. Taxonomy (NCBI): domain Bacteria; kingdom Pseudomonadati; phylum Pseudomonadota; class Gammaproteobacteria; order Enterobacterales; family Yersiniaceae; genus Yersinia; species Yersinia sp. Marseille-Q3913. The sequence continues at coordinate 192,465 of NZ_CAWQAF010000011.1, read as the reverse complement.
ACCGTTAGGTTGGGTGATAATCAAAAAAGCATCTTGATGGGCGCGGTGGCTATTCTGGTCAGCGGGGCGATTATTTTGAGCCTTTGGCGTAGTTCGCAAGGTTACACGGCACTGTTTGGCTCACAGGAAAATATTCCGGTGGCGCAGGTCGTCGAGGTGCTGGATGGTGAGGCCATCGCCTATCGTATTAATCCGGATAACGGTCAGATATTGGTTGCCGAAAAACAGCTAGGTAAAGCCCGCATTTTGCTGGCAGGCAAAGGCATTACAGCCACTTTGCCGACCGGTTATGAGCTGATGGATAAAGAAACCATGCTGGGCAGTAGCCAGTTTATCCAAAATGTGCGCTACAAACGCAGTCTGGAGGGGGAGTTAGCGCAAAGTATCATGGCATTAACCGCCGTAGATTATGCGCGTGTTCACCTAGGTATGAGTGAAGCCAGCTCCTTTGCCATCAGTAATCGCTCTGAAAGTAGTGCATCGGTCGTGCTGCGCTTGAAATATGGCCAGATACTGAAAACGGATCAAGTGGGTGCGATTGTCCAGTTGGTTGCGGGCAGTATCCCCGGAATGAAAGCCGCCAATGTGAGGGTGGTTGATCAGCATGGTGAGCTGTTGTCAGAAGCCTATCAGGCCAACGGCAAGGGGATGGCGAGTGTGAAGAGTGGGGCTGAATTAGCCGATTACTTGCAGAGCACTACCGAGAAAAGTATTGCCAATCTATTGAGTTCCGTGGTCGGTACAAACAATTACCGCATCAGTGTGGCGACACAGCTGGACTTGAGTCGCATTGAAGAGACACTGGAGCGCTATGGCACAGAACCCCGTGTTAGTGATGAGCACATCCAGCAGGAAAATGGCAATGAGGATATGGCGATGGGGATACCGGGTTCCCTGAGTAATCAGCCTGCTGCTCAACTCAATGCCGCAAACTCAGCGCCCACTGCTAGCCGCAGCCAGGCACAACGCAAGTATGCCTATGACCGCGATATCCGCCATGTCCGCTATCCGGGTTTTAAGCTGGAGAAGATGACGGTAGCCGTTATCTTGAATAAATCTGCACCAGCACTGGAGAAATGGACCCCAGAGCAGTTGAGCGAATTGAAGCGCCTGATTGAAGATGCCGCCGGCATTGATGTTAAGCGGGGCGACTCTCTGACACTGAATATGCTGGCCTTTAGTGCGCCAACCCTGATTCATGAACCTGAACTCTTGTGGTGGAAAGATCCAATCACGCATCGTTGGGCTGAAATTCTGGGTATTGGCTTGTTATCGCTGCTGTCCCTGCTCTTTGTCGTGCGGCCATTGATCAAGCGACTATTGCGCAATGATCCGAGTCATCGCCCATTAGTGCTCGCAACGGAAAAAGGCAGTGATAGCCCGGCGCCATTGGATAGCACGAATACAAGCCCTCCACCGGTCATATCGCCGCTCTCTGGCGCGTCATTCCAGCAGGAGGATAACTTGCCACCGCAAGGGTCTGGTTTGGAGACCAAAGTCAACTACTTGCAACAACTGGCTCAGTCAGAAACTGAACGTGTCGCCGAAGTCATTAAACAATGGATTAATAATAATGAACGAATTAAGCCCCAATCAGAGTGATGAAACCGCTATCAGCGATGACCTCCCTGCTGCGTCTACCTCAAGCCAAGTACGCAGTCGTTTGGAGCAGGCCGGGATTTTGTTGTTGAGCATCGGTGAAGAAGCGGCGGCGGCGGTGATGCAAAAACTGAGTCGTGAAGAAGTGGTGTGTGTCAGTCAGACGATGTCCCGCCTACATGGCGTCAAATTGACCCATGCACGGCAGGCACTGGATGATTTCTTTGTGGATTATCGTGAACAAAGCGGTATTAACGGCGCATCCCGCAGCTACCTGCAAGAGATTCTGAGCAAGGCGTTGGGCAGTGATATCGCTAAAAGTGTCATTAATGGTATTTATGGCGATGAAATTCGCCACCGCATGATGCGGTTGCAGTGGGTAGGAACACCGCAGCTGGTGGCGCTGATTGAACAGGAGCACTTGCAATTACAGGCTGTTTTTTTGGCATTTTTACCCCCAGATGTTGCAGCGGAAGTGCTGAGCTATCTGGATAAAGGCCGCCAGGATGACGTGTTATACCGCATTGCCAAGCTTGATGATGTGAACCGCGATGTGATTGAAGAACTGGATCGTCTGATTGAACGCGGTGTGGCCGTGCTGTCGGAGCACGGCTCCAAAGTGATAGGAATTAAGCAAGCAGCGAATATTGTCAATCGCATCCCCGGTAACCAGCAACAGTTGTTGGAACAACTGGGTGAGCGCGATGAAGAGATCTTGAATGAGCTGAAAGATGAGATGTATGAGTTCTTTATCTTGAGCCGCCAAAGTGAAGCCACCTTGCAACGCCTGATGGATGATATCCCGATGAGTGATTGGGCGGTGGCACTGAAAGGCACCGAGCCGATGCTGCGCCAGTCTATCTACGATGTGTTGCCCAAACGCCAAATACAGCAGTTGCAAAATGCGACGAATCGTATGGGGCCTGTGCCGATCAGTCGTGTAGAACATGTACGTAAAGAGATCATGGCGCGGGTACGACTACTGGCAGAAGCGGGAGAGATCCAGGTGCAATTGTTTGCTGAACAAACCATGGAGTAAGGTAATGTCGACAAAAAGCAGCCTACGTACCAGTGGTATGAAAGTGCGGGTTCATCAGTTCCCGCCATTACGTAAAATCCGCCAAAACCTACCCTCTGATGATCTGTTAGCCCTGGATCCGGCATCATACCAAAAGCAGCTGATGGCGGGTTTTCAGGAGGGGGTCAGTCAGGGGTTTAATAAGGGGCTGACCGATGGCAAAGAGGAGGGATACCAGGAGGGGGTTCGCCTCGGTCATGAAGAGGGGCTAAAAAAAGGGCGGATCGAGGGGCGTCAATCTGAAAGCAGCCGCTTTAATGAGGCTATCGAACCATTCACCGGTTATGTCGCGAAGATGCATGATCATTTGCGCACTTATGAAACCCGCCGCCGCGATGAGCTGCTGCAATTGGTGGAAAAAGTGACTCGTCAGGTCATTCGCTGCGAACTGGCCCTGCAACCGGCACAGTTACTGGCGCTGGTTGAAGAGGCGCTGATGGCCCAACCCGCCGCTCCGACACAACTGAAAGTGTACCTTAATCCTACCGAATTTGGCCGTATCAATGATGTGGCGCCGGAAAAGGTGAAAGAGTGGGGCTTGGTGGCGGATGCAGAGATGGCCAGCGGTGAGTGCCGGGTGGTGACTGACACCACAGAAATTGATGTCGGTTGTCAGCACCGTTTGGATCAATGCGTTGATGCCCTAAAGAACAGCTTACTGCCGGATCAAGATAACCAGTCGGATCAAACAGATGAGTGAGTTAGCGGCACTTCATAACGCGCTGAAATCCATTGATAACATTAGTCTCGCCAGAGTTGCTGGCCGACTGGTGCGGGTGAATGGCATTTTATTGGAAAGTGTCGGCTGCCGGCTGGCTATTGGGCAGCGTTGCCGCATCGAGAGTGCTGAAGAGACTTTTATTGATGCGCAAGTTGTTGGTTTTGACCGGGAAGTAACCTATCTAATGCCCTTTAAGTCACCCGATGGCTTGATCGGCGGCGCACGGGTATTCCCCTGTGAACAGGACGGCGAACTGCTGATCGGTGATAGCTGGCTTGGTCGGGTGGTGAATGGCTTAGGCGAAGCGATTGATGATAAAGGGGCATTGGGGGGGGATACGCCATTGCAGCAACATCTGCCGCAAATCCACCCCTTGCAGCGCCAACCTGTTAGCGAGCCTTTAGATGTGGGGGTTAAAGCGATCAACGGGTTGCTCACCATTGGCAAAGGGCAGCGGGTGGGATTGATGGCAGGCAGTGGCGTGGGTAAAAGTATGCTGCTTGGCATGATAACCCGTTACACCCAAGCGGATGTGGTGGTGGTCGGGCTGATTGGCGAACGTGGTCGCGAGGTGAAGGAGTTTATCGAGCATTCGTTGCAGGCCAGCGGCATGGCAAAATCGGTCGTGATCGCCGCACCGGCAGATGAGTCTCCACTGATGCGCATGAAAGCCACCGAACTGTGCCACGCCATCGCCACTTATTATCGCGATAAAGGCAAAGATGTGCTGTTGCTGGTGGATTCACTGACCCGTTATGCCATGGCCCAGCGGGAGATTGCCCTGTCATTGGGGGAACCTCCCGCCACCAAAGGTTACCCGCCCTCTGCTTTCAGCATTATTCCCCGACTGGCAGAAAGTGCCGGAAACAGCCATGGCAGCGGCACCATGACCGCCATTTATACTGTGCTGGCGGAAGGGGATGATCAGCAAGATCCGATCGTCGATTGTGCCAGAGCGGTATTGGATGGCCACATTGTATTAACCCGGAAATTGGCTGAGGCGGGGCACTATCCTGCCATTGATATTGGGCAATCGATCAGCCGTTGTATGAACCAAATTACCTCACGCGAACAGATAATATCTGCCCGCTTATTGAAACAGAGTTACGCCGATTATATGGAGATTAAACCCTTGATCCCGCTGGGTGGCTATGTGCCCGGTGCAGATCCTATGGCTGATCGGGCCGTGCAGTACTATCCGGCGATCACTGATTTCCTACGCCAGGAAGTGGATCAACCGGCGCTGTTCCCGGCAACGCTGGAACAGCTAAATAGGTTGTACCCGCAATCTGAGGTAGGCTATGAGTGAACAACGGATGGTTAAAACCTTGCAGCAGTTACAGCAGCTACGCCAGCGGGCGCTCAATCAGGCCACCAGTCAACTGGCACAACAAAAACGGTTGTGTCAGCGCTATCAGAATAATATCAATGCACTCACTTCGTTAACGCGCTTTCCATCAACCACCGACCTAGAGACTCCCCCGACCTTCGGCGCTTTGCAGATGGTCAATAATGCGCACTATAAGCGCCATATTCAGCGTGTCATTGATTGGCAAAAACAGGAGCAGATACTGGCGGATATTGAAGCGGACAAGCTACAGGTTCAGTTGCAGCGACAGGCCTGTCGGGAAAAAATTGTCGCTGTGGTGCTAGAGCAGCAGCAGCAATTCTGCCAACTGGAGCAAGGGCGGCGTGAGCAGAAAATCACTGACAGTTTGGCGGCACAGTGTTGGCAGCGGGGGAGGCAGTGAAACTTGATTAGATCCCAATCACTAAGCCAGTTATTAACCCAATAAAAAATCGCCATAGCATAAAAGAGTCTATGGCGATTTTTTGATCGGATGAGTGTATCTCATAAAACCTAAAATAGTTGTGTTACCTAAAATAATTGTGTTAAGAGTAATTGCACAGCCTTAATAATAAAAGTAAAAACAGCGAGTTAACCTGCATAAAGAAAATCTGAATGGCTCTCCGTCAAAGAGGACAAGATATTCATCTGCATAGTAAGCAACATACCATTATGGTGATTTTGCTGGCGGCAAGCATCAGCCCGTAAGTGAAGATCAGCCCATAGTGCACCAGCGTGTTCGCGATAATGTGTCGGCAAACGTGATAACAATAAGTGCATCCCCTCCTTATGAGCAGGTAATTCTAGCTCCTGCATTAACATCCTGCGCTCACTGGCTGTTTTATCAATCATATTATACAGCTCCGTCAACTGTAAATTGAGCGCATTCAGAGCTTCAATATCACGGTTAATCATCAGCTCCCGTTGCTTTATCAGCAGCTTTTCCAACGCAATATAGCGTTTGCGGTCTTCCTGGATTGCAACCAACAACTGCTTCACGTTGTTCTGCTGCTGAATATTCTGGGTGGGTCCCATGGTTCCGTTAACTCCTGTGGAAATTGAGCATCGCCTTGGCAATTTCTGCGGTATTCAGCTTGATTTTCCCAGCCTGAATATCGGCTTTGATGGCAGCAACTCGTTCGCTATCAATGTCCGGCATCGCTTGTAATTTGGCGTGCAATTCACCCGCTACGGTTCCATGTTGCGGAGTATTTGCCATGGCCTTAACGGGGGCAATAGGCTGAATAACCTGGGAGTTTTCTGTTGTGGCGGTTGGCGTGGCAACTACCGCCTGCCGCCGATGTGCATTAATTTCCATATAAAGTCACCTTATCGTCAGTTAATGGGCTGTGGATCCAAGTCTGTCGAATTATTCTGAGTATCGGTATCCACAACCTGATATAGCGTCACAGCCGGGTTAAAAATTAACTTATTGTGGTCAAATACCAAGCATCCTGACCTTGCCAATATCATCGACCATCGCAGTGACGGTCCGTTGGCTACTAAGATTTTTCACTTTGATCAGTTCACCTTTGCGGCCATTTTTTAGCGCCTCGCCGAGCATTTTCGCTTCAATGCCATCTTGCTCGGCAATCATTAGCACCTGCTGACCTCGGGTGACTAAAACCGGCTGTTCCAATTGCGAGGGAATAACCACTTGCAGGGGGCGGATGCGGCGTTTGACGGTGAAACCGAGTATCTCGTCTGGGTTAGTGATGTAGCCACTCTGGGTGGTCGCAATGTTCTTTTTCTTCAATTCAATATCACTCGGTGCCACCACTATCCCCCGCTCAAGGGGTTTTTTCGCCACCCATACTGGCAGATAAATATCAGGTTTTACAGTCACCGCCACTTCCCAGCCCACGCCATCACGGCAGCTAATGTCATAGCGCAAACGCGATAAATCACGCTGCCCATTCAGCGGCGCTGCCACTGTTAGCTCATTGAGGCAGGTTTTATTTTTGCTCCCTTCTGTCGGAATAAAAATATTCATTTTTACGTTATAGCCCTGCCAGTTTTTGTTTTTGGCGGTTTGGCTGATATCGGCGCTGGCAGCTTGCAATGCTTGCGCATAAATCTGCTTTCGAGCGCTTATTTCAGCACTGTAAGCCGTACCCGAAGAGAGCGAAATAAGGCCAATGCAAAGGGAGAACAGCCCACATAGGGGGCGGATGAAAAAAGGTTTTGATAAAGGGAAGAAATATTTCCCTTTAGGAAGTGAAAATAAGTAAAAAACAATACTATTCATGATGTTATAAACCTGGCACGTTGTTTGCATTATTGAGTGTGATTTCGTGCAATCATCGCGTTTTAACATCAAATCAGGACGTATTTTGTGGGCATTAACTTTCAGAAATCGTTAGGGATACACCCTGCGGCGATGCAGCTTCGACTTACCAGAGCAGAGCTGCTATCGGCCAACTTAGCGAATGTGAATACGCCAAATTTTCAGGCTAAAGATATTGATTTTGCCGCTGAAATGCAACGAGCAAAACAGGGGGGAGTGGTGTCAGCACAGCTGCTATCACCTCAAATGAAATACCGGCTGCCCTATCAGCCATCACAAGATGGCAACACAGTGGCATTGAATGTTGAGCAGGCAGAATTTTCAAAAAATACCCTTGATTATCAAACAAGTTTGTCATTTCTCAATATGAAACTGGCCGGTTTGAAACAAGCGATTGAAGGGAAATAAGGATGTCATTTAACAATATTTATCGGGTATCAGGCTCTGCCATGACCGCCCAAACGATCAGACTCAATACCATCGCCAGTAATTTGGCAAATGCAGAGTCACCCGCCACTTCGGCGGCGAATGTTTACAAGGCCCGCAGCCCGGTATTCTCGGCAGTTTATCCCTCCCGCAGCGCAGCCAACCCCCGTGGTTTGCATGGTGCTCAGGTACAAGTGTTGGACGTGGTTGAAACCGGCGGTTCGGTACAGCGTTATGAACCAAATCACCCACTGGCTAACCCGCAGGGTTATCTCTTTTATCCGGCTGTGAATGTGGTGGCGGAAATGGCTGACATGATGTCGGCATCACGCAGCTTTGAAACCAATGTTGAAGTCCTCAACAGTGTAAAAAGTATGCAGCAGAGTGTATTAAGGCTAGGAGAGCGTTAAGCATGAATGTTAATGACAGCAAAAGTTTACTTAGCAGCGGTAGTCACAATCCATTAACGCCTGAGGGCGGGATGATAAATGGCGAACAGCTTAATAATCAGTTTATGACGTTATTAGTGGCGCAGATCCAGAATCAGGATCCACTGAACCCTACCGATGGCACCGAGTTCGTCAGCCAGATGGCGCAGCTTTCGCAGGTTCAATCCACCGAAAACATGGCCAAAATGCTTAAAAACAATACGGTGCAGATGGAGAGAATGCAGGCCATGGCGACCGCCAATCTGGTGGGGCAGCAGGTGATGGTTGAAAGCAGCACCCTGACATTGGGTAAAGAGAATCAAAGTGGGCGACTGCAGTTACAACATGCCGCCAGCAACGTGATGATTTATCTGACCGACGCAATGGGGCAGGAGCATCAAATCAATATAGGCGAGCGACCTGCCGGTAACGTCAATTTCACCATCAATCCCGCTAAAGAGAATCTCAAACCGGGCAAATATCACATTAGTGCCGAGAGCAGCAGTGGGGAAAAATTTATTCCGCTGGAGTTGGCTGGTGTGGTTAGCAGTGCGCGTATTCCACAGCAGGGTGGGATGGCGCAATTGAACGTCGCCGGTGTGGGTGATGTGCCCTACAGCAAAATAAAACAGTTTGGGATTTGACCCAACGTCGTAACGCTAAATTTAACCAATTAATTCATAAGAGAAATTTATTATGAGCTTCAGTATTGCCAATACCGGTCTGAGTGCCGTGACCGAACAGTTAAATACCATCAGTAATAATATCGCCAACTCGGCCACCAAAGGGTACAAATCGAGTCGGACGGAGTTTGGATCTATGTATGCACAGTCTCAGCCATTAGGTGTCGCAGTGACTGGTGTATCACAAAGTATCAGTAAAGAGGGGTCAATCAACCGCACTGACAAAGCCATGGACCTGGCTATTTCTGGCGGCGGTTTCTTTGTGGTGAAAGACAGTGCTGGTGACACGGCGTACACCCGTGCTGGTGCGTTTGATACCGATAATAACGGCAAGTTGGTCAACTCGGCTGGCCTGAAATTACAGGGCTATCCGGCGGATGCCTTAGGGAATTTACAAACCGGTATCATTACCGATTTACAGGTCAACAGTGCCGGCATTCCTGCCAAAGCGTCCAGCAAACTGGAACTGATGGCAAATATTCAAGCTACAGCCAATGTGCCCACTACTGCAGTCTTTTCCCCTACCGACAGTAACAGTTTTAACTTCAGTACGACCTCGACGATTTATGACTCATTAGGCCGTGAACATGCGCTGAGCCAATATTTTATTAAGCAGGCGGCGGGTGAGTGGAAGGTGGAATACACCGTCGACAGTGTGCGGGTGGGTACAGCACATACTTTAGAATTCGATCAGCATGGCGTGCTAGATCCTGCGACGGCCCAAAAAACAGCCCTTAGCGGTAACTTCTCCCCTACGGGGGCGGCAGCTTACAGCATTGATATCAATTACAGCGGCAGCACGCAATTCAATGGTGCTTTTATCGCCACTAAAAATAAAAGTGATGGCTATACCGCCGGTAGCAAAAATGGTGAGCGCATTGAGAGTGATGGTTCGCTATATGCCACTTTCAGCAATGGCGAAAGAATGCTGCAAGGCAAGCTGGTACTGGCGAACTTTGCCAATCCAAATGGCCTGGCCACTAAAAATGGCACCAGTTGGAGTGAAACCGGCAAATCTGGCGCAGCCCTGCTAGGGGCGCCGGGGACGGGCTTGCTAGGTAACGTCGAAGCCGGGGCATTGGAGTCGTCCAATGTGGATTTAACCGCCGAATTGGTTGGCTTGATGACCGCACAACGTAACTATCAGGCGAATACCAAAATCATCAGCACCAATGACAGCATGATGAATGCACTGTTCCAGGTGCTGTAATGGATAAGCTTATCTACACCGCCGTCAGTGGCGCTAACCGCAGCCTGATGCAGCAGCAAATTCACGCCAATAATCTGGCGAATGTTAATACCCAAGGGTTCCGCGCTGATCTGGAGCGTGCCACCGCGACGCCCGTTCCGGGCAGTGGCTATAACAGCCGCGTGGCGGTATTCAGCCAAATGGCGGGCGTCGATATGACCACCGGCAGTTTGCAGGAAACCGGCCGTGATCTTGATGTCGCCATTAAAGACAGCGGGCTGATTGCCGTGCTCAGTGGTGGTCGTGAAGTGTATACCCGCAACGGTCAGATGAGTGTTGGCCCTGACGGTGATTTGACCATCAATGGCTTGCCGGTATTGGGTGATGGTGGCCCGATCGTGTTACCGCCTTACTCCTCATTATCTGTGGCCGATGACGGCACTATTGCCATCATTCCGCAGGAGGGGGGGATCAAGGTGCCGGCGGAGGTTGAGCGCATCAAACTGGTGGATATTCCGACCAATCAGCTCACTAAAAATAACCGTGGCTTACTGGTAAACCGCCGTGGTGCAGCACCACGCGATGAGAGTGTGCAACTGGTGAGCCGACATCTGGAAAGCAGCAATATCTCTGCCATCAGTGAGATGACCGCCAGCATTGCCCTCAGCCGCCAGTTTGAGGCGCAGATCAAAATGATGAAAGTGGCCGAAGATCTGGCCCAAACGGGTAACCGAATGATTCGTGGTAGCTAATGGTGGCCTTAGCTACCACAGCGACCGCACAAACTTATTTTATGGATATGAAAATTAGGGAGCAGCAATAATGAATCCAGCCTTATGGGTCAGTAAAACCGGTTTGGCGGCACAAGATGCCAAGATGAATGCCATCTCGAACAACCTGGCTAACGTCAATACCGACGGTTTTAAACGTGACCGTGTGGTGTTTGAAGATCTGTTCTACCAAAACCAACGCACTCCCGGCGCACCGCTGGATCAAAACAATGCCACACCGAATGGTATTCAGTTTGGTAGTGGCGTCAAAGTGGTCGGTACTCAAAAACAGTTCACTATCGGCAATATCAAGGTCACCAAAGGTGAATTTGATGTGGCGATCGCCGGTCAGGGCTTCTTCCAGATTGAAACCGCCGATGGCGGCCTGGCCTATACCCGTGCCGGTAATTTATCGATCAATGCCGATGGCGTCCTGACTAATGCGCAAGGTATGCCACTGATCCCACAAATCGAAATGCCTGCTGGTGCCAAGGATCTGACCATCGGCAAAGACGGCACGGTGAGCGCCCGCGTTGGTGGGGAGACGGAGCCGGTCGAACTGGGGCAAATTACCCTGGTTAATTTTATTAATCCGGCCGGCCTGGAGGCCGTGGGCGGCAACCTCTATAAAGAGACTGTTGCCAGCGGTGTTGCGGTGGAAGGGGTCGCGGGCGAAGAGGCCTTTGGTCAGTTGGAACATGGCTCACTGGAGGGGTCGAACGTGCAAGTGGTTGAGGAGATGGTCGATATGATCACCGTACAGAGGGCCTATGAGATGAACGCCAAAATGGTCTCTGCCGCTGACGACATGCTGAAATTTGTGACTCAGAAGCTGTAACCGTCAGCATCCTCCGTTAAAAAGTGAATGATGAATGAAAAGGTTTTTACGATTAATACCGGTGGTGCTGGCATTGACTGGGTGTGAATCCCCAGCGTTGTTGGTGCATAAAGACGATGCGGCTTTTGCACCCCCAGTCAATGTGGTACAGCCAACCACGATAAAAGAGGGAGGCGGGTTGTTTCAGCCCGCATACAACTGGTCGCTGTTACAGGATCGGCGTGCTTATCGAGTGGGTGACATCTTGACCGTTAAGCTGGATGAATCCACGCAATCGAGCAAGCAGGCTAAAACCAACTTTGGCAAAAAGAACGACATGAGCTTGGGTGTCCCTGAAGTTCTGGGGAAAAAACTGAATAAGTTCGGTGGCTCAGTATCCGGTAAACGTAATTTTGACGGTAATGCCACCTCAGCTCAGCAAAATATGTTACGTGGCTCTATTACCGTGGCGGTGCATCAGGTCTTGCCCAATGGCGTACTGGTCATTCGTGGCGAAAAATGGCTGACCCTCAATCAGGGTGATGAGTATATGCGCGTCACAGGTTTGGTCAGGGCCGATGATGTTGAGCGGGATAACTCCGTCTCTTCTCAACGTATTGCCAATGCCCGCATCTCCTATGCAGGTCGTGGTGCGCTCAGTGACGCCAACTCAGCCGGATGGTTAACGCGCTTCTTTAACCACCCGCTATTTCCTATTTAGGCAGGAGCCAACATGTTACGACGTTATTTTGTGCTACTGGGTTTGTGGTTCGCCCTACCCGCGGCCATGGCTCAACCATTGGGATCGCTGGTGGACATTCAAGGAGTGCGCGGCAACCAACTGGTGGGTTACAGCCTGGTGGTAGGCCTGGATGGTTCCGGCGATAAAAACCAGGTGAAATTCACCGGCCAGTCAATGGCGAACATGCTGCGCCAGTTTGGTGTGCAACTGCCGGAGAAAATGGACCCTAAAGTGAAGAATGTGGCGGCGGTGGCGATCAGCGCCACCTTGCCGCCCGGCTATGCTCGCGGACAATCCATTGATATCACCGTCTCCTCCATTGGTGATGCCAAAAGTCTGCGCGGCGGCACACTGCTATTGACCCAACTACGCGGTGCTGATGGTGAAATCTATGCTTTGGCGCAGGGCAATGTGATCGTCGGTGGCATCAAAGCTGAAGGTGACAGCGGATCTAGCGTGACAGTCAACACGCCAACAGTGGGGCGCATTCCCAATGGCGGCACTATTGAGCGCGAGATCCCCAGCGACTTCCAAAGCAACAGTCAGGTGATGCTTAACCTGAAACGCCCAAGTTTTAAGTCGGCCAACAATGTGGCACTGGCACTAAACCGGGCATTCGGTGCCAATACGGCGGTAGCGCAAAGTGCCACTAACGTGATGGTCAATGCGCCAATGGATGCCGGTGCGCGGGTGGCGTTTATGTCACTGCTGGAGGACGTACAAATCAATGCGGGCAAGCCATCGCCACGGGTGGTGTTTAATGCGCGCACCGGAACTGTGGTGATTGGCGAAGGTGTCACTGTGCGTGCGGCGGCGGTTTCTCACGGCAACTTGACGGTCAGTATCCGCGAGAAAACCAATGTCAGCCAGCCCAATCCATTAGGGGCGGGCGAAACCGTGGCGACACCAGAGAGTGACATCCAGGTCACCAAAGGGCGCAATCAAATGGTGCTGGTGCCAACAGGGACGCGCTTACGCAGCATCGTCAATACCATCAATAGCTTAGGTGCTTCTCCCGACGACATCATGGCGATACTGCAAGCTTTGCATGAAGCGGGTGCGCTGGATGCTGAACTGGTGGTGATTTAAGGATAATAACGCAATGATTGAAGCTATCAATAATTCAGCCCCGGTGATGCCGGGTAGTTTTTCCGGCGATTTGCGGCCACAAGATCTGGAGCAAGCTGCAGTGCAGTTTGAGGCGCTATTTATGCGCGCACTATTACAGCAAATGCGCAAATCTGCCGAAGCACTGGCCGCTGATGACGACCCTTTCAACAGCAAGCAACAGCGCATGATGCGGGATTTTTACGACGATAAGCTGGCCTCTACCTTAGCTTCGCAGCGCAGTAGCGGCATTGCTCACTTGCTGATCCAGCAGTTGGGGAATAAATAACCTACCAATGGGCGGCTATTTAAGTCTGGCTGAAAAATAGCCGCTTGTTGGTCTTAAAGCGCAATTATCACTTAATAATTACGGCAGGGAAGAGAATGAATTTTATTAAGACCGCATTTAGCGGAATGCAGTCAGCACAGGCTCACATGTCTGCTGTTTCTATGAATCTGGCCAATATCCATACCAAAGGATATTCACGTCAAGAGGTGCTACAAAGCTCCGTTCATACATCATCTGATAACCTTAATGCAGGTGATGGTGTCCGGGTTGATAGTATTAAGCGCATATCTGATGAGTATTTGGTGAGGCAAGAGTGGAATGCCATCAGCAACCATGCCTATTACGAGAGCAAGAACAGCTACCTGGATAAACTTGAAATAGCCGTTGCTAATAGTGACACCAGCTTAACCACCGGGTTTGATAAATTTTATAATTCATTGTCATCATTAAGTACTTTGCCCGATAGTACATCACTGCGTAAGCAACTTATTAATGATGCTAAATTATTGACGATGCGCTTCACCAATGCAAATCGTGAAGTTGATGACCAAAGCACGATGATTAATAAGCAGCGCGATATTGTTATTGAACAAATTAACATTTTGTCAAAAGACATCGCTGGCTATAATAAGAAAGTTGAAGAGTTAACTTATATTGGTGGTAACACCAATGCACTTTTAGATAAACGTGAACAGAAAATAAAAGAACTGAGTCAGCTTATTGATGTGAAAGTGACAAATAGTGACCGTGGCTATTTGAATTTGACTTTACAAGATGGTCAGCCATTGGTTGATGGGATGTTGCCCTCGGTTCTCAAGTCGAATACGACGGCGGGTAACTTTTCTGGGTTACAATTAGAGTTTGCCAACAGTACTTTTGATATTGATAGTTCGTGTGGTTCATTACTGGGTGGCATTAATGATTATCAGTCTGGCTTGTTGAAAGAGACAAAAGACAACATTAATAAGATAGCGGAAGAGTTTGCTGCTGAATTTAATCGCACATTAAATGCAGGGGATGATCTCAATGGAGTTTCTGGCGCCGATCTATTTATCTATGATCCCGCCAACCCAAAGGGCGCATTGCAAATTACTGATATCAAACCTGATGAAATAGCATTGGCAAAACGTGGTGAAGCAATAGGTGATAACCAAAATGCCATTGAGTTAATTAATACCAAGAGTAAAAATTTGACAGGTTTAGGGGGCATGAGTCTTGATGATAGTTGCATTGCACTGGTATCTGACATGGGCATTGAAAGCCGGCTAAACAAGAACGAATTAAGTGCAGCAAAAGATGTGATGGTATTATCAACAGCACAACGTGAAAGTGTTACTGGTGTCAGTATGAATGAGGAAGGTGAAAGTCTCATTCAATACCAAAGCCTTTATCAAGCAAACATGCGTGTGATGAACATGGGTAATAAGTTATTCTCTGACTTATTAGCACTGTTTTAATTAATTTTTAATATACCGCTTAAAGAGGGCGTGCTTATGAGAATCAGTACCCAATCACAGATCAGTATGATAAAAAATTCTGTTGCCGATAACATGGCAACAATTAATAAAATGAATGAGCAATTTAACAGCGGAAAGCGGGTGGATGTACCTTCGGATGATCCTATCGCCAGCACTCTATTTTTGCAAGTTGAGAGTGAAAATCTTAAAATTGAACAGCATGGAAAAAACTTAAATAGCGTAAAAAGCAATATAGAGTTGCAAGAGGCGAATATTGAGTCTGTGGATAATCTATTAGATTCGATAAAGAAAACATTAATCCAACTGGCCCCGACGACGAATAGCCCTGATGACATTAAGAGCTTCGTTCAGAGCATTGAATCTAAAATGGATTCATTAGTGACCATGTTAAATAAAAAAAACATGGAGGGGCGCTATCTGTATTCAGGAACAGACACCAGCACTAAGCCCGTGGAATTTGATGCAACTCTAAATCAGTATGTTTATCACGGCAACGAATCAATCCGAGAAAATATTGTGGGTGATGGTGTAACAGAGAAAGATACTGTCCTGTTACATCAAGTATTCTCTGTTGGAAATGACAAAATGAAGGTGCTCAGTGACTTAAAAGAGCTATGTACCACATTAAAAACCGGCCCAGTGACGCCCACGACACCAGCAGATATACAAAATATGTTGAAGTCTGTTGAGGGGGCGGCCAATCAGTTGGACAGTATCTCCGGTGACCTCATCAATCGCAAAGAGAATCTTGCTATTTTGCAAACTGCGCAGAAACAGATAAAGGATTCAAATATTAAATTTGGACAAAATCTGGTCGGCATGGAGATAACTGAGCGATATATGTTATTTATGCAAATGGAGCAATATAGGAATGCAATCAAAGGCACTATGCAGACGCATGCCAAAATGTCACAACTCTCTATTTTTAATTATATGAGCTAAAAATTTTATGTCGTTAGGACTCAATAGCCTACAAGGGAGTCGTGCAAGTATTACGAGCACGAAGCCATTTTATCATGAAGGGGTGTCTCGGGTAGTCAGTAAGAGTGTGCGGAGAGAGCACCCCGACTTTCCAGATTCACCGCTTATTTCCAACCGCCCACTGCGCTACAACGTACAGCTCAATCAGCAATTAACGGCGGTGCAACTGGCAGATGACTATTTGTTGGAAACCGAGCGGCAAATATCGCAACTACACAGCGCCGTCATTCAGGGCAAGTTTGATACTGAAGTGCGACAATTAGCGAATAAAACCGGCCACTGGCTACAGAACCGGGTAGAAAATTCAGTCGGAACGATAGATAGCCAGCTTAATGCCACTCCTGAGCGAGTGGCATCGGTGAATTTTACGTTAGACAGTGCGCGTAAAATGCTGCAATCGTCTCAAGCAGAAACGGTACTTTTCTCTGTGGCGGATAACGCGGGTGAATTGGTTGCGGTGCGTTTTCACTCTAAAGGCTCGCCAGAACAGAACCTATTGCAGCTAAATCGGGGGCTGGGGCGTTTAGGTATCCATGGCAAAGTGGGGGAGCAGGGGCAAATAAACTTTACTGTTGATGAAGCTCGCTGGCCACGTATTAGTCAGAATATGACCGTTAAAGGTGAAGGAAAGCGTTTCGCCGCTGATAGCTTTAAGCCACTCTCTATGCAGGCTGAAGTGACCCGAGAAAATCGCTTGATGAGCATCATCAAACAACCCTATGCAGTCGGAAGTAACAGCACCTTTGAAGGGATACTGGCGCATCTCACCGGGCAACTACAACAAATCAATGAGCACAAAAGCCAGGTTCGTGCACAAATTGGTAGCCTGAGTTGTTTCGAGCAGCCCGGATCTGCATTAGCGGCGTCGACAGCGCTGGCGCAAAAATTACGCACCAGCCAGCAGCAATATGCCGCTCATACAAGAATGAGCCATATTATGAGCAACTTGCAGATGTCGACGGTAAAAAATGTACTGGGGGAGTCATCAACGGGTAGGCGTTAACTGAGACGGCACCAGAGTAAAGGAGGCATGATTACGCTCACTCCTCCTTTACTTCTCCCCTAGAAAAATCCCGCTTTGCCCGACCATGAGTGGGCGGCCCTCCACCACCATTGAGGTCATAAAAATGGTGTTATGGGTAATATAATCCAGTACGCCATCAATCATTTTCCCAGACGTT
This sequence comes from Yersinia sp. Marseille-Q3913, assembly GCF_963892745.1. NCBI lineage: Bacteria > Pseudomonadati > Pseudomonadota > Gammaproteobacteria > Enterobacterales > Yersiniaceae > Yersinia > Yersinia sp. Marseille-Q3913. Next base: position 175,341 of record NZ_CAWQAF010000011.1, on the reverse strand, counting down.
GGATTATTAAAAAATATGGGGCTGTAGTTGTAACTTAATTGCCCATATCTTGCTGCTTCCTCGGTAAATTTCCCCTTGAAAATAAACCGATTGTCGTTTGGATTGGTTATCGTGGTGATGTAGCCACTTTGTGTGGCAGAAACCCGCACATTGTAGATCTCTTTCTGCTGCGAGAGTAAATCATAGACGCCTAGCTCTAACTGAACCTGCTGTAGCGGCTGCTTTTTTTCAGTTTCTGACGCCGCGAAAGCCGCCAGCGACAGGCAAAGCGCCAATAGGGATAGCAATGCGCTATTTTTGACAGTTATCCATCTCATTAATTTTTCTCTCCATCTCACGATAAATTAAATTATTCAGTAACTGATTGTCTTGCCGCCAGTGGTAAATCGTCATGTTTAGCTGATTTTGAACGCATTTATTCTCTGTCATAAAGGTGAGATCTAGCCGCCGTAGCGATACGTAATAGTAAATATCAATATGGATATCGCTATCTTTGAGCTGCTTATTTAGCGTATAGAGAGTGTCCTTTATTCGCTGATTCAGTTTTTCATCCGGTTGCCGCGATAAATTGGTATCGATTAACTGGAAAATATTAATATTGCTGTATATTCCTTGCTCTTGTGGGATGGCGCTATATAGCGGCCCCTCTTGGCGATTGCGCGAAAAATAGCTAAAGCTGACGATAACAATAGCAGCTAACAGCAGGGCAATGATCAGATTTTGCCACCCCAAAAAGTGCCGCTTATTGATGACTATGGGTATCACTGCTGGTGTGGAACTATTGGCTACCGGGGGTGATGGCGCTATTTCTGTGGTGGGGGCAGATTCACCGCTTATCGGCACTTGACCCGCCAGGGATGCATCCTGGTGAGTATCTGGCACTGGCGCGATAATATCCATTTTGGGTGGTGAAATAGGATCTGTCACTGCTGTCGAGCTGGCAAACAGTTCAGCGGGTTCTGCCACCTCTTCTGCTGTTATCTCTTCAATGATTTCGCAGAATGTCGGATCTAATAAATAGCCCATTTTCGGGATAGTTTGGATGATACGTTGCTGCTTGTTTTCATCTCCCAGCGCCACACGCAGGGTGTGAATAGCATTTGGCAGGCTGTTGTTACCAATCACTCGGCGCTTCCACACCAGATTGGTTAATTCATCACGGGATAAAATCTCACCGACATGCTCTAGCAAAACGGTGATCAGTTTTAATTGATACTCACCAAGACGTTTTAGTTCTTGCGTCTCTCGGTGAGTAATAAAACCGGAATTCAGGTCAATTGACCAGTTGTTCACTATATAAGTGCAGTTTTTCATATTTTATTTTTGACACATCCATAAAGAATGATCTGAATCACCCATGATAACCTAGAGTTGCAGTAGACGATTACAATATTTTGGTGAGATTTTTCAGTTTAATAGGCTAATTAATAGGAATATTTCCTAGAAAATTAACAAACTAAAGCACAATGCCCCAACATTTTAGGCGACGGTATTATTAACTAAAGTGGGGAAAATAATCAATAAATTAGTAAGTTCATTTCTATCCTGCCGGGCAGGCTCTATTTGAACATATTAGTAGGTGATATTTTAGGGGTATTACCGCCAGCCTCCCTTGGAGTGTGATGCCATGGCTAATAAGTGAATAATTAATCGCTATTATAAAATAATAATTTAACTTTTTGGCTTGCTGTGCCGTTACTGTTGCGCTTCATTGTTATCAATATAACTAATGCATAGCTAATGTATAGATGAAATAGATCTAAGTAGAAGCAAAAAGATCTCTCTGGGAAAAAATTAACCCTTAGGTTTAATTTCATCTATGACTGTGCCGCTTATTTCTGATACCACCGGAGCTAACAGGTAGCATCGGAATTCAGGAGTTAAAGTAGCATGGCAATTTCAATGAACACCAACACCACCGCAATGTCCTCCACCTTGGTTATGGATAAAGCTCACTCTAAACTGTCCGCCTCTCACCAAAATATGGGTAAAGGCACTAAGCAGTTGTCTGCGGCGGATACACAAATCATCGGTAAAATGGCGCGTGAGGTCTCTGGCTTGAAAGTGGGCCAAACTAACATCAAGAAAGCCACCAGCATGTTGGGTATTGCTCAGGGCGCGTTCCAGTCAGTGAACGACCTGTTGACGCAGATGAAAGAGAAAGCCTTTGCGGCAACTAACGTGGCGAACGGCGTTTCCGAGCGTGCCGCCTATCAGGAAGAGTTCAGCAGCCTGGGCCAGCAGTTAGAGCGCGTCTTTACCAATACCACCTTTAACGGTGAGAAGTTGCTGGCAAAAGATGGCAAGTTGGATGGGAAATTAGTCTTCCAGACCGGCACACAAAACTCCACGCCAATGGAAGCAAATTTCAGCAAGCAGTTGAAGAATCTGATGGAAGGTATCTCAGCTAAAGGAACTAAGTCTTTAGAAGCTGGCAATGCTGGCAGCATTGAAAAAAAATACTATGATGCATTGAAAAAAGTTGTTCTTGCTGAAGAAAAGTACAGTGCAATAGATGCTTTGGTGGATCAAGAAGTGAATGCAGCAGCAGCAGTAGCAGGATTAGTAGCACCGCTGGACGCTGGTAATTTCGATGCGGGCATGCGATCTGTTTTCACGGCTACTAATGCCGTGACACTTGCTGGTCTGGGTACGTTTACAGCGGCCACAGTGACGGGTGATGATGCTGAACTTGCTACTAACGCGTCATTTGCGGCACAAACACACAATGCCGCTGATTTCGCCACTACAGCAGCTAAGGCTGACACAGTAACTGCCATTAAGGGTATTGCTACAGTGGCTAAAGGCGAACTGACTACTGCCAAAGATGAGTTAGCTACGCTGAAGAATGATCCTGCCTTTGATTATGGCGGCGCAATGAATCTGCAAATCACAGATAACGTGAAATCTCAGGATGCTACCGTAGCACTGGAAAGACTGGCACTGTCATTCGATGAGATGAACTCACAAGTTCAGGCACTGATGGATTCCATGCAGGCGCAGAGCGAAATGCAATCTACGGTTATCAACAAAACTGAAGAGGCTATTGGTGCCACTCGCGATACCGACTATATGGAAGAGACCAGCAATATCGCGGCGGCTAAACTGCGCAACGTGACGGCCATGGCGGCGGTGAAACAGTCTTATGAGATCACCTCAACCATTATCAACACCCTGGTTAACGTAAATAACTAATTATCAACCCTCATTGATGATGAAAATAATACCGCTGTAATGGCGGTATTTTTTTAGTCCCGGTTCCCGTATCCGCTTCCCCGAGGGGAAGATAAATTTCCGTTAATTATAAAATATTAAGTAAAATCAAACAATTAAATATTGGCACGCATTTTGCTTAATACTGATATAAGAAAAATCAGGAGTGGGTAATATGTTATTTGATATGGATCTGAATGACCTGGCCACCCAGGCGACCAATAAGCAGTATCTCTATGAGTTTAATAATTTTAAGAGCAAAGAGAGCAAAAATATCACTGCACTGGATTTTATTGAGAAAACCAAAGCTGGCTTAACCGAATTTAATGGGGTGTTAGCGAGTATTCGTGATAACGGCAGTGGCGTGGTAAAAAGTAAAGCCACCATCACTCAACCAGCAATAGCCACGGTTGAAATTAAACATTATGCTAAAGCCGATTCGGTTAGCCTATTTGTGGAGCAATTAGCCAGTGCCCATGAAATAGCACTGGAGGGATTAAGTAATAGCAAAATCAGTGCCGAAAAAGGGGACCATAGACTGAAAGTGGGGAGTCAGCAGCTGTCGATTGATTTCTCAAATATTAATACCGTTGCAGAGCTGGCAAATGCCATTAATCAACATGCAGATAATCGTGATGCTACCAGCAAAGATAATTTGGTTAGTGCCACTGTCCGCCGGATTAATGGGGAGGAGTTGCTGGTGTTGAAAAGTAATAACACCGGGCTGGCGAATCAAATAGAGTTTACCGCATCCAACCTGTTTACCGGAAAGGATATTACCCAGGCTAAGGATGCCAAAGTTAAATTGGGCGGTGAGAACTCCACGGTTGAGCTAGCCAGCAGCAGCAATACCTTTGATGGCCTGATAAATAATGCCGCAATTACCCTGACTCAAGCCCATAAAACCGGTGACGCCCCCTTAACGATCAATGTTGTTCAGGACACGGGTGCCACAGAGGCACAAGTGAAGAAGTTTGCTGATGCCTATAATGCCATCAAAGAGGTGGTGAAATATAATAAGGATAACCCCAATCCTTATACCTCGGGTCTGTCGGCTAAAATTAATCGGTTGGCTATCGAACCTATTGATGGAAAACGATTAAGTGATTTTGGTTTCACTTTTGATAAGAAGGGTCAACTGAGTGTTGACAATAAAAAGCTACAAGCCGCCATTGAAAAAGATCCTGGAGTATTAAATGAGTTCTTTAATGGCAAAGATGGGTTGATCAGTAAATTTGATGCATTGTTAAAACCGCATTTGGCGGGTGATAAGTGGTCGCTGGAGATAGAGAAAAATAAGCTTGATGATGAAAAAGAGAAATTATCAACCTTAGCTGAAAAGCTTGATGCTAAATATGAATCGGCACTTAAAGTTAATCTGGATAAGTTAAAAGAGATGGAGCGAGTAATGGAGCAGATGGAAGGTATGCTCAATATGTTTGATTTTGAAGAGAAGAAAAATAGCTGAGGGCGTCATGTATAACGAAATCAATCAAGACCCCTATGGGGAGAGTGACACTATTACGCAGATTATTGCTGCCTCGCCAAAGCAATTAATGCTGACGCTTTTTAGTCATTTGAATGATGAGTTGATTAAAGCGAAGGGGCATATTATTAATCAGCGTTATATGCATAAGGCGCGTAGCATCAATAAGTGCATCGATATTCTTAATGTGATGACCAGTTCATTAAATTTTGATGGTGAATTTGAACTGGCAAACACATTTAGAAAAATCTATGACTATTGTGTTTATCGCTTATATGACGCCAGCTCAAAACTCTCCGTTGAATTAATTGACGAGGTGGAGACTGTTTTGCAGCCACTCTATTTCGCCTGGCAAGATATCAGAGAGGAGTAGGCATGTTCGCTATCACATTGGTTGAAAAATTAGCCACAGCGCTGGCGCGGGCGACTCATCAGCAGAATTGGCAGCAGGTGCAGCAGGTGAACCAGGATATCGCCCAGCTATTGACGAGTCAGGCAGGGATGCCGCTCTCTGCACCACAGCAAGAGGCGCTAAAGCAGTTGAAGCTGGCTTTTCAACATGCTTATCAGTGTTGCGGTCTGAAAAAACAGCAGATAAAAGCTGAATTAGCCAAAATGCGTCAGCAGCAACCAGGCATTACCGCCTACGCGGCGATGGCGATTTCCGCCTATCAGGATATGGCACAAGAAGAGAGGCTGAGGTGATTACACTATCTGGCTTTGCCCAGGCTGACAGCCAATTGGTATCCGTGGCGCAACCGGGGACTGCTCCCATCGCGGGCAGTGCCGATGAGGGTGGGGTAAACGATCTGACCACCTTTGACGCGACACTCACGCAGGCATGGCAACCCCATCAGCCCATTTCGTTACGGCCATCGGTGGTGATGGACTTGATTGTGGGATTTGATGGCCATGATGGCAGTGGCGGCAGTCACAGTGGTGATGACCCCCTGTTGCCGTCGACGGATGAACAGAACCAGCAGTTGTTGGACGTATTGTTGCAGCCTTATGGGCAGAGTAGGGGGGCGCAAAGTACGCCGCCAATGACTATTGCGCCTTTCCCCCACAGCACGCCATTGGCAGATAGCCACTCGGTGGCGGAGCCATTGCCAATAAATGGGGAAGATAAGTCATCGCCACTGATAAATTTGCTGAAATCCATCGGCCCAAGGCTGGATATCGTGCCTCCGGCGGCGGTGACTAGTGAACAACCGGCAGTTCGCTTGATGGCCGAGGGGGGGATTGGCGCGATCCCTGCGGCGATGACTCCTGTTGCCAACACTGAGAGTCATACCGCCGCAGCACAACATGCTGAAAATAAACTGGTTTTAGCCAACAATCAAAAAGAGTGGCCGCAGCAGTTGCGCACCGCACTGGGCGAACGTCTGCAATTACAAGTTGAGAGTAAAGTGCAACATGCCACCATTCGTCTTGATCCACCGGACATGGGCAAGATTGATATTTCACTGCATATGGAAGGAGGAAAATTGCAGGTTCATATCAATGCGAGTCAAGGGGATGTCTATCGGGCATTACAACAGAGCAGTGCGGAGCTGCGCCAAACGTTGATGGGGCAAAACACGACGGCGGTAGAGGTGCAAATCTCGGCCAATAGCCAGCAGCAGCAACGACAACAGCAGCAGAGCCAACAGCAGCAAGCCGATATCCTGGCAGCACAACATATTGACACTCAAATAGAGATGAGTACCGATGATGGTACGCTTCTAATCACGGTATAAAGGACTATAAATGAACAGCAAGAAAAAGTGGGTAATTCTATTATTAATTGCCCTGATCGCAGCAATGGCTGTATTCTGCCGTGATATTATTTTTAACAAAGCCAACAGCCAACCTGTTACTGTCAGCAAATCATTTATACGTGGTGATAAAGCAGTACAGTTTGTTGAAATTAAAAATATTATCATTACGCTGAAAGATAAAAATAGCGAGCGTTATCTGCAGTTGGAATTAGGTATTGCCACTGGTGATGATGATGATATTAAGAAAGTGATTGCGATGGTGCCAGTGATTCGGGCCGCGACAGTTAATTTAATTTCTAGTATGGATTATCAGGCAGTGCGTCATACCTCTATTGTTGATTTGCGTCGTCAGCTAATGAACGAATATAAAGTTGACTTTGAAAAATTGAATGCACCAATGCCATTTGATGATGTGGTGATTAGCCGAATGGTATTCCAGTAATCAATATGGCAATAATAGAAACTAGCGATAACTTATCGTTGACCCCTGTGGAAGAAGGGAAATACCTGGAGGCGTATTTACCATTGGTAAAACGTATTGTCAGGCAACTTTCATTTCAGGCGGACAGCGTTATCGGCAAGGAGGATATGCAGCAAATTGCTCTGATGGGGCTATTAGAGGCATTGCGCCGCTATGGTCATCCTGATGGGCAATTTGCCGCCTATGCTGTTCATCGTATTCGTGGCGCAGTATTGGATCAGCTGCGCGAACATGATTGGCGCCCTCGCCGATTAAGGCAGAAAACCCATAAAACCAATGAAGCTATTAGGCAGATGGCACGACGATTAGGCCATGAACCGAGCTTTGAAGAGATAGCAGCAGAATTACAACTGACGGCGGAGGCGTACCAAGAGTATCTATTATTGGAGAGTGCTGGTGCGATGGAAAGTCTGGACGATATTCTCTCATTGGAGACGCCTACCGATGCTTTGCAGAGTCGGCAGTTAGACGAAAGTATTATTGTTGAAGATAATCTTAATCATGCCATTGCCTCACTTGATGAAAGAGAGCAAATGATTCTACATCTTTATTATCAGCAAGAGATGAGCATGAAAGAAATTGCTCAGGTATTAGATCTGACAGAAGCGCGTATCTGTCAGCTAAATAAGAAATTAGTTCAGAAGATTAAATTGTTTTTTTAAATTATCGAGGGTGTTATGCAGAAGTTATTTGGCCTGTTGGTCATTATGGTATGTGTGATTGGCGGGTATATCATGTCAGGCGGAATTTTATCTTCCTTCTGGCAACCAGGTGAGATTATTATTATTTTTGGTTCCGGTATTGGTGCCATGATATTAGCGAATCCTAGTTATGTGCTCAAGGAGATGTGGCACCAAATTGTCGCGGTAACACGTAAGAGTGAATATAGTGCTGAATTTCAGCAACAACTATTGATGCTGCTTTATGAGTTGCTGGAAATGGTCGATGAAGGTGGCTTAAAACGTCTGGATGAGCATATTGAAATACCAGAAAATAGCGCGTTATTTCAACGCTATCCCCTTATTTTACAAGACCACCATTTAGTGACCTTTATTTCTGATAACTTCCGCCTAATGGCGATGGGGAAAATTAACCAGCACGAATTGGAAGGGATATTAGAACAAGAGTTATCCGCCGTGGAAGAGGAGTTGCTAGTACCTTCGCGCTCTTTTCATCGTACAGCAGAGGCCATGCCTGGTTTCGGGATCTGCGCTGCGGTATTAGGTATTATTATTACGATGCAATCCATTGATGGTTCGATTGCGATGATTGGCATCAAAGTAGCTGCTGCTTTGATCGGCACTTTCCTTGGGGTATTTATCTGTTATTGCCTGATGGACCCCATGGCCAATGCCATGGAGCAGGAGATGAAAAAGAAGCTGGCATTCTTTGAGTGTGTGCGCATGGTACTGGTTAATCATGTCGCGGGTAAACCTTCACTACTGGCTGTCGATGCAGGCCGCAAAATGTTACCGCTGGAGAGTAAACCGACCTTTGCCACGTTGGACTCCTGGATTAGCAAACTGATGATGGCAGGCGCGTAATGAGGAGTCATGCCAGAGAGGGTCAAACTACAATTGTCAAACGAGCTGCCAGAAAAAAACATGGTGGTGGGCATTCCGGGGCATGGAAAGTCGCTTTTGCTGACTTTACCCTGGCGATGATGGCACTGTTTATGGTGTTGTGGATTGTTGGGGTCGTCTCCGAGGAGGAGCGACAAGAAATTGTGGCGCAATTGAATGGCGAAACCATTTTTGAACAGCAATCCTATATTTCGATCCCCTCCAAAAGTAAGAGTGGTGGCGGCAAGTTCTCCGACAGCATTGATGGTCACGAACAGGCCAAAGAGACCAAAAGTAACCTTGCAGTGGAGGTGCCAAAGCCAGAGCAATCATTAGAAGAGGTGGTGGATAAGTCGGGTAAAGAGATGGAAGAGTTATCGCGCATTATTATGCAAATCACCTCGACCTACGACGCGCAATCTAACTTGAAAATGGAGATGGTGCCGCAAGGGCTACGTATCTTGATTCAAGATGATAAGCAGCGGGATATGTTTCAGCGCAGCAGTGCGTTATTGACCCCATTCTTCAGTCGCTTACTGGCTGAACTGGCGCCGGCTTTTAATGAAATGGACAATAAAATCATTATTACCGGTCATACCGATGCATCCCGTTATCGTGATCAGGTGCTGTATAACAACTGGAATCTATCTGGCGAAAGGGCACTAATGGCGCATAAAGCGCTGGTAAAAGGCGGATTGAGTGAGGAGCGAGTGCTGCAAATCAATGCGATGGCGGATCAGATGCTACTGACCCCAACAGAGCCTTTAGCGGCCAGTAACCGACGTATCGAAATTATGGTCTTAACCAAAACAGCGTCGGACACCCTATATCAGTTCTTTGGCAACCACGGTGAGAATGTCGTGAAGTCGGCGGTCAAAAAAGTCGAACAGTGACACTCTTATTTTTCACCGTCCAGCCTACCCTCGAACCTCAGGGCTGGACGGTGTTTTTTATTGGCGATATTCGATTTGATAATGCTACTCCTGCTAACGCCCATCGAATGTCGCTATTTGTCACGCCAAAAATTATCGTGGCGTGATAGTGACACTATTGCCATTGGTGGCAATAGTCACCCGTTGACCCGCATGGAACTGTGTCACCCCTTGCGCCTGAACCACCAGGAAGGTGGTGCCATTATCACGGCGGACTTCCAGTTCAACCCCACTGCTACGGTTCATCATGCTCTGGACTTGTTGGCCGACAACGCCACCGGCAACTGCCCCTGCGGCTGTACCGAGACGACGGCCAGTACCACCACCAATGGTGTTACCCAAAAAGCCACCCACAACAGCCCCACCGACCGCACCGGCAATATTATTTCCATCCCCACCCTGAATAGTGACCGGGCGAACAGAAACCAGGGTGCCGTAAGTGACTGATTGGGCTTGACCCGCCTGGGAACTGCTGAAGGTATCGCCCGAAAGTGAATTATTATTGGCGCAGCCACTGAGTGTGGCGACGGCTATAGCAGCAACAATGAATGATTTTTTCATAGCGGACCCTTCCTACTTGAAGTTGCAGCGGTGTTAGCTGCGCTTACTCACCCGAATCACTTACTAGAGTAAGCTCATCGGGATTCGTTCGTTTGCTGCCTACCTGCAACTCCAATTAGTTTGGGTGATACCCTTCCCTTGAAGTTGCAGCGGTGTTAGCTGCGCTTACTCACCCGAATCACTTACTGGAGTAAGCTCATCGGGATTCGCTCATTTGCTGCCTAACCGGTTGAATAGTGACCGGTAAGCAAATCATAGCACGACTCATTTACCAATAAATTGATTAAAACACAAAATATACAATTAACTACGATATTGGTGAGTGAGATTAATGGTTATGTGTCTGGGCTGAATTGGCGAGGGGGCCGCGTGTGCCACCTTTGGGCATGATATTACCGCTCTGATGGGTTATCGACTAACCCCAGTAAGGTGATGACGGCAGCGCATCTGGCTCTGTCGCAGGTTAAATTATCGACTCAATATACCTATAACGAGTTATTTCCCGGGGCTGACATTATCTGTTTTCATTTCCCGACTTATGAAATTAATATTCATAGTTAAAAAACTAAAATAAGTAACCTGCCATTAAAGTCATTAACTCAATTTATGTTTTTGGGTAAATGATATTGAGTTTCACCGATATTATTCGCGGGTATCGCGTGACAGATTTTTTATTTTCTGGCAAATGAAATATTTTGCTGAAACGGTTTTAGTTCACAGATATTCCCCCCTCAATCATTCAATCAATTTCCATTGATAAAGATCAACTTAATTAAATTGGTGAGGTTACAAACTATTAACACTAAAACCATGTTTTATCTAAGGGTATAAACAGAGGAATAATAATGACAGGGGAAAAAAACATGCTTTCCCAGCATGGCGTTAACCGTCGTGATTTTATGAAGCTTTGTGCAGCACTGGCTGCCACCATGGGTCTTAGCAGTAAGGCTGCCGCTGAAATTGCTAACACGGTCAGCTCACCGCAACGGCCACCGGTCATCTGGATTGGTGCGCAGGAGTGTACCGGTTGTACTGAATCGTTGTTGCGTTCAACCCATCCCACCATTGAGAATCTACTACTCAGTGTCATCTCGATGGAGTATCACGAAGTGCTGTCGGCGGCATTTGGTGAGCAAGCGGAGGAGAATAAGCACCGGGCTATCGAACAGTATAAAGGGAAGTATGTGTTGGTGGTCGATGGCTCTATCCCGCTGAAAGATGGCGGGATTTACTGCATGGTGGCGGGCAAACCCATTGTCGAGCATATCCGCGAAGCAGCGGAACATGCAGCGGCGATTATTGCCATTGGCTCCTGCTCCGCCTGGGGGGGGGTGCCTGCCACTGGCGGCAACCCGACTGGCGCGGTGAGTTTGCAAGACGCACTGCCCGGCAAAACGGTGATTAATATCCCCGGCTGCCCACCCAACCCGCATAACTTTCTGGCGACTGTCGCCCATATCATCACTTTCCAGCGGCCACCCGCGTTGGATGCCAAGAACCGCCCAACCTTTGCTTATGGCCGCTTGATCCATGAAAACTGCGAGCGCCGTCCGCACTTTGATGCCGGCCGCTTTGCGCGCCAGTTTGGCGATGAAGGTCACCGGCAGGGCTACTGCCTTTACCACTTGGGCTGTAAAGGGCCAGAGACTTATGGCAACTGCCCGACACTGGAGTTCTGCGATGTCGGCGGTGGCATCTGGCCGGTGGGTATCGGGCATCCTTGCTACGGCTGCAATGAAGAGGGAATTGGCTTCACCAAAGGCATCGCCCAATTGGCGAATGTGGAAAATCCCACACCGCGCGCTGAAAAACCGCTGATTCATAATCCGGAAGGCGGCGAGGTTTCGACCACGGCGACGGCACTGCTGGGCGGCGTGGTGGGATTGGTGGCGGGCGTTAGCCTGATGACCGTCCGTGAGCTGGGGCGGCAACAGAAACAGCGCCGCAAAGATGACGATCACTCATCGCGGGAGGAGTAGCCGTGAACCGACGTCACTTTTTCAAATTAGCCTCTGGCGGCGTGCTGCTGGCAGGGCTTTCGCCCAGTGCGCGAGCTGAGGTACAAAATCGGCCACCGATCCCCGGTGCGCTGAGCATGTTATATGACTCCACGTTATGTGTCGGTTGTCAGGCGTGTGTGAGCAAATGCCAGCAGATCAACCATAGTGAGTTTGCCGAACATGGCGAAACCTATGCCGGTGGTGAGGCCATCTGGTCAAACAATGACAAACTTAGCCCCTACACCAACAACATTATTCAGGTGTGGACCAGCGGCGCGGGGATCCATAAAGATCAGCTGGAAGACGGCTACGCCTATATCAAAAAGCAGTGTATGCACTGCGTTGATCCCAACTGTGTTTCTGTCTGTCCGGTGAGTGCACTGCGCAAAGATGCCAAAACCGGCATCGTCCACTATGACCCCAATGTCTGTACTGGCTGCCGCTATTGCATGGTCGGCTGCCCATTCAATGTGCCGAAATATGATTACGACAACCCCTTTGGCAAGATCCACAAATGTGAGTTGTGCAATCAGAAAGGGGTGGAGCGGCTGGACAAAGGCGGGCTACCCGGCTGTGTCGAAGTGTGCCCAACCGGTGCGGTGATATTCGGCACCCGTGAGGAGTTGCTGTCTGAGGCGCAACGGCGGCTGACCCTGAAACCGGGTGAAAACTACCGCTTCCCGCGTCAAACACTCAGTGCCAACGACCCCTACGAGCACCCGGTCGCCCACTATGATCAGCACGTTTATGGTGAAAAAGAGGGCGGCGGCACACAGGTCTTGGTGCTGGCGGGGATCCCGGCCGAGAAACTCGATTTGCCGCCACTGGCAGAACTGGCGACTGGCGCGCGCTCTGAGCATGTCCAGCATACGCTGTACAAAGGCATGATCCTACCGCTGGCGGTACTGGCGGGTGTCACGGCACTGGTGCATCGCAATACCCGCGATGAGCGCAAAGAAGATGATAGTCAGGAGCCGCCACAGAGCCAGGGTAAGCCGCAGACGCAGAACAAAAAGGAAAGTCGCGATGACGATGCATAAATCCAGTCCACTGGGTGGGTGGCTGGTCAGTTGGCCAGTGATGCTGTTAGCGCCCTTTGTGGTGCTCTGCGCGCTGCTGATAGGCAAGCGCTTGGTGCTTGGGCTGGGGTCTGTCAGTGATTTGAATGGCGGCTTCCCGTGGGGGATCTGGATCGCCTTCGACTTACTGGTCGGCACAGGTCTTGCCTGTGGCGGCTGGGCGCTGGCGTGGGCGGTTTACGTGTTTAACCGTGGTGAGTATCACCCGCTGGTACGCCCGGCACTGCTCGCGAGCCTGTTTGGCTACGCGCTCGGCGGTTTGTCGATCACCATTGACGTGGGCCGCTACTGGAACCTGCCCTACTTCTTCATTCCCGGCTATTTCAACGTCAACTCGGTGCTGTTCGAAACCGCCGTCTGTATGACGATTTACATCGGCGTGATGGCGCTGGAGTTTGCGCCCGCCCTGTTCGAGCGTCTCGGCTGGAAAGTCTCGCTGAAGCGGCTGAACAAAGTGATGTTCTTTATCATCGCCCTCGGTGCGCTGCTGCCCACCATGCATCAGTCCTCCATGGGGTCACTGATGATTGCTGCGGGCGCCAAGATCCACCCCCTGTGGCAAAGTTATGAGATGCTGCCGCTGTTCTCCCTGCTGACTGCCGCCATTCTGGGTTTCTCGATTGTCATTTTCGAAGGATCCTTAGTACAGGCGGGATTGCGCGGGCGAGGGGCCAATGAAACGCCGCTGTTCACCCGCTTAACCACCATCATAGATCTGTTCCTGCTGCTGTTTGTGCTGCTGCGCCTCGGTGAAGTCATGGTGCGCCATAAAACCGATTATCTGTGGCATTTTGACCGCTACGCCATCGCCTTTTGGGCCGAAATCGTGCTGATGACCCTGCCGCTGCTGATCTTCCGTATTCGGCGCGCCAGAGAGGATAGCCGCTTACTCTTTATCGGCGCGCTCTGCATGATTGGCGGCGCGGCACTGTGGCGGCTCAACTACTCGTTGCTGGCCTTCAACCCCGGCGGTGGCTACAACTACTTCCCCACCACCAGTGAAATTTTGATCTCAATCGGCTTCGTCGCCATTGAGGTCTGCGCCTACATTTTATTGATTCGGCTGTTGCCGGTGCTTCCCGCTCACGGACAGTTACATAAGAGTAATCAAACAGAGGTAAAGCATGAGCCAACGCATCACCATTGATCCCGTCACCCGCATTGAGGGACACCTACGGATCGACTGCGAAATTGAGGATGGCAAGGTGATCAAGGCCTGGTCCTCCGGCACCATGTGGCGTGGCATGGAGGAGATTTTACAGGGCAACGATCCGCGCGATGCCTGGATGATTGTGCAGCGCATTTGCGGCGTCTGTACCACCATTCATGCCATCGCCTCGGTGCGTGCGGTGGAGAACGCGCTGGGGATGGAAGTGCCGGTTAACGCGCAGCATATCCGCAACCTGATCCTGGCGGCCCATAGCATTCATGACCATATCGTGCACTTCTATCAACTGTCGGCGCTGGATTGGGTGGATGTCACCTCTGCGCTGCAAGCCTCGCCACAAAAGGCAGCCGCCATGTTGAGCGGCCTATCCAGTTGGTCATTGAACAGCGCCGAAGAGTTCACCCGCGTGCAGCAGAAAATCAAAGATCTGGTTGCCAGCGGGCAGTTGGGTATTTTTGCCAACGGCTATTGGGGCCATCCGGCGATGGCGTTGCCGCCAGAGGTGAATCTGATTGCGGTGGCGCACTACCTGCAAGCACTGGAGTGTCAGCGCGATGCTAACCGCATTGTGGCCGTTTTGGGCGGTAAAACCCCGCATATTCAGAATCTTGCGGTAGGTGGCGTGGCTAACCCGATCAATCTGGATATGCCGAGCGTGCTCAATCTGGAGCGCCTGATGCTGGTGAAATCCTTCATTGATCGTCTGGGCAGCTTTATCGAGCAGGTTTACAAGGTGGATACGGCGGTGATCGCCGCTCACTATCCGGGCTGGCTCCATCTGGGCAAAGGGGCGGATAACTACCTCAGCGTGCCGGAGCTACCGACAGATCGCAAAGGTGAAACCTTCCTGCTGCCGGGCGGGTATTTGGAAAATGGCAGTTTCCGCCCGATTGCTAATCACAACGATCCTTACCTGATCAAAGGCATTGCCGAAAGCGGCAAGCACGCCTGGTATCAGGACGACGAACCGCTCGCGCCATGGGAGGGTAAAACCAACCCGAATTACACCGGCTGGCAGGAAGATGGCAAATATTCGTGGGTCAAAGCGCCGACCTTCTACGGCAAAACCGTGGAAGTGGGGCCACTGGCGTGGCTGATGTGCGGCATGGCGGCAGACCATGGGCCAACCAAGCAGCACTTCAGCGATATTGGCGCGGCCTATCAACAGCTCAGCGGGCAGGGGATCACTGCCGAACAGTTACCTTCAACACTGGGCCGCATTATTGGGCGTGCGGTGCATTGCTGCGTGCTACATGAAACGCTGGCGCAGCAATGGACGGCACTGGTCACCAATATTGGCACCGGTGATGTGGAGACCTTTATCAAGCCGGATATCCCATTGACTGGGGAAATACGTGGTGTCGGATTTGAAGAGGCACCGCGCGGCATGTTGTCGCACTGGGTGGTGATCAAGGACGGCAAAATCGCCAATTATCAGGCGGTGGTGCCCTCCACCTGGAATGCCGGGCCACGTAACTATAACGACGAACCGGGGCCTTACGAGCAAGCGCTGGTGGGCACGCCGATTGCCGATCCCGCCAAACCGCTGGAGGTGGTGCGAAC
Organism: Yersinia sp. Marseille-Q3913; assembly: GCF_963892745.1. NCBI lineage: Bacteria > Pseudomonadati > Pseudomonadota > Gammaproteobacteria > Enterobacterales > Yersiniaceae > Yersinia > Yersinia sp. Marseille-Q3913. The sequence goes on along the minus strand of NZ_CAWQAF010000011.1, from coordinate 159,536 downwards.
CATTCACTCATTCGACCCGTGTATGTCTTGCGCTGTACATATTGTTGATACAACGGGCAACGAAGTGACCAAAGTCAAGGTGCTGTGATGGGGATTTTGGTATTAGGTATAGGTAATTTGCTACTTAGCGATGAAGCGGTGGGAGTGCGTCTGGTGGAAGCATTGGAGCAGCGCTTTACCATTCCTGCGGGCGTCGAAGTGCTGGATGGCGGCACGGCCGGTCTGGAGCTAATGGAGGCGATGGCAGATCGCGATCATCTGATTGTGGCTGATGCGGTGTTAACCGGCCAGCCGCCGGGCAGTGTCGCAGTGCTGCGTGATAAAGAGATCCCCGCCATGTTTAGCCGCAAAGTGTCGCCCCATCAATTGGGGCTATGTGATGTGCTGATGGCACTGCAACTGACTGATGAGTTCCCGCGCCAACTGACACTGGTGGGCGTGGTGCCGGAGTCACTGGCACCGGGGATCGGCCTGACCTCGACCGTGACGCAAGCAATGGAACTGGCACTGGAACAGATCCTGGCGGCGCTGCGGGCCAGTGGCGTCACCCTCAACCGACGGGAAGAGAGTCATGTCTGATGTGATTACCGGCCATCAACACAATCCGGCGGCGTTGCTGGAGAGCCGCTTTGGTCAGATAGCCGCTGAGTCGATGCGCGGTTTGCCATTTTACCGTGACCACATCCCACTGCGGGCCTGTGGATTTCAGCTATTTGAGCAGCAGTGGATTGGCGCGCTCTTGACGCCGTGGATGCTGAGTTTAGTGGTGTTACCGGGGCCAGATCAAAGCTGGCAGCGCCGCGCTGTGGGCGAGCGACTGATGCTAGCGCTACCTTGCGGCACCATCGGTTTTACCGTCAGCGAAGTGGCGGGCTGTGGCCAATACCTGAGTCGCTCGCTGATGTCGCCACTGGATACCACCCTCAGTGCGGAACGGGCGCTGCAACTGGCAGAGCAAAGTGCGCGCATGGCGCTCTCACTGCCGGTGGTAGATGCCGACGGCCCTGCCAATCCACGGCGGCGAGCTTTGTTTAATAAAGTTAGCCAAATAAAGAATCAACATGCATGAAATCAGCTTATGCCTCAGCACGCTAGAGCTGATTGAACAGCAGGCGCAGCGCCACGGTGCCAAACGGATAACCGCAGTATGGCTAGAGATTGGTGCGCTCTCTTGCATTGAAGAGAGCGCCCTGCGATTCAGTTTTGATGTCGCTAGCCGCCAGACACTGGCCGCCGATTGCCAACTGCATCTCAGTTACCTGCCGGCAATGGCTTGGTGCTGGGAGTGTAGCGCCAGCGTAGAGATTGAACGGCACGATGCCGGGTGCCCGCATTGCGGCAGCCATGCTCTGCAAGTAGAGAGTGGCGGCAATTTGCAGGTGAAACAGATAGAAGTGGAATAATTCTGAAGGAGTGAGTTCCTATGTGTACCACTTGTGGTTGCGCCAGCGGCGAGAGAAAAATCGAGGGCGATGACAGTCACCACCACGACCATCATGACGGCCACCACCATCATGACCACCATCATGACCAGCACGACAGTGATACCAAGGCGGCAAACATTCAGCATAAGCATAAACACAAATATGTCGCCAAAGGCACACAGCCAGTCATTGTCCATCACCACTATTACTACCATCAAGGCGATGTCCATCACCACTATCATGGCAAAGGCCCTGAGCATGACAAAGCCCCTGAGCCGCTGACTTTCTCTGAACCCGACGACACTGATGCGCCCGCCGTGGAGCCTTTTACCCCGCAGCTACATGCCGATCAGCAAGGGCTGCATTACGGGCAGGGTGAGGCCGGTAGCCATGCGCCGGGGATGGGTCAGCGCCGTTTGCTGCAAATCGAGCAAGATGTGCTCAGCAAAAATAACCATTTAGCCAGCCATAACCGTGAGCATTTTGTTGAGCAACATATTCTGGCGCTGAATCTGGTTTCCAGCCCCGGCTCCGGCAAAACCACCTTGTTGACCACCACCCTGCGACGGCTGGCAGGGCAGGTGCCTTGCGCGGTGATTGAAGGCGATCAGCAAACCACCCACGATGCCGAGCGCATTCGTGCCACTGGGGTGCCGGCGATCCAGGTCAATACCGGCAAAGGCTGCCATCTGGATGCGCAGATGGTGCATGATGCCGCGCACCGCTTGGGTCTGAGCAATGACAGCCTGCTATTTATTGAAAACGTTGGCAATTTGGTTTGCCCTGCCAGCTTTGATCTGGGTGAGCGCCATAAAGTGGCAGTGCTCTCAGTGACCGAAGGTGAAGATAAGCCGCTGAAATACCCCCATATGTTTGCTGCATCCACCCTGATGATTATCAATAAAATCGACCTGCTGCCCTATCTGGATTTCGATATTGAGCAGTGCATCGCCTATGCCCGCCAGGTGAACCCGAACATTCAGGTGATTGCCCTGTCCGCCAGTAGCGGCGAGGGGATGGACTTGTGGCTGGAGTGGCTGGAGGCGCAGCGATGTGCTTAGGCGTACCCGGTAAAATTGTGGCTGTCGGTGAGGATATCCACCAGTTGGCGTGGGTGGAAGTGAGCGGCGTAAAACGTGAGATCAATATCGCGCTAGTGTGCGATGGATCACCTGCGGCCCTACTCGGCCAATGGGTATTGGTGCATGTCGGTTTCGCCATGAGCTTGCTCGATGAAGAGGAAGCCCGGCAAACACTGGCCGCGCTGGCCCATATGCAGGCGGTTGGGTTGGATCTGGACGATATGGTAAGCGGGGCTGGTGATGCGCTACGTTGATGAGTTCCGCGATCCCGCCTTGGTGAACGCCTTACTGGCGCGGATCGAACACTTACTGCCGCAACTGGCGGATCAACAGCACTTGCCGTTGCAGATCATGGAGGTGTGCGGCGGTCATACCCACGCTATCTTCAAGTTTGGCCTCGATCAACTGCTGCCGGACGGGCTAGAGTTTGTCCACGGGCCGGGTTGTCCGGTATGTGTGTTGCCGATGGGGCGTATCGACAGCTGCCTTGAAATTGCCGCCCATCCGGAGGTGATTTTCTGCACCTACGGCGACGCCATGCGCGTACCGGGGCGTAATGGCTCAATGCTAGATGCCAAGCGGCGCGGCGCGGATATTCGCGTGGTCTACTCGCCGCTAGATGCCCTGACACTGGCACAGCAAAACCCAGAGCGGGAAGTGGTGTTTTTCGGCCTGGGCTTCGAAACCACCATGCCCGCCAGTGCTTTAACCCTGCAACAGGCCAGGCGGCTCGGGCTGAGCAACTTCACTCTGTTCTGCCAGCACATCACCATCATTCCCACTCTGCGCAGCCTGCTGCAACAGCCGGATGTGCGCATCGACGGCTTTCTGGCTCCCGGCCATGTCAGCATGGTGATCGGCACCACGCCATACGGCTTTATTTGCGATCAATTCAGTAAGCCGCTGGTGGTCACGGGTTTCGAACCGCTAGATATCTTGCAAGGGCTGGTGATGCTGCTGGAGCAGAAGGTCAGCGGGCGCTGCACGGTGGAAAACCAGTATCGCCGCATTGTGCCGGACAGTGGCAACTTACTGGCGCAACAGGCACTGGCAGAGGTATTTACCACCAAAGCCAGCAGTGAATGGCGCGGCTTGGGCGAGATAGCCGACTCCGGTGTCCAGATAAGCCCAGCGTATCAGGCTTTCGATGCCGAGTTGCGCTTCAACCCGCAACAGCAGCGGGTCGCCGATGATCCGCGATCCCGTTGCGGCGAGGTGTTGACCGGCCGCTGCAAGCCAGATCAATGCCCGCTATTCGGCGGCGAATGTACACCAGAAAATGCATTTGGGGCGCTGATGGTCTCCTCCGAGGGGGCTTGCTCCGCTTACTATCAATATCGATAGTTTTCGATATCAGAGTTATGGCAACGCTGACCGGCGGGGAAATGTGCCGAATGGGTCGTAGCGACGTAAGTCGCCGGAGCGCCCATCGGTGCAGTCGCCCCGCTAGTCTCTGAACTATAAATATTGGTTATCAAAATCGACAAATCAGGCCACAACATAATGAATAACAAAGAGATTACCTTGGCCCATGGCAGTGGTGGTCGGGCGATGCAGAGCTTGATCGAGTCGCTGTTTCTGACGGCATTTTCTAACCCAGCGCTGAATGAGCGGGAAGATCAGGCGCGTATCGCGCTGGCGGATCTGGTGGCGCAAGGGGATCGGCTGGCCATCTCGACCGACAGCTACGTCATTGATCCGCTCTTCTTCCCCGGTGGCGACATTGGCAAGCTGGCAGTGTGCGGCACCGCCAATGATGTGGCGGTCAGTGGCGCGACGGCGCGCTATCTCTCCTGCGGCTTTATTCTGGAAGAGGGTCTGCCGATGGCTGACCTGGAGCGTATTGTGCAGTCGATGGCCGCTACCGCACAGCAGGCGGGCATTCAGATAGTCACTGGCGATACCAAAGTGGTACAGCGCGGGGCGGCAGATAAGATCTTTATCAACACCACCGGCATCGGCGTGATCCCCGCCGAGATCCAGTGGGGAACCGCAATGATCCGCGCCGGCGATCGGATCATTGTCAGCGGCACCTTAGGTGATCATGGCGCGACCATCCTCAACCTGCGGGAAGGTCTGGGGCTGGAAGCGGAGCTTATCAGTGATTGCGCGCTACTGGCCCCCTTGATTGCGCCGCTGCGTGCTATTTCGGGGGTGAGGGCGCTACGTGATGCAACCCGCGGCGGGGTCACCGCAATTTTGCATGAATTCGCCGCCGCCAGTGGTTGCGGCATGGAGATCAACGAAGCGGATTTGCCGCTAAAACCGGCGGTGCGCGGGATTTGCGAACTGCTGGGGCTGGACGCGCTCAACTTTGCCAATGAAGGCAAACTGGTGCTGGTGGTCGCCCCTGAGGCGCAACAGGCGGTATTGGCCGCACTGCATCGCCATCCGCTGGGCCTTGATGCCGCAGTGATCGGGCAAGTAACCGAACGCCAACAGGTGCGTTTATGTGGTGCGTTTGGTGTCTCGCGGCGATTGGATCTGCCGCTCGATGAACCGCTTCCCCGGATATGCTGATCCCGAAGTCCTTTAAGCGGCAGAGAGTTAACTATCAGTGGGAGTGTGATGTGGAGACAAACGGCCTCTGTCTGCGGGTAAAAGGCAAGGTGCAGGGGGTGGGATTTCGGCCCTATATCTGGCAGCTTGCCCACCGCTACGGGCTGCGGGGTGATGTCAGTAACGACAGCGCTGGCGTCACTATTCACTTGTGGCAATCCGCAGCGGTGGCCGACTTTTTGCGTGCGCTGCCGCAAGAGTGCCCGCCATTGGCGCAGATCGACAGCATCACCCCCACCCCCTATCACTGGGGGCAACCGCCGCTGGATTTTGTGATCCACCACAGTGGGGCGGGGCAGATGGACACCCAAATTGTGCCAGATGCGGCAACCTGCGCTGCTTGCCTGCATGAAATGAACGATCCCGCTGACCGTCGCTACCGGTACCCCTTTATCAACTGCACCCACTGCGGACCGCGCTTCACCATTATCCACCGGATGCCCTACGATCGCCCAGATACCGCCATGGGCGAATTTCCGCTGTGTGCTGCTTGTCAGGCAGAATATGACTACCCCGCCGATCGTCGTTTTCATGCCCAACCCAATGCCTGTGCGGCGTGTGGCCCACAACTATGGTTGAGCGGGGCGAATGGGCAAGCCGTGGCCCATGGCTTCAGTGCGCTAGAGCAGGCCGCGCAAGCCCTGCTGGCGGGCGAGATCGTCGCCATCAAAGGCTTGGGCGGTTTTCATCTGGCGGTGGATGCCACTAATACCGCTGCGGTGGCCCGTTTAAGACGGCGCAAGCAGCGGCCCTCTAAGCCACTGGCGGTGATGCTACCGAGTGAGGAGTGGCTGACTCGCTGCGTGCAAAGCGCTGATGATGACGCACTACTCCGATTACTGCGCAGCCCAGCGGCTCCGATTGTCCTGGTCGCGAAACAGCCCAACAGCCCGCTCTGTGCGGCAGTCGCGCCGCAATTAGCTGAAATTGGCGTCATGCTACCGGCCAATCCGCTGCAACATTTGTTGCTGCAACAGGTGGCGCGCCCGCTGGTGATGACCTCCGGCAATGGCAGTGGCAAGCCTCCGGCGCTCAGTAATGAGCAAGCCCTGAGCGCCCTGAGTGATATCGCCGATCACTGGCTGTTACACAATCGGCAAATTGTGCAGCGGGCTGATGACTCACTGGTACGTTTCACCGCACAAGGGGCTGAAATGCTACGCCGTGCGCGGGGCTACGTGCCGGATAGCTGTGAATTACCTCCGGGATTTAGCCAACAGCCGGCGATCCTGGCGCTGGGCGCTGACATGAAAAACACCTTTTGTCTGCTGCGCAATCACACCGCGGTCTTAAGCCAGCACTTGGGGGATCTGGCGGATAGCGATATCGCGCAGCAACAGCAGCAGCTTTTGGCGCTGTTTTGCCAGATTTACCACTTCACTCCGCAGGCGGTGGTGGTGGATGCCCACCCCGCTTATGTCAGTCACCAATTGGGTAAACAGTGGGCCGCACAGCGGGATATTCCCTGTGTGGCGGTGCTGCATCACCATGCGCATCTGGTGGCTTGTCTGGCAGAGCATGGCTGGCCGCGAGATGGCGGGGCGGTGATTGGTCTGGCGCTGGATGGGCTGGGTTATGGTGCTGAGGGGCAGTTGTGGGGCGGTGAATGCTTGCTGGTGGATTATGCCAACTGTGAATATCTGGGCGGCTTGCCTGCGGTGGCGCTGCCCGGTGGTGATCTGGCCTCCCGCCAGCCGTGGCGCAACCTGCTAGCACAGTTGCAGCGTTTTGTTCCGCACTGGCAGTCGTTACCCGAAGCGGCGGCAATTGCGCAGCCGCAAGGGGCGGTGTTGGCGCGAGCCATTGAGCGCGGGATCAATGCGCCATTGGCCTCCTCGACTGGGCGGTTATTTGATGCGGTCGCCGCTGCGCTGCATATTGTTCCGTCGTCGATAAGCTGGGAGGGGGAGGCGGCTTGCTTGCTGGAAGCGCTGGCAGGGCGAAGTGCCCAATCCGTCCCGCCGGTCACTCTGCCACTGCGTGATAATCAACTGGATTTAGCCACCTTTTGGCAGCAATGGCTGGCCTATGATGCCTCTCCGGCTGAGCGGGCTTATGCTTTCCACTTTGCGCTGGCGCAGGGCTTTGCCGCACTGGCACGTCAGGCCGCTCAGCGCTTTGGCATTGATACCATTGCCTTTTCTGGCGGCGTGCTGCACAACCAACTGCTGCGCGAGTTGCTTTGCGCGCAGCTGAGCGACTTCCAGCTCTTGCTGCCGCAGCGCCTACCTGCTGGTGATGGTGGCTTAGCTTTGGGGCAAGCACTGATTGTGGCTGCCCGTGGCGTTGCTGGGCGATAGTCATTGCCCCGAGACTGAGCGGTATTAGGTGGCGCGGGAGTTAGTCGTAATAGGCATTGCGGATAAGCACCGATAAATCATGCAGCCTCATTGGCTTGCCCAATAGATAACCCTGCACTTCATCACACATCAGTGTTTGTAAATAGCCCAGTTGTGCCTCGGTTTCGACCCCTTCTGCCGTTACTGTCATGGAGAGCGCGTGACCAAGATTAATGATGCCCTCGACAATCGACTGCCCCTCATGTGATTCAGCCAGCTCATCAATAAAGCTTTTATCAATCTTCAGCCCATCAAACGGGAAGCGGCGCAGATAGTTTAGTGATGAGTAGCCGGTGCCAAAATCATCCATCGATAAGCGCACACCAAGGGCTTTGAGCGCCGTCATGGTCTTAAATGCCCCGTCGGCATCTTCAATCATGATCCGCTCGGTTATCTCCAGCTCCAGTCGATGACTGGGTAGCCCGGTAAGCAGCAGCACTTGTCGCACCCGCTCGATCAGGCGCTGGCTACGAAATTCAATGGCGGAAATATTGACCGAAACAATCAGTGACGGATGCCATGTGGAGGCATCCTGACACGCCTGCAACATGGTCCAGTCGCTGATTGAGGTGATAAGCCCGGTCTCTTCTGCCAGCGCAATAAATTGATCCGGCATCAGCAGCCCCAGTACCGGGTGATTCCAGCGCACCAGAGCTTCGGCACCGGTAAGTTGCGTACCTTCGATGCGGTAACGCGGCTGGTAATAGAGGCTGAATTCGTTGTGTTTGACGGCCTGACGTAAAAATCGCTCCAGTTCACTGCGCTGCATTAGCCGATCATTCATCTCACTGGAGTAGAAACTCCAGTGGTTACTGCCACTGTTTTTGGCTTCATACATGGCAATATCGGCAAAGCGCAATAGCTCCTCGGCCTGCATGGAGTCCTGTGGAGCCAGCGCAATGCCGATGCTGGCACTGATATAAATATCCTGATCATTGACGACGTAAGGGCTTTCGATGTGAGTAATCACGCGGGCGCAGAGCTGCTCAATCTCCTTGATGGATGAGAGGCCGGTAATAATCAGAATGAATTCATCTCCCCCCTGACGGGCCACCAGATCTTGATCGCGCAAACAACTTCTTAGCCGCTCAGAGACTTGATGCAGCACCTTATCGCCAACAATATGACCGAAGGTGTCGTTAACCGGCTTAAATTTATCCAAATCAACATTGAGAATGACTAGCGGGTGTGTTGCAGCGGCGAGATTTCGCAGCTTATTTTCCAGAAACTCTTTCATTCGCAGACGATTAGGTAAACCCGTCAGCGCATCATGCAAAGAGAGGTGCTGAATACGCTCCTGCGCTTCTATTTCTCGGGTGATATCCGATGCGGTGCCACGGAAACCAATGGTTTCGCCATTTTTGATAATGGGTTTGGCATAAATACGGCAGATCCGTTTCTCGCCTTGGGCAGAGAAATAGGTGCATTGCAGCTCATTGCGCGACTCGGTGAGATGGGTATGTTGCAGCCAGGAGCGGAGCGGAATAATGTCGCAATTGAGCAGCGAGTCCAGATTACGCCCTAGCCACTGCTCCACACTTAATCCGGTAATGGTTAAAAACCGCTGAGACAGATAGGTGATGCGCAGATTGGCATCGGTCTCCCATAACCAGTCGGTGGCGGATTCGGCGACATGACGAAAACGCTCTTCGCTGGCTATCAAGGCGGCTCTATTTTCATCGGCAATCTGCGCTTCGGACATCGCACGCCGTAGTACCAGCCAGCCGGATAGCCCTAGGATCAGTGCAACCAGCGCCAGAAGCGGGAGCAAGATATTGAGCAGTTGCGCCCCCGGCATATTTTGGTTCCAGTGCAGTGCCAGTGCACTGTTATCATTCGAGGATATCGGCACTGACGGGCTGGAGGTGGCATCCTCTTTGTCTCGAGGGGGGCGCAGTTGATGGATGCCATAATCTTCGCCTAAGGCATTTAGCTCAGTTTGGGTCAGAAAATCGATAAAAACTAAAACAGAAGGTGCACCGGCGATTGATTTAACGCGCGGGTCACTGCCGGTGGTTAAGGCCGCGGCGGCCACGATCACCGGCTGCCCAGCCACTTCAATGGTTTCTGTCGCGATATATTGTTGTTCAGCCCGCTGGCGTGCCACATCAATAATGGGCGTAATATCTTCGCCGAGCCAATCCGGCAAACTGGTATTCGCCAACTGCCCTTTGATGACGGAGTAGCGGGTTTTACCCTGCCCATCAACCACAAAAACGCCTTCATAACGAAAATCGTTATACAGCGATGGCCCCAGATTTTGGCTGACATAGGCCCATTCAGGGTCCACTTTGACATGCAGATGCTCGTAAGCATCGCCCCAAAACGCATTATCTTTGATGCGAACTTTTATGGCGTCCTGGCGCATTTGCCAGGCTTTCTCTACCAGAAAGCGGCTTTGGGACTGCGCTTGCTCATTCAACTGCGAGGCAATATAGATGATGCCCACCGCAGCAATAATAATGGTTGCTCCCACTAACAGGGCCATGGCCTGTAAAGTTTGTTTCGCGAAGAAAACATTGTCCCCTTTTGCCCGTGTTTCCGGCCACTTGGAGTCTGTCATGGTGAATTCCCTTAGCACTGACGAAGTTCGGGCTGATAGTGAGTATGATGAAAACGTTTTTTTAATCAGCAGGAAGCGATGACTCTGAGGCAATACAAGCTAGCATATTTCTGTGTACATATAATTTGAGCTTAGAATATTTTGATGTCCAGATGCTGCTTTTTTCAGCAAAAAAGAGAGAATTCAGAAAAAGCCTATATTATTATCGACTTAATCTTATAGAGGTATGACCTGTTTAATCTACGGGCGGTGTGATGTGGAGGAATATTCATCAGGCGGTGATAGGAATTTTTACCCTAAGACGTTAAAGTGACATCAGAATATTATTAATCCCGCGAAGCTTTATTAAAGCCGAACTCAAACACATTATCCTGCCGAGAGTAAGGAATAATCCACCATGCCCACACTGAAATTGATTCGTCACAGGATAATGGCTGATGTGCAGCAAATCCGATTTGCTCGGCGACGCACTCTGACCCCTTATATTATTGCGCTGTTCTTGAGTTTCAGCACATTCGGCGCGATGGCCGCCGACACGCCGCTGCCCGCAGTGACTGTGGCGGTGGTGACCTCTGCCACGCCAGATACTGCGCTGCAATATCTTGGGCGAGTGGAAGCCATTCAAGCGGTGGATGTGACAACGCGCACTGAAGGTTTTATTGCCAGTCGGCTATTTACCGAGGGGCAGATGGTTAAGCAAGGGGATCTGCTGTATGAGATTGATCCCGCGCTGCATCAGGCGTCAGTCACTCAGGCGCAGGCGCAGCTCGATAGCGCCACCGCCAGTGCCAACCATGCGCAGGTGAATCTCACCCGTTTGCAACGGTTAGGCAATAATCGCTCAGTCAGCCAGGCTGAAGTTGATGAAGCGCAGGCGCAGCGGGATATCAGCCGTGCTGCGGTGGCGCAGGCGCAGGCCAACTTACAAATTCAGCAGTTACAGCTCAGTTTCACCCAAATCACCGCCCCGATCAGCGGCCAAATTGGTCACAGCCGCTTTAATGTCGGCAGCCTGATTAACCCCGCCAGCGGTACTTTGGTCAGTATCGTCCAGCTTGATCCGATCCGTGTGGCTATCGCGGTCAATGAGCGCGATTACATCACCGCGACCTATCAGTTATCCGCTGCGGGAACCCCCGCTGATAATACGACACTGGCGTTTGGCAATTTCACGCCACGTATTCAACTGGCGAATGGCAAGCAGTACCCAGACAGCGGCGTTTTTGAATCCGTTGATAACCAAATCGATAAGCAGACCGGCACTGTGACGATCCGCACCCGTTTTGCCAATCCACGGCATTTGCTGCTGCCCGGTGGGGTAGTGAATGTGTCGCTGGCGGCAGAAACGGCAAAATCGGTGATGGCGATACCCATTGCCGCGTTACAGCAGAATAAGCAGGGCCACTTTGTGTTAGTGGTGACCGATAAGGATCAAGTTGAGGTGCGGCCAGTGGCCCTCGGTGAGCAGTTTGAGCAGCAATATGCAGTGAAAGATGGCCTGAAAGTAGGCGAGCGGGTGATTGTGGCGGGGCTACAACATGTGCGCCCCGGCATGACCGTCAACGCCACGGTTGCTACACCGCTGACCGCGAACTAAGGGGAAGGCCAGATGCTGCATTTCTTTATCCGTCGCCCCAAGTTTGCCATTGTTATCGCCTTAGTGATCACCATTGTCGGTTGGGTGTCACTGCATGTGATCCCGGTGGAGCAATACCCCGACATCACGCCGCCAGTGGTCTCTGTCAGTGCCGTCTATCCGGGGGCCAGTGCTCGTGATGTGGCGCAAGCCGTCGCTTCTCCCCTTGAGGCTCAGGTCAATGGCGTCAGCAATATGCTGTATATGGAGTCGACCAGCGCCAATAACGGCAGTTATCAGCTCAGTATTACCTTTGCCAGTGGCACCGATCCCGATATGGCGGCGGTTGAGGTGCAAAACCGTATTTCTCAGGTCAGCGCCCAACTGCCGGCAGAAGTGAATGAAAACGGCATTTCAGTGCGCAAGCGGGCCTCCAACCTGCTGCTGGGGGTCAGTGTCTTTTCGCCGAAACAGACTCATGACGCCCTGTTTGTCAGCAACTACACCAGTATTCAGTTGCGTGATGCGATTGCGCGTATTAATGGTGTCGGTGATGTGCAGGTGTTTGGCGCGCGCGATTACAGTATGCGCGTCTGGCTGAATCCGCAACGCATGGAGTCGCTGAATGTCAGCGTGCAAGATATTGTCGCCGCACTACAGCAACAGAATGTGCAGGCGGCGGCGGGACAGATCGGCTCATCCCCGTCGATGCCCGGTCAACAGCAGACCTTAACCATCAGTGGGCAGGGGCGACTGACTGACCCACAGCAGTTTGCCAATGTGATTATTCGCACCAATCCTCAGGGCGGGATGATTCGTCTGGGTGATGTGGCGCGCGTGGCTTTAGGGGCGCAAAACTATCAGGTGAGTGCGGCGCAAAACCAGACGGAATCAGCCTTTTTAGTGGTCTACCCGGTGCCCGGTGCCAACGCCCTAAATGTGGCGAATGGGGTGCGCGATGAGATGGCGCGGCTGTCGGCCTCCTTCCCCTCGGATCTGACCTATGAAATCAACTATGACTCCACCCTGCCGGTCACCGCGACACTGCATGAGATAGCCCTTTCACTGACCCTGACCCTGATTGTGGTGCTGGCGGTGGTGTACCTGTTTTTGCAAAGTATGCGGGCGACATTTATTGTCGCGCTGACAATTCCTGTCTCCTTGCTCGGCACCTTTGCTGTGCTGTATGTCTTTGGTTATTCAGCCAATACCCTCAGTTTGTTCGCTATCATTTTGGCGCTAACCATCGTGGTGGATGATGCCATTGTGGTGGTGGAAAACGTCGAGCGCTTATTATCGAATGACCCGGATCTGACGCCAGCGCAAGCCACCAAACAGGCGATGAGCCAGATAGCGGGGCCGATTATCGCCACCACACTGGTGCTGATGGCAGTATTCGTGCCGATAGCCATTTTGCCGGGGATCATTGGTGAGCTGTATCGCCAGTTTGCCGTTACCCTCTCAGCGGCGGTTATTTTGTCCAGTATCAATGCGTTAACCCTCAGTCCGGCGCTGTGCGCGCTATTGCTGAAACGGCGAACGCTGTCGACCACTGGGGTATTTGGTGGCATCAACCGTGGCCTGGATCGCGCCCGTGATGGCTATGTCTCATTGACGGGCCGTATCAGCAGCCGCGCAGTATTCAGTATTGCCGCGCTGTTGCTGGTAGGGCTGGCAACCTGGTGGGGCTATACCCGCTTGCCGACCTCATTTCTGCCGGAGGAAGATCAGGGCTACTTCTTTGTCAGCTTACAGCTGCCAGATGGGGCTTCCCTGAATCGGACTCAGACGGTCATGGATCAGATGTACCAACAGGTGACTGCCAACGACGCCGTCGAGGATGTGATCAAAATCACCGGTTTCAGTCTGCTCAGCGGTAACAACGCCCCCAATGCAGGTTTTGCCATTGTAATGCTCAAACCTTGGGGCCAGCGCCCACACATTGATCGGGTGCTCGCTGCGATCCAAGCCAATTTAGCGGCCATTCCGTCGGCGATGATTATGGCGGTAAACCCACCGGCGATTGCCGGTCTGGGGAGTGCTTCTGGCTTTGATTTGCGCATTCAGGCGCTACTGGGCCAATCACCGCAAGAGCTGGCACAGGTCAGTCAGGGGATTATTTTTGCCGCCAATCAGGACCCGAAACTGAGCCGGGTATTTACCACCTTCAGCGCCTCAGTACCTGAAACCAATTTGAGCATTGATCGTGACCGCGCCGCACTGCTACAGGTGCCGGTTAGCCGCATTTTCCAAACCTTGCAGACCTCGCTCGGTGGGATGAATGCCGGTGATTTCACCTTGAACAACCGCATGTTCCGCGTGCAATTGCAAAATGATATGGATTTTCGCCAGCGCACGGCGCAGATCAATAGCTTGAATGTGCGCAGTGATAATGGGGCGCTGGTCAGTTTGGCTAATTTGGTCACCCTGACGCCGTCAGTCGGTGCACCATTTATCAGTAATTTCAACCAGTTCCCATCGGTTGCGGTGAGCGGCTCGGCGGCAGAGGGTGCCAGTTCGGGGCAGGCCATGGCGGCGATGGAAGCCCTGTTGGCGCAGAATTTACCGCAAGGTTACAGCTATAGCTGGAGTGGCATGTCATGGCAGGAGCAGCAAACCGGCGGGCAGGTGATGCTTATTTATCTGGCGGCGTTGGTATTCGCTTATCTGTTTTTAGTCGCCCAGTATGAGAGCTGGAGCATTCCGCTGGTGGTGATACTTTCGGTGGTATTTGCCGTGGGTGGTGCGGTGGCCGGGTTGTCAGCGATGGGCTTTGCCAATGATGTTTATGCGCAAATCGGGTTGGTGCTACTGATTGGGCTGGCGGCCAAGAATGCCATCTTAATTGTCGAGTTTTCCAAAGCCCGACGGGAGGAGGGGGCCAGTATTGCTGAGGCCGCGCAGGATGGGGCCAGGCAGCGCTTTCGTGCGGTGATGATGACGGCAATCTCATTTATTCTTGGCGTGATGCCACTGGTTTTCGCCAGCGGTGCCGGGGCGATGAGCCGCCAAATTATCGGTATTACCGTATTTGGCGGCATGTTGATGGCGACTGCGGTGGGGATCATGTTTATTCCGGCGCTCTATCTGCATATTCAACGGCTGCGGGAGTGGACCAAATCCCGCAAACAGCCTTCGGATGAAGGTTCGCAACACTAAAATCACTCCCCGGATGAATAGTGTCGGAAAGGGCGCTGTTCATCTGGGGTTGGTTGAATAAAGATCACTCTTTTATAGATATTCTATGATGGGGAATACTTAATTATTCTGATCTAAATTCGGTCACTCCCTGTGAGTTATCTATTTCCTGATTGTTAAAGTCAGAACCCATCAAAGACAAAAACAGATTATTTTCATTCAGTTACGATTTCCTCTTTAGGTCTATCCGGGCAATGGCGGAGATCAAAAAATGTCCACTAATACACATAACCTGTATTTTTTAATGTTTTCCCAGCACAAATTAAATGACATAAAATTAGTCTACAGAAATAGAAATTATATTTTATTAATATGAAATGTATGGCAAAGGTAAGAATGAAAATCAGGGTTTATAGTCAGGATGCTTATTTAACGGCAGGTGTTAATGAGTTGATAAAATCAATACCCTTAAATGGTATTTATTGTGGTGGGAGCATAACAATTATTGATTTATCGACATCGGGCTTTTTATTGCACAGTGATTTTTTTTCCAGGGAGTGCTGTCACGCGGTATTGATCGTCAATAATATCAATATTGAATATTGGCTGCGAAGAGTGCCACTCTGTTTTGATGCTCATATTATTTCGGGCACTGTTTCACCCAGCGACTTCACCGAAAAAATAAAAAAACTGATAATCAATATCATGTGCCTTACCTGTTACTGGGAAGGTGTCAAAGGAGTCGAAGCTACAAGATTAACTATGGAAAACAGTCTGAGCCGCCGGGAGTGTGAAGTTTTGAAGCTCTACTGCATGGGGCTGACGGTTAAGGATATTGCGCGCCAACTGGTTATTGATCCTAAAACGGTCAGTGTACATAAACGGGCAGTCATGAAACGACTGGCGTTAAAGAGTAATGCCAATTTGCTTGATATACATCAGCAAATAAATAATATCGAAGCAATTATAAGCGCTCAGGAAAAACGATTCACCTATAGGTTAACATCTTCACAGCAATGTCGGCTTATTTCGGCAGTTGATTAACTCTGGCTATTATTCAAGAATAGAAAAATATTTTATTAAAATGTATGATAATTACTATACTCCATCATGAGTGTAATTAAATTGGGCAGTAGCTTAAATGAATAAGCAATTATCAGAGACGGCCAGGTTTATTGGTCATGAGATAGAAAAACACAAATCATCGCACTATGTAAAATTCAAGAAAAATCAACGTGTTGATTTTAAAAATAACGACACTATCTATTTTCTGTCGGCAGGTTGTGTCTCCTTCTATCGCTACAACGATGATGTTCTCACTATCACCAAAGATGCCCCCTTTATGCTGGGATTGGCTCAAATGAAAAGTGAGGTTAAAAGCCATTATGTCCGCTGTAATACTGAGTGTGAGATGTGGGGTATCTCAATCAGTGAGGCTTGCCTGTTATTTAATAGTAATGAATTATGGATGCATGCTTTTGATATTCTTACCGATCAAGTGCAGGAATATTTCAAACGTGAGCACATGATCTTGCAGAAGAACACCTATGGCATCATTAATGAGCATCTGAAACATATCTGGGAAATGGACGAAGCAACCCGCAGGAAAACCTCAATATATAGCTATATTCTGACCAGGAATCATATATCCCGCAGTGCGATCCATAAAATGGTGAAAGAGATGATGATTGAGGGCGACATTGTTGTGCGAAGAGGAAAGCTGATCGATTTCAAGCACACTGAAAAGCCAGAATGACCCTGCTGCATCTTTGTGCATCTGCCGCGAAACAGCGCGGAAAATGCATATAAGCAGTACCTCACTCCTGTTATTGCACCTATTTCCTTTATAAAAAGTACGTGTATATCCGCGAATTAGCGGGTGTCCCGTATTTGGTACAAACTTTGCCTTAGCCCTAGACCGCACTATTACCGTTAAATTGCTTTGATAGGGATATCTGGTTCTTCCTGGCGATTGAAGGCGCTTCCATGGCGGCGGCAGTAAGCAAAATCATGCGCAATCAGGATTTGATTCTGGTGGCGAAGAAATGCCGTGTCATCAGCCGTTTTGCGATCCCCGCCCAATCCTGTGCGCTAACCCATGTCACCAATACTATTAAATTGCCTAGTGCACCAATCTCAGGTGGCATTGGGGGATGATGCGGGTGAATGTCTGCAAGCCAAAGCTGTGGCTAATTTGATGTGATTCAATTAGCCACTCTACTGTTTTATAGCCGACTTACCCTACACATCTCTTCTATTTACAACTATTCTTATAAACCTACAATAAAGTTTTTAACCCTTAATCGGTACTACCATTTATCAATGGGTTTGGCTTTATATCGTGGAGCTACAGAGTAAATAAGGAAGAAAAATGGGACTCAGAAGAAAGAGTGTTAAACCGATGCAAATCAATGATATTACCATCATTGATGATACCAAATTGAAGAGAGCGATTACCGCTGCGGCGCTGGGCAACGCCATGGAGTGGTTTGATTTTGGGGTGTATGGTTTCGTTGCATTCGCACTTGGTCAGGTATTTTTCCCCGGCGCTGACCCCGGTCTCCAGATGATCGCCGCATTGGCCACTTTCTCCGTTCCTTTCCTGGTTCGCCCCCTCGGTGGCCTATTTTTTGGTGCATTAGGTGACAAATATGGGCGGCAAAAAGTCCTGTCTGTCACCATCATTATTATGTCGGTCAGTACCTTCTGTATTGGTTTGATCCCCTCTTATGCCTCGATAGGTATTTGGGCACCGATATTGCTGTTATTGGCAAAACTGGCGCAGGGGTTCTCTGTCGGTGGCGAATATACGGGAGCCGCTATTTTTGTTGCTGAGTACTCACCGGACAGAAAACGCGGTTTCCTTGGCAGTTGGTTGGATTTTGGCTCTATTGCCGGTTTTGTTTTAGGGGCCGGAGTGGTGCTGCTGATCTCCAGTATTGTGGGCGAGGCCAAATTTCTTGAGTGGGGATGGCGGATCCCATTCTTTATTGCTGCGCCATTAGGACTGATTGGTATCTACCTGCGTCATGCGCTCGAAGAGACGCCGACCTTCCAACAGCATGTGGATAAAATTGATAGTGATTCGCGCAACAGCATTGCCGAGCCACCTAAAGTCTCTTTCCGCGAGATCCTCACCAAGCAATGGAAGAACCTGACTATTTGCGTCGGCATCGTGATTGCGACCAATGTCACTTATTACATGCTACTGACTTATATGCCGAGCTATCTCTCCCATAGCCTGCACTACTCAGAAGATCATGGCGTTTTAATCATTATTGCCATCATGCTCGGGATGTTATTTGTCCAGCCAGTCATGGGATTAATGAGTGATAGATATGGCCGAAAACCTTTTATTATTTTCGGCAGTGTCGGGCTGTTTATTCTCGCGATCCCCAGCTTTATCCTGATTAATAGCGGCGTTATCGGTTTGATATTTTGTGGCTTGCTGATTTTAGCTATTTTGCTTAACTGCTTTACCGGAGTGATGGCTTCAATATTACCGGCTATGTTCCCCACCCATATTCGCTACAGCGCCTTGGCTATCGCTTTTAATGTCTCGGTGCTGGTTGCTGGCCTGACTCCAACGGCAGCAGCATGGTTGGTTGAAACCACGCAAAATCTCTTTATGCCTGCTTATTATCTGATGGTGGTGGCACTTATTGGGCTAGTTACTGGGATATTTATGAAGGAGACAGCGAATAAGCCGCTGAAAGGGGCGACGCCAGCTGCGTCTGATCGGGCAGAAGCTAAAGAGATATTGCAGGAGCACCATGACAATATCGAACAGAATATTGAAGATATTGATCAGCAAATCGCTGAGCTGGAGAAGAAGCGTAAAAATCTTATTGCTCAACATCCTGATATCGATTAATCAGCACTGTGTGGAATATCAGGGTTAAAATTTGATTTAAATCAATAAAAACCATTTCTATACAATCACTTACCTTTCTATTCAAATCTGTCTTTGACCCTCCCCTTAGGGGAGGGCTTAGATTATCGTGACTTATATTGATGTTATGACTCTTATCGACAGGACCCTCACAATGAATAAGACCTTCGTTTCCGCTGCCCGGTTGGCGATTGTTGCTTTAGCCGCAATCACGTTTAGCCATTTTGCTTCCGCGCAATCCACCGCCACCGCCCAGAATAAATTTCTGGCTCAGCAGGGGTTAGCCGGAAAAACCACTGAGCAGATGATTGAGGCCATTGATCAGTCGAAACAAGCGCGGCCTTTGCCTTATTCGGCCTCAATCACGGGCAGCGAACTGATATTATTTGATGGACAACAGCAATTCTCTTTCCCGCTGGGCGATAAATTTTATCTCTCATTTGCGCCTTTTGTGAACCAAACTCACCCTTGCTTTAATCACAGTTTGTCCGGCTGCCGTGGTGAAATGGCGGAGACGACATTCGATGTCAAGATTACCGATAAGGCAGGGAAAGTGATCATGCAGGATAAGCTAACCAGTTATCAAAATGGCTTTATTGGTGTGTGGTTACCGCGTAATACCGAAGGGACGATTGAAGTGAGCTATCAGGGCCTTAAAGCAGTATCACCTTTTGCTACCCATGCCGAGAGCCAAACTTGCATGACCACACTACAGCTGAAAAAATAGATCCTATCGAGCTCGACGAACCAGAAATTTTAATATGCCCCGAATACCTTTAGGTTTGGTATAAAAACGGGGCCATCTGCCCTGTGAGACTACTTATTTAGTCAATATAACTAATGTCATTTTCCCGAGCTATCTTCTGTCGATTATTTTTATTATTTGTAACGTATTGATATATAACTCATTTCTATTTTCATGTAGGCCGTGGTGTGTCTGTTTTTCTAAATTAAAAGATCTGATTGAGTTATTTTCTGAATGTTTTGTAGGAATGATATTTTTAATTATGTAGGAATATTCCCAGCAATTACGGGAATATTCTCTTTTTATAAAAATAGAAATAAAAACATATGGCTACATAATTACGCCGCTTTAGTTTTAAAGTTCAAAACTCTGCCATTGTTGGGTTTTAATTCTTGGTTTAATAATTATTTAAGTGGTTAATTTTTATTAATTGACTTATTGCGAAATATTTCTTCACTGACGAGATCTTGTTCTAATATCTAAATATCCGTATAAATAATGAGTGCTAACAAAATGCGTGATAGATAACTTTTATCTTCCCATTTATATAAAATACGATGATGAAACAATTTTATTATCAATGTGATTTGCAGCTTGCTTGTCACTTCTCTATTTTGATAAGGAAATCGCTTACTTATCAAATCGTTATATAACAGATTTGTTTCTGTTATATGGCTAGAGATATGCGTTTTTTTAATGCTTTTTATTAGCAAATACTTATTTGTTAAGGACCTATATGAATGAAATTTTTAAAGTTATCTGGAATGTGTCGTTGAATATATGGGTTGCGGTAGGTGAATTTGCCAAAGGGAAACTAAAATCAAAAACAACCCGCCAGACTTCAATCTCTCAATCTTCTTCCTGTCTATTCGGTAAATTTACCTCCGTAAAAATAAGTCTTTTAGCTGCTGTAGTGATGGGGGTGTTGGGTGTTCAACCAGCTTTCGCTATCAGTGCCACAGATTGTGCTGCAATGGGGTCTAGCTGTGTTGCAGTAAACACTGTCGCCCAATTTAACTCGGCGTTAACCAGTGGGACTGCAACCACTATTTTGTTACTGAACGATATTACGATGAGCGGTAATGTCGCTGTTAACCAAGCCGCCAGTAACCGCAAAAATCTCGTAATTGATGGCGGTGGTTTTTCGCTGATAACAGGGACCTCCTCGTTTATATTTAATGCTCAAACTAACGCCGCTTGGGGTGGTGAAGCAGGCTCCTTTACCTTATCCAATATGGCGGCACTCACCTCCTCAACGGCAGTAGGAAATACCGTCATCCAAATGGATGGGAGTACCAGTGCGGTTAATATTATTATTAATAATATTGGCAGCGTGACCGACAGTATGTTGGCTGTTTTGGGGGGGATCGGCGCAGGCGGTGCAGCGAACTTAAATAGTCAGTTGGTTTTAGGTGATTTTACTAATCCTATCACCTTAACATTTGGTACTAACCATCAGTTGGCACAGGCCAGCGACATTAAATTTACAGGCAAATTTGTTTTAACGGCAACCACAGGTAGCTTCCCAGCAGTATTCTGGACCAACTCAGCGAACGCCAACAGCCAAATCAATTTTAGCAGCACAGCGGATGTTTCCATTACGACACCACAATTAACCAATGGGTCTTTGGGGAATGGCTTCTACCAATATACCTTGGCAGATGGCGCTAAATTTGTGTTAAATTCCGATCAGAATGTTTTTGGCGCGAGTAATAACGGTGCTCAGATTGGTAGTTATAACTCCTCTACTGGTTTTGGTAGCGGCGCGCTATTACAGCTCGCTAATACTGCGGGTAATGCTTATACCACGGGTAATGGCCTGACTAACGTGGGAGGGGGCAATACCGGAGGGATGGGGAATGGGGTGACTCAAAACGGTAACGTCATCTATAACCTGGCCGCCGGTTCGAAAATTAATCTATCTGGTGCTGGCAGTGTCGGTATTTTGGCAACCAAAACCGGTGCGGCAAATATCGCTGGGGTATATATCAGCTCAGGTGCCATCATCAATGCAGTCACCGCGGGTATTTCTGCTAGTCATGCCGGTACAGGGGCGACTGCGGGTCAGATTCTGTTGGAAAACAAAGCCGCAGGGATCATTACTGCCGCAACCGGGATATCCGCAACTAGCACCGGCACAGCAACAATTAATGTCGTGAATAAAGGCATTATTAACAGTTCTACGGCAGGTATTGCGCTCTCCTCAAGCGCCACTGCTGGTGCAGCGCAAACGGTTACAGTTGATAATACCGGCGGTACTATCAATGCCAGTGCTGGGATAGGGATTAGCGTTCTGTCTAATGCGTTGCTGAAGTTGGTGGGAGGGACTATCACCACCACGGGGGCTGCGACCGGGCTGACATTTGCTGGCGTGAGTGGTAATCATGCATTGGCTGATTTAATTTTGAATCTCAATGGTTCAGGGGCTGCTTTCTCAAAAGCGGCGGGTGTCAATCTGGCATTGAGCCACGTCACACTTAACACCGCGAACGGCACGGCATTAAATAATCTGGACGGTTTGACTTTCGCCAGTAGTGCCAATGGCCGTAACATCCTTAATGTCACCGGAACAGGTAACGGCATTGCGACGACTAACGCGGCGATCAGCGCCCTGAATCCGGCGGCATTGGATATCAATGTTTCCGGCAATGGCATCGGGATAAACGCCAGCGGCGGTGGGGTCGATCTTTCTGGTGCCAATCTCAATATTACCGTGGCCCCCGGCCTAGGGACCGGATTGCAGGTGACCGATGGTGTAGTGACGGCAACCACCATTGGCGCCAATACCCAGATCAACGCGACAGGGGCGACGGCGATTAATTTCACCGGGACAGCGGCGAATACATTAACCAACGACGGTAGCCTAAGTGGCGCTGTCACATTCGCTAATTCTGCAGCTAACATCATCAATAATAATGGAATATTAAACGGCCCATTAACCACGGGGGCCGGTGATGATACTTTGCTATTGGGAAGCAATTCGCAAAGTAATGGCGCAATTAATTTGGGGTCCGGGAATAATAGCGTCACGATTCAAAATGGTGCACAAGTCTCATCCATTAGCACCGGTGCGGGCGATGATACTTTTACTATCAATGACATGGCGTTGGGCAGTACCTATTTAGGTTCCCTGAATGCAGGTGCTGGGACCAATACGCTGAACATCAATGCCTCGACGGATGTCTTGGCAGCAGATACTTCCCTGCAAGGTTTTGCCAATATCAATCTGGCTAATAGCAAGATTACGCTGGCGTCTGACACTAATATCGGTAGTGGAGCCATTAATATTGACGGCACCAGTGATCTGCTATTTGGCAGTACTTTCAATGGCACGCTAAATGCTTCTTTAGGCCATGTCTCGGCGGGGGATGGCTCGGCCATCGTCAATAGCGGGGCCAATGTTTTGTTGAGTCAGGCCAGTGCTTTTGCCGGGGATTGGCAGATAAATCAGGGCGGTATCCTAAGTGCCAGCAACAGTAATCAGTTGGGTACTACAGCAATTGAACTGAATGGCACATTAAACCTGAATGGAGTGCCGGTTTCTAATAATGCGCTGACCGGTACTGGCATACTGAATATCGTGAATACCACCAATAACACCTTCAATTTTGGCGTTAATACTGGCACCGTCTTTGGCGGTACGGTAGATATGCAAAACAGTATCTTTAACCTGAGCGGTACGAATACCAGCGCACTGAGCAATGCTTCATTGGTGGCTTCTGCGGGGACTGCCGTAGCAGTGGATAGTGGCAATCAGGCGATCGGTAATTTTGTCCTCAACGGTGGGTTAGCCGCATTTGCTACTGGGAGCTTAATCAGTACCAGTACGTTGGCAGTGACGGATGACAGCATCATTCGAGTCGATCCCGCGCTGAGTACTGGCGGGAATTTGCTTGATCAGGATACCGGCAATTCAGCTCAGTTAATTAACAGCGGCAATGTGTTGAATGTGCAGGAGTTGGCGCGACTGACCTTGCAAAATGTTGTCGGTGATGCTCTGGGCAATGACAGTAGTCAGGGCGTGGTTCAGGGGGGTAATACAGTGGCGCAGGCGCTGTATGACTATGCGCTGACGGGGGCGGGTGGCGGCTTAAGTATCGCCACCATGCTGACACAACTGGAGCTGCTTTTAGGGCAAAGTTTGACCCTCACCTCTGCGGGTGCGGTGAATGCTGATAACACCTTAGTGGCACAACTGATCGGTGCCGGCAATCTGATTATCGGCACTAATAACAGCGAAATGACACTAAGCAATGCCACTAATAATTACACTGGCAGCACCTCAGTGAATGGCGGCATTTTGAATCTGGGCAGCGATAACGCGCTGGGGGCAACTTCGGCCTTAAATACAGTGTTGAATACCCAAACCAACATCAACGGCCACACGCAAACGGTAGGCGCACTGACCAACGCCGGTACAGTGGCTCTGGGCACGGGCGGCGCACTGAGCAGCACCGGGGTACTGACCAACAGCAACATCCTGAATATCGCTGGCGGCACACTGAATCTGGCGGCGGGCGGAACCTCTACTGCGACAGGCGGCTTAACTGGCACGGGCACGTTGAACATCAACGGCGGCGATTTAGCGGTCAGTGGCGCGAACAGCGGT
>NZ_CAWQAF010000011.1:0-135513 GCF_963892745.1 Yersinia sp. Marseille-Q3913 | reverse complement strand
CACGGCGTTTGATTTTGGCTCTGCAGTGGGCGGCGCGTTTAGCGGCATTGTGAATCTGCAAAATACCACCTTCAATATTGATGGTTTGAATACATCGGCCTTGACGAATTCCACGCTGAAATTATCCAGCGGCAGTTTGGCTTCAGTGGCTGATGGCACACAGAACATTGGTGGGCTGGCGATGAGTGGCGGTACACTGCTGTTTAATAACCTGGTGGATAACTCAGGGATAATCAGCTCGTTAGGGACTATCGCGGCGAATAGCATCAACACCACGGGTGGCGGTAATGTTCGGGTTAATTTACCGGCGAATGTCACGCCAGATCTTGGCGGTTTGTCGGTGATGCAACTGGATGAAGGGGAGATCATCGTGACTCTGGCGACCGGCAGTGCAAACGGAACCGGGCATGAGCTGACTTTATCCGATGAGTTTGGTGACCCGTTAAGTGCGACCGTTTACCAATCTCTCTCTAACCCTAGCGCACTCTCACCCGCGGCAATGGGCTCGTTTAATTACGGCCTGACCACCGGGACCGGTTTTGATGGGCTGTACGTCAATTATGGGTTGAAGGCGTTGGAACTACAGGCTGTGGGGGCTGATGCACTGATATTGACCGCAACCTTAGGGAACAATGGCACGCAGGCTAACGATCTCTCCGCTCAGGTGACAGGCAGTGGCGATCTGGCCTTTGTCTCCGCTAATGACGGCAGCATTGCGTCACTATCGAATTCAACCAACAGCTATACCGGCGCAACATGGGTACGTTCAGGCAGTGTCCGTATGGAAGCGGATTCAGCACTGGGGCAAACCTCTCTGCTGGCGATGAGTACGGCGACCAATGTCGATCTCAACGGGACTCAGCAGACGGTGGGCCAGTTGGCAACCGAAATTGGCAGCGCACTGGACTTCAATAGCGGCAAGTTAACCGTCACTAATGGGGGCCAGGTTGACGGCGCGCTGACAGGCAGTGGTGAGCTGGATCTCATTGGCGGTTTACTGAGTATCACTCAAGGTAATAGCGGCTTTACTAGCAGCACAGATATTGCCAGTGGCGCGACAGCACATCTGTATCAGGTTCAGGGGCTAGGCTCTGGGGCCATCAACAATAACGGCCTGCTTAATCTGGATAATACCAGCGGGATGCTGCTGAACTCGTTGGCCGGTAGCGGCAATGTGCAGTTGACTAACAGTGCCAATGTCCAACTGGCCGCAGACAATAGTGGTTACTCGGGCTTATTCACCACAGATGCAGGGACGGTGTTGACCGCCAATAGTGCAGAAAATCTGGGGAGCAGCAGCATCGCAAACAGCGGTGAGTTGATCTTGGATACGGCGTCAATTTGGGATTTAACCAATAGCATCAGCGGTAGCGGTACTTTGGTTAAACGTGGTAGCGGCACGGTTAAAATTGACAGTGGTACTGTCAGTGCCAGCTTGACGACAATTGAA
Organism: Yersinia sp. Marseille-Q3913; assembly: GCF_963892745.1. Classification (NCBI taxonomy): domain Bacteria; kingdom Pseudomonadati; phylum Pseudomonadota; class Gammaproteobacteria; order Enterobacterales; family Yersiniaceae; genus Yersinia; species Yersinia sp. Marseille-Q3913. The sequence goes on along the minus strand of NZ_CAWQAF010000011.1, from coordinate 134,063 downwards.
GACGGCTTGCTGCAACTGGGCAGCTCAGCAGCCACCTCGACCCTGACGCTGAATGAGTCACCATTAACCCGTTCACTGGCGGTCACACTGGCGTCGAATGTCGCCAATCTGGTCAGTGATGTGCTGATTACTAATACCGGCTCATTAGGTGGATACGGCCAGGTGACAGGGAATGTGGAGAACCGTGGCAACCTGATTATGCCAAATGCATTAACAGGCGGCGATTTCGGGACCTTCACTATTGATGGTAATTATACTGGCGACAATGGCACTGTGGTCTTCAACACCATTTTGGCGGGTGATTCATCTATCACGGATCGATTGGTGATTACCGGCAATACCGCTGGGCAGAGTTTTGTCACGGTGAACAATATTGGTGGTAATGGTGCGAGGACCTCTGAGGGCATCAAAATCATCGATGTCGGCGGCGATTCTGCCGGGCAGTTTACCCTGAATGGCCGGGCTGTGGCGGGTGCTTATGAGTACTTCCTGTATCAAGGTGGCATCAGTTCACCAGCAGATGGCGACTGGTATCTGCGCACGCAAGCGGATGAGCGCCGCCCTGAACCCGCAAGCTATACAGCGAACCTGGCGGCAGCGAACACCCTGTTTGTCAGCAGCTTATCGGATCGCTCTGGTGAGACACTCTATACCGATATCTTGACCGGTGAGCAGAAGAGTACCACTTTGTGGTTACGCAATGAGGGTAGCCATAACCGCTCCCGTGATGACAGCGGTGAGCTGAAAACGCAGGATAACCGGTATGTGATGCAGCTGGGTGGTGATGTGGCGCAATGGAGCCGCAACACACAAGATCTGTGGCGCGTCGGGGTGATGACGGGTTATGCCAACAGCAGCAGTTCGACGGTCGCACAGGGGACGGGTTACCGCTCCACTGGCTCGGTAGATGGCTACAGTGTCGGCATGTACGGCACTTGGTTTGCTGAAGGGCAAGAGCAGAGCGGTGCTTATGTCGATTCTTGGTTGCAGTACAGCTGGTTTAATAATCAGGTGAGTGGCGAAGGTTTAGCGAGCGAGAATTATGACTCGAAAGGGTTCACCGCGTCGATTGAGAGCGGCTATGCCTTCAACGTGGGCCAGAGCGCTAACCAAAATTACTTTATTCAGCCAAAAGCCCAAGTGGTTTGGATGGGGGTGAAAGCGGACCCTCATACTGAAACCAATGGAACTGTGGTGACCGGAGAAGGGAATAACAATATCCAAACGCGTCTGGGTGTGAAGGCATTCATCAGCCCAATACCGACCGCCGATAAAGCCAATACGCCAGCATTTAAGCCTTATGTTGAAGCCAATTGGATCCATAACACCAAAGATTTCGGCACCACTCTTGATGGCATGACCGTGAAACAAACGGGTGCCGCCAATGTGGCTGAACTGAAACTGGGAGTTGAGGGCCAGATCAATAACAAGCTGAATCTGTGGGGCAATGTGGGCCAGCAAGTGGGCAACAATGGCTACAGCGACAGCAGTATCACGTTAGGGGTTAAATATAATTTCTAACTGAAATCAGTGACATCATCAACGGCACATATCATTCGGTATGTGCCGTTTTTTATGGTCAGGATCGGCTTAATCCAAAGACTCTTCCTGCACTTCCAGCACATGGTAGGCCGTCGAGCAAAATAGTGAGTTTAAGCGCTTCATATCCCCTAGCAGCCCCATATGCAGGCTGCTGGTTTCAATGCTCTGGACGTTTTGCTGATGCAGACGTTCAACGTGAGAGTGGGAGTAGCGGCGGTTCAGCAGGCGGAAACGGTGCTTGGCACGGCGCAGGCGCTTGGCGTTATTGATATCACGCGATAAAAATACCGACATGCCCAAATCCAGATTCGCCACCAGTCGAGTATGCAGGGTATTTAGCTCCTCAAAGCCCTCTGCGGAAAATGGCTTCTGGGCATTGAGGGATTTGGCGGCGACATCGGCGGTCATGCGGCCAATAATATCGCCAGCCTGTTGCAGGTTGACGGCGGTATCAATAATTTCTGCCCAGCGGCGTGAATCAATCTCACCCAATTCATCTTGCTGAATTTGCGCCAGATAGAGCTTAATCGCGCTATACAGCATGTCCACTTCATCTTCCAGCAAACCCACTTCATGTTTTTGCTGCTTGTTGCCCTCAAGCACCTCTTTAAAGCGAAAGAGCATCTGCTCCAATACATCACCCATGCGCAGAGTTTCCCGCACCGCATTAGCGAGCGCCAGTGATGGCGTGTCGATGGCGGTAATATCAAGATAGCGCGGGGCTGAGGGCAGCGCGCTATTGGGGTCATCTTTAACTAATCGGCTACAGATGCGGGTCATCACTTCCACCAATGGCAGCATCAGTAAACAGCGCAGCAGGTTATAGAACACGTGGAAGTAGATGACCACCTCGGCGGCAGGGAGGTTCTGACCGAGCAACCACTGCGCTAAGGTATTGACCCATGGCAGCACCAAAACACAGCCGATCACTTTAAATAATAAGCTCCCTAACACCACTTGTCGGGAGATAGCATTCTGCCCACGGCTGCTGATCAGTGCCAGTAAACCGCTGCCCAGATTTGAGCCGATCACAATGCACAGGGCGATATTCAGTGGCACTAAGCCGGTGGCGGCCAGTGTGGCAGTTAGCAGTACGGCGGCCAGGCTGGAATAACTGATCATGGCGAACAGTGCGCCGATCAATAGCGCCAAAATGGTATCGCCGGTCAGGGAGGAGAAAATGGCCTGCACGGCGGTGGCCTGTGTAATCGGGCCGGCGGAGGTGACAATCAGTTGCAGCGCCAGAATAATCAGCCCAAGGCCAATCCCCACGCGGCCCATCTGCCCAATACGGCTTTTGCGCTGGCCGAGGAAGGTAATCACCCCGATTAAGATCAGCAGCGGCGATAACCAGGAGAGATCGAAAGTCAGCACCCGTGCCATCAGCGCGGTGCCGACATCGGCACCTAACATGATAACCAGTGCGGGCGACAATGAGATCAACCCCTGCGAGACAAAAGAGATCACCAGCAGCGCCGTGGCATTGCTGCTTTGCACCAGTGCCGTCACCCCAATCCCTGCAATGAATGCGGTCGGTTTTTTCTGGATACTGGCACTCAGAATTCGACGCAAATCAGCGCCATAAACCCGCATGATGCCGGTACGGACGATGTGTGTTCCCCAAACCAGCAGGGCGACGGAAGAGAGCAGGTGAAGCAGTGTCAGCATAGTTAATCTCAGTTGTGGTAAGACCGCAGCCTTACACTGATTTAAGTCAGATCCTATTTAAGCTGGGGCCTCCCGACAGTAGAAAAGCCCCAAGATGGATAGCTATAATAGCTGATACCTGCCGAACAGGTGCTCAACCAGACTAATGATAACAACTTAGGGCGTGATAAAGCGTCGCCAAGAGTTTTTTATTATCAACAGTTTGCAATATCGTGACCGGTTTGCCTTTGGGGGCCGGAACGCCAACATCCAGCCGCAAACTCTCTGGGCTGAAACGCAAGGTCATGCCACGGGTCAATGCCCCCTCCAGCGCCACATCAAGGTAGTCGCTGCTGGTGGTGACGATGCTTTTATCCAGCAACCAGGCGACCACCAGTGCATCATGCACCCAACAGCCCGGCAACTGACGGGTCTGCATTGAGTAGCTGATCCAGGGGCGGATGGTCTCCACCAGATAGCGGCTGAGCGGCGACTCAATTTGCGCGATTTTATCCAAATCCTGATGCAGCAGTTGGGTCTGGGTGGTGACATCCAAAGGCGCGAGGGTGATATTCGCGCCACTGGTCAGTACCACATGGGCCGCTTCTGGATCGAGACCAAAATTGGTATCTTTCAGGTAACCATCGACATTAAAGACCCCGCCCATGATCGCAATTTCGGCGACCGATGAGGCCAGTTGCGGATAGAGCTGCATCGCGTGGGCGATATTGGTCAACGGGCCGATAGCCACCAAGGTTATCTCACCGGGGTTATTACAAATTAATTCACCTATGGCATGGGCCGCCAGCGGTGCATTTGGTGCCACAACTGGCGGGCGCGCTGTTTGCTGCCAAAGTGCGGTTAATCCACTTTTGGTTGCGCCATTATCCAGTTTGTCGCGCCATGGCGCGGGGGGTTCAACCAGCGCCTGCGAGGCCCCTCGAATAATGGGGATACTCAATCCCAGACGGTTGACTAAATCATGGGCAACAGAGAATCCCACATCACTTGGGGTGTTGCCCGCCACGATGGTGATTAATTCTAAGGTTATTTCCGGAGCCGCGATGGCGAGTGCTAGTGCTAAACCATCATCGACATTGGCGCCGGGTACGCCATTTCCTGGGTCACAATCAATAATTAAACGCATATTTTTTATCTTTTTTATGTTGGAAACTAATCTCTTTTACTTCTGGAGCAGCCGCAGGATTCGCCGAGTTGTAGCGAAAAATTGAATTCGCGAATAGCCGGCGTGCCGGTCCAGTTTTTCAGCATGTCGATAGCGGTTTTCGCCATCGCATCCACCGGTTGGCGTACTGTCGTCAATGACGGCACGTTATATTCAGATTCGATGGTGCCGTTAAAACAGATAAGCGCCAGATCCTTAGGTGCGGTCAGATGGTGTTCAGCCATGGCCCGCAGACAGCCAAACGCCTGTAATTCATTGGTGGCAAACAGGGCTTGTGGCAGCGGCCCTTTTAGCATTTGCTGTGCCGCCTGATAACCACCGGGGCGGGTATAGGTGGTGGCGAAAATCCACTCATTGCGCACGGGCAATCCGGCCTGTAGCAAGGCATCGCGCCAACCATTGACCCTATCTTGAGTATTAAGCATATCCAGCGGACCGCAAATAATGGCGATTTCACGATAACCATGCTCAATCAGATGTTGGGTCGCCTGAAACGCCGCTGCACGTTCATCCACCCGAATGGCGCAGACTTGCTGCGCAGGGTCGACTCTATCGAGCATCACAAAGGGCGTGCCAGTGGACTGAATCAATTCGATATAGGGATGGCGGTCGACACTGGTATACAGCAAACCATCAACCTGACGAAGCAGCAGGTTATTAATGAGTTCGAATTCACGCTGACGAGAGTCACCGGCATCGCCCAGCAACAACACTTGCCCATTGGCAAAGGCTTCACGTTGCAGGGCATGAGCCATTGAGGAGATAAAAGGGTTGGAGATATTGGGGACCACCAGACCATAGGTTTTTGTGGTGCCGGACGCCAATGCTCTGGCAATTCCATTGGGGCGGTAACCGGTTTTTTCGATGGCATCCAGCACACGCTGTTTGGTGAGTTCAGCTACCGGGCGCGGCCCGTTATTAATGACATAACTCACCACTGCCACAGAGGTGCCTGCTTCGCGGGCCACATCAGAACGTGTAATACGGTTGACCAAAGTTACCTACTTAATCTGCAAACAGATGCCAAACATCCCTGAAGGGGCTATCCAAGGGGGGATCCCCAGTAAAGCGGGTGGTAAACTCACTTTACCGTGAAAGGCAGGTAATTTCTGTATTAAATCGCATACTTCAAGCCGCATGTGTGTTGGCTACATTTGTTACTCGGCCCATCCATGGGCCTCGGTATTAAATCGCGTCTTCTGGCAGATTGAGGTCACGTCCGCGCGTCTCAGGGGCAAAGAAGGTGGTGACAAAGCCGATCCCTGCCATAACAGCAAAGTACAGGGCGATTGGCCACCAGTGACCGGTGAAGGTCAACATGGCTGCGGCCATCAGTGGGGCAGTGCCGCCGGACAAAATGGAGCCTAACTCTTTAGCCACTGCCATCTTGGTGTAACGGTTAGTCACGCCAAACAACTCAACACCCCACGCTGCTTGCACACCGAAGATACCCAGTGATGCCAGGCCCATACCCACAATGATAGTTCCCATCACGATAATTGGCTCGCGGGTTTCCAACAGCATAAACGCCGGGAACGCATAGATAATCAATAACAGGCAGAACCAGCGATAGGTGATACGGCGACCAAAACGATCCGACAGATAACCCGCCAATGGGATGATCAGGAAGCCGAGGCAGGAGGCGATAAACACCGCCATGGTCGGCACCGATTTATCAACCATCAGCACTTTGGCGACATAACCAATCATAAAGCCCTGAGCCAAATAAGAGGGGCCGTTCTCGCCGATACGCAAGCCCACCATGATCCAGAAGGATTTACTGCGCTGCCAGAAGCTGCGGTTATCCACTTCTGCCACGTGCTCACGCCCCAGTGCTAGTGCTTGTTGGCGCTGCTGTTCCAGCACCAATTTTTGGCGCTCAAATACTGGGCTTTCACGCATATGACGGCGAATAAACAGCGCGGCACCGGCGATTAAGATGCTGGAGAGGAACGGAATACGCCAACCCCAATCAAGCAAGCTCTGTTTGTCCATCTGCAACACTAACAACCAAACTAGCGCTGCCAATAAGGTGCCGCTGTTAGAGCCTAATGCAATAATTGAGGAGACCAAACCGCGTCTTTTGGCTGGGGCATACTCCCCCAACATCACTGCACCGCCAGAGAGTTCAGCGCCGGCCCCCAATCCTTGCATAAAGCGTAAAAAGGCCAGGGTGGCAGGTGCCCATAGGCCAATAGAGGCATAACTGGGGATTAAACCAATGAGGGTGGTGGATGCCCCCATCAAGGTAATGGTGGTAATCATCACTACTTTCCGGCCCTTGCGGTCACCTAGTCTGCCGAACAACAGCGCGCCAATGGGGCGAGCAATAAAGCCGACAGAGTAGGTGGCAAAGCTGGATAACAAGGCGATCGCCGGTGTTGCTTCAGGGAAGAAGACATCACCAAATATTATGCCAGCAGCTAAACCATAGAGTGCGAAATCTGCATACTCCATGGCGGTGCCGAGCCAGCATGAAAAGGTTGCGCGCCAAAAGTCTTTGCGACCTTCGGGCGTAGCCAGACGCTCTTCCGCAGCCATGCTCTCTGATGGAGCATTGTCTGCCGCTGAGCTATTTAGTGAAGTCATTAAAAAGGTTCCCCTGGTGTTGAAGCATCATGTTCACGTATTAATGTTTGTTTATTCGCCCGGCACTCAGCCACTGAGATAAGCGGGCTAAAAGATGCTGGATGAAAAACATTAGCAAACATTAATCTTTACCTTCCTTTTTAGTGTATCTACCCGCGTAGATAGGTCAATCTAATTATTAAATCTTTAGAGATTGTTCACAAAACTGTCATGTAACTGAGCAGGATTTGCACGGGATAGCTGTAGCAGCCAGATTAAAGTGGGTTTTTAACCTGTTAATCACTGGCAGAGATAGGTATTATCCCGACATTAGTAATGCAAATCATTAGCGTTAGCACTCAAGGATCTTTACATACCTACTTTTCAGGAGAGAAAATGCGATTACGTCTGGCTCTATTTTCATCATTACTGGCAGCCACTGTTGCGATGACTGGTTGTGATGACTCATCTGCGGCTCCAGAAGCATCAGCAAAAATCAGCATTGAACATGCTCAAGGGACCACTCAGGTTCCGCTAAACCCGCAAAAAGTCATCATATTGAACCCATCGGTATTGGATACCGCCGATGCTCTGAACATTAAAGTGGCCGGTGTTCCGCAGACCAGCACCCATCTGCCCGCATTTTTATCCAAGTACAGTGGCCCCGAGTATTTGAACGCCGGTACACTCTTTGAACCCAACTATGAAGCACTTAGCCAGGAAAAACCTGACCTGATCATTGCGGGTGGTCGCGCGCAAGACGCCTATGACAAACTGAGCGCCATCGCGCCCACTATCGCACTTGATATTGATCCCCAGCACTTTACCCAGAGCCTGACTCAGCGCACTGAACAACTGGCCTCAATATTTGGCAAAGAGGAAGCGGCGAAGGCGCTACTGGGCAAATTCACCGCCCAGATAGATGAGGTCAAGCAAAAATCGGCTAATGCAGGTTCAGCTATGGTGGTGATGGTCAGCGGCGGAAAAATGTCTGCCTACACCCCCGGTTCCCGTTTTGGTTTTGTCTTTGATGAGCTGGGATTCAAACCTGCGGTCACCTTCACAGAAACAGGCAGTCATGGGAATGTGGTGACCTCGGAATTCATTCTTAATGCCAATCCTGAATGGCTGTTTGTGCTGGATCGCGACAATGCGATTGGTCGGGCTGAAGGGCAATCTGCACAGCAAGTGCTCGATAACCCGCTGATTAATAAAACCAAAGCATGGCAAAACAACCAGGTTGTCTATCTTGATTCTGCCTCACTCTATATTGCGGGCGGTGTGCAGAGCTATATGCAACTGATGGATAAAATTGCCTCAGTGCTGGATAAACAAGCGCCAACACAGTAATCATTACTGATGAAAAATCTTGGTTTTATCGCCGGCCTGGTTATCTTACTGGGCCTGATGATGTGCAGTTTGTTCATCGGTGCCGGGCATGTCACCTTGGCGGATGTCTGGTCAGACTCGGATATGCGCGACATCTTTCTACTCAGCCGAGTGCCGCGAACACTGGCATTGGTTCTGGCGGGTAGTGCGATGAGTGTTGCCGGTCTGATTATGCAGATGTTGACACAAAATCGTTTTGTCGAGCCTTCCATTGCGGGAACCACCCAGTCGGCCAGCCTTGGCTTGTTGTTGGTGATGGTTTTCAGCCCATCAGCGCCAGTGATAGTCAAAATGCTGGTCGCCACGGTATTTGCAATGGGCGGCACTGCGCTGTTTATGCTGCTACTGGCACGAATGAGGATGAAATCGGCACTTATGGTGCCGCTAACCGGCATTATGCTGGGGGCAGTATTTAGTGCAGTGACCACCTTTTTGGCGATGGAGTTTGATCTCTTGCAATCGCTAGGTAGCTGGGAATCCGGTGATTTCTCTGGTGTGTTGCAGGGCCGTTATGAGCTGCTATGGATTGTGGGCGCGCTGACGTTAATTGCCTGCCTGATCGCGGATCGCTTTACCGTTGCCGGAATGGGGCGGGACTTCTCGGTTAATGTTGGCCTGAATTATCAAAGCGTTATGATGGTCGGGATGTCCATTATTGCCATCATCAGCGGTGTGGTGGTGGTGGTCATTGGTGTGCTTCCTTTCCTCGGTTTGATTGTACCCAATATTGTCAGTATGGCGATGGGGGACAATCTACGCCGAACCATACCTTGGGTGGCGCTGTGTGGCGGTGGGCTGGTGGTTTTATGCGACATTATCGGTCGGTTAGTCAGCTACCCATTTGAAATACCTGCCAGCGTTATTTTAGGGGCCATTGGCGCACTGGTTTTTCTGTTATTAATTGTTGGGACGAAACGCCATGCAGGCTAGTGAGTATTCTGCAAAAGAGAGCCAGCTTCAGGCAAATAACCGGGCGCTAAGCATACCTGCAAAAAGATTAGTGCTACTGAGCCTGATTGCCCTTGCCGCTATTATCATCTTCATGACGATTAATCTTAAGGGCAATATTCAGTATGTTTTGGTTCACCGCGGCCTTATTTTAGTCACTATGCTGTTGGTGGCATTTGCCGCAGGTATTGCCACCGTATTATTCCAAACTGTTACCAATAATCGAATCTTAACGCCGTCCGTGATGGGGCTTGAGGCGCTATTTATCCTCATTCAGACAATGTTGATATTCTTTATCGATGCCAATGGTTTCAAAGTATTGGGTGTCACCGGTAAGTTTCTCTGCGAATCTGCATTGCTCCTGCTGTTCTCGGTATTTCTTTACCGCTGGTTACTGAGCGGAGTGGGGATCAATCTGCACAAAGTGCTGCTGGTGGGATTGGTGTGCGGCACCTTATTTCGCAGTTTATCTAACTTGATGCAGCGTCTGCTCTCGCCGGGGGAATTTTCCATCTTGCAGGGGAGGCTGTTCGCTACTTTTACGCGAGCTGCCCCGGAAATTATTGCTCTGTCCACTGGGATAATTGTGATGGTGGGTATAATCGTTTGGCGAATGCGCTATTGCCTCGATATTATCGCCCTTGGCAGAAATACCGCGATTAATTTGGGTGTCGCCTATCAGAAAAAAATAACCGCGATCCTCCTCTTGGTCTCGTTATTGGTGGCTATCTCGACGGCACTTGTTGGGCCGCTGACATTTTTAGGCTTGCTGATTGCTAATCTGGCTTATCCCATTATGGGATCATTCCGGCATCAATATTTGCTACCGGGCGTATTTCTGCTGGGGACCATTACCTTGGTCGGCGGCCAATTGATCCTCGAACGCCTACTGAACATGTCGGGAACACTGTCGGTGGTGATTGAGTTTATTGGTGGCGCGCTATTTATTTATCTTTTAATAAAAAAGGCTCCAGTGTGATTGAAATTAATGACATTAATAAAAAATACCAGGACACCGCGGTGCTCAATAATATCAATGAGAGCATCCCTTCTGGTGGAGTTACCTCAATCATTGGGCCAAATGGTGCCGGTAAGTCTACGTTATTGTCGATCATGAGTCGTTTGCTGACGCCAGATCTGGGGCGCGTACTGTTTAATGGGCTGGATGTAGCGAAAACGTCCGGAGATAAGCTCGCAACCATTCTTTCCGTTTTGCGCCAGGAGAATCACTTCACCAGCCGCCTGACAGTATCAGATTTAGTTGGGTTTGGCCGCTATCCCTATTCGAAAGGGCGACTTAACGAGAGTGACCGCCAGCATATTGATGCCGCTATGGAGTTCCTCAATCTAATGGCGCTAAAAGATCGCTACCTTGACGAGCTTTCCGGTGGCCAGCGGCAACGGGCATATGTCGCCATGGTACTTTGCCAGGATACAAAATATATCTTGCTGGATGAGCCATTAAATAATCTTGATATGAAGCATTGCGTGGCGATGATGAAACAATTGCGGCGTGCTGCCGATGAGCTGCACAAAACCATCATACTGGTTATCCATGATATCAATTTCGCCTCAGCTTACTCTGACCATATGATCGCCATGAAAAACGGTGAGGTAATATATCGGGGCGCGCCTGAAGAGATGATGAAACCTGATATTCTGGAGGAGATTTTCGATATAAAAGTCAGCATAGAAAAAGTGCAAGATCAGCATATTGCGGTGTATTACCGTTGAGTCATTAATAACCTCATTTATAGCTCGGTGACTGGCGGGGCGACTGCACCGATGGGCGCTCCGACGGCTTACGCCGTTACGACCCATTTCCCCGCTAATCAACTTTGTCAACGGTCTGAAGGCTTGAGTATTCTCTACTTAAGCCTTTTTGATCTATTTGTGACAAATAGATCCGCTACAAACAAGCATCGCGTTATATTGCGGCGTACTCTCCGGTGCCTTCCGGCCACGGCGTTAGCAAGTCATATCCGGACTCGGTAACGGCAATAGTGTGCTCCCATTGTGCCGACAGAGAGCGGTCTTTGGTGACCACGGTCCAGCCATCAGAGAGTACGCTGGTTGCGGCTTTACCGGCATTAATCATCGGTTCAATGGTAAAAATCATGCCCGGTTTGAGGATCATGCCAGTCCCTGCAATCCCATAGTGCAGCACCTGCGGTGCCGTATGATATTCCTGGCCCACGCCGTGACCACAATACTCCCTGACGACAGAAAAGCCCGCGCCCTCAGCAACATGCTGAATGGCAGCCCCAATATCGCCGAGTGTCGCCCCTGGGCGCACAACTTTAATACCTTCGACCATGGATAAATAGGTGATATCAGCCAGACGTTTGGCCCTGACCGATGGCTCACCGACAAAATACATTCTGCTGGTATCGCCATACCAACCATCTTTAATAATGGCCACGTCAATATTCACAATATCGCCATTCTTGAGTTTTTTATCTGATGGGATACCGTGACAGACCACATGATTGACGGAGGTGCAAACAGTATGAGCATAACCGTGATAACCAATGTTGGCGGGAGTAACCTTCAGCTCATTAATAATGTAATCGTGGCACAACCGATCAATTTCATCCGTCGTAACGCCCGCGAGAACATAAGGGGTGATTATTTCCAATACCTTAGCCGCTGCGTGGCCGGCGGCGCGGGCCATTTCAATCTCAGCGGCTGAGTGGATTTTTACTGCTGTCATTGTGCTTCCTCTTCTTTATTCAAAGGAGCTTCATTTTGAATCATTCTGGTAATGTCAGCTCCCCCTTGTAATTCTGCCTGAACCAGTGCCCGGGCAAGCTCATGATGAGTCAATTGGGGATAAAGCTCAGCCAGCATACCCATCTTGAGCCAGTGCTCAGCCTGCGAATTGATTGAGCGACTCATTGCATTGCTGGCGATACGCAGGTTCTCATGCATCAAATCGGAGATTTTTACGATACCCATAAAATGCCTATACGAAACATACATGGAACGTATATTGCCATAAGTGCGGGTAAAATACACCTCTCCAAGCTTTCAAAATGAGATACCCAAAGCACGCATTAATATCAAATTAGATCTGCATACAGGCGGCGCTTAAAAGAGAATGGAACTACATCATAAAGCTGTATCAAAACTAAAGTATATTTAATATTGTTCTTAGCTAAATTATAAGTATTTTCTGGTGTGATTATTTTCAATCTGAAAGTATTAAATTAATAGGATACTGTCTTAATCAATCCATCCTGACTCTGTTTTTTGTTATTGAATTTCACTATATTAATATGGTTATCATTCAGGTGGCTGCACTCCATAACATTCATTAAGCTCTTTAATGATGCAGTAAATATTCAAAAATATAATTATTTATGCAGGCATTTTTTATTTTTTAACTGATTAACTTACTCATTTGTATTACTAGGTTTTTTAAATCAAATGATATTTTATTGTTATAAATCAATATGTTTATTGTTGCTTGATTTTTTCAGGGATATTTTTCATTATTGAGGGGGAAGATCTCAATATTTTCTATTGACGATAAAAATTAATTGTAAATGATGTTTTTGTAGGCATAATTCTCGAAAATAATTTTATATTTTACCTTCTATATATATTTGGGAAAGGAATTCCTTGTGCCTCGCATCTGCAATTCTATATTAATAACCAGCGTTCTATTGTTGGTGAGTGCTATTCCCTACACCAGTCATGGTGCGGAATTAGCGCCAGTCCAACAAAGTATTCACCAACAGGAACGGCAACGGGCATTGGAGGAGCGCCTAATCCCGCCGACACCGGATGTGCGCTTATCGGCACCTGCGCCCTCTCTGGGTCGTATTTCCTTCCCCGCAGAGAAACCCTGCTTTGTTATTGATCGCGTAAAAATCAGTGGCGCAGAACCACTACCTCGCTGGTTGCCACTGCAACGGCTCGCCAGTCAGGCGCAAGGGCAGTGTCTGGGGGGGCAGGGCATTAATCTGCTGATGAGCCAGTTGCAAAACCGCCTGATCGATCACGGCTATGTCACCAGCCGTGTGCTGGCCCCGCAGCAGGATTTGAACAGCGGCACACTGGTGCTACAAGTGGTGCCCGGCAAAATACGCCATGTGGCGCTGACACCCGACAGCAACCGCCATGTCACGCTGTTCAGCGCCTTCCCCGCCCGGCCCGGTAACCTGTTGGATCTACGCGATATTGAGCAGGGGCTGGAGAATCTCCAGCGCGTGCCGACAGTGCAGGCCAGCATGGAGTTGATCCCGGGTGATGCCCCCGGCGAAACCGATATCGCCCTGAGCTGGCAGCAGAGCAAAATGTGGCGGCTGGCGGCCTCACTGGATGACTCCGGCACCCGCAGCACCGGCCGCTATCAAGGCGGCGCAACCCTGTATCTCGATAACCCGCTCTCTCTAAGTGACCTGTTTTATCTCTCAGCCGGTGGCTCAATCAAAAGCCGTGGTGAAAAAGGCACCAATAACCTGACCGGGCATTATTCGCTGCCGTTCGGTTACTGGACCGTCGGCATGACCGCCAGCAGTTATGACTATCACCACACAGTGGCGGGCCTCAATGGCGACTACCACTACAGTGGCGAAAGTGAAAATGTGACGCTGCAACTCAGCCGCCTGTTGCACCGCAATGCCAGCCAGAAAACCACTTTTACCTACGATGTGCTGACCCGCGCGTCGAAAAACTATCTCAATGATACCGAAGTAGAAGTGCAGCGCCGCCGCACCTCGGCCTGGCGTGTCGGGCTGGAACATCGCCACTTTATCTCGCAGGCCACACTGGACGCGGGTGTCAGTTATCAGCGCGGCACCCGCTGGTTCGGTGCCATGCCCGCGCAGGAAGAGTATGTCGGCGACGCCACTGCCCTGAGCAAAATCCTGCGGCTGAATGCGCAGCTGGATATTCCTTTTACCATCCAAAAACAGAACTTCCATTACAACCTGCAATACCAGCGGCAAAGCAGCAGTACACCGCTGACACCACAGGATCAGTTCGCCATTGGTGGCCGCTGGTCAGTACGCGGTTTTGATGGTGAACGCACACTAAACGCCGATCGCGGCTGGACGGTGCGCAATGATCTCGGCTGGTACACGCCACTGCCGGGGCATGAACTCTATTTCGGGGTCGATTACGGCGAGGTCGGCGGTCGCAGTGACCCTTATCTGCTGGGCCACCATCTGGCGGGGGGTGTGGTCGGGGTGCGCGGCAGTGTACTGAATACCCGCTATGACCTGTTTGCTGGCCGCCCCTTCTCTAAACCCGATGGCTTCAAAACCGATTCGGTGACCGTCGGCTTTAACTTGAACTGGCAATACTGATGCGCCCGATTAACGCTTTACTCTGGGATGAGTTATGAATAAGAACCTGTATCGTATCGTGTTCAACAAGGCGCGTGGGCTGTTGATGGTGGTGGCGGATAGCGCCGCGTCCGGTCGGGCCGCCTCGTCGCCCTCGTCAGGTGTTGGCCATACTCAGCACCGCCGTGTCACTGCTTTATCGCGGCTGAGTTTTAGCCTGCTGCTGGCACTGGGCTGTGTCTCGTTATCCGCTCAGGCCAATATTGTTGCCGACGGCAGTGCGCCGGGTAATCAACAGCCGACCATTATCAGCAGCGCCAACGGCACCCCACAGGTCAATATTCAGGCACCGAGCAGCGGCGGGGTGTCGCGCAACGTTTACAGCCAGTTTGATGTCGATAATCGCGGCGTGATCCTCAATAACGGCCAGGGGGTTAACCAGACCCAACTCGGCGGTTTTATCAATGGCAACCCGTCGCTGGCACGAGGTGAGGCCAGTATTATCCTCAATGAAGTCAACAGCCGTGACCCCAGCAAGCTCAATGGCTATATCGAAGTGGCCGGGCGCAAAGCGCAGGTGGTTATCGCCAACCCGGCAGGCATTACCTGTGAGGGCTGCGGTTTTATCAACGCCAACCGCGCCACCTTAACCACCGGTCAGGCGCAGCTCAATAACGGCCAACTGACGGGCTACGATGTGGATCGCGGTGAAATTATCATTCAGGGCAAAGGTCTGGACAGCAGCCGTCAGGATCACACCGACCTGATCGCCCGCTCGGTCAAAGTCAATGCGGGCATCTGGGCCAGTGATCTGAAAGTCACCGCCGGGCGCAATCAGGTTGACGCCGCGCACCAAAATATTAACGCCAAAGCCGCCGATGGCAGCTTGCAGCCGACCGTGGCGGTGGATGTGGCGAACCTGGGTGGCATGTATGCCGGTAAAATTCGCCTGATTGGCACTGAAAGCGGTGTTGGCGTGCGCAATGCGGGCGAGATAGGCGCTTCAGCCGGCGATATCGCCATCACCGCCGACGGTATGCTGGTCAATAGCGGCCAGATCAAGAGTACTCAACAACTGGCGGTAAATACCGCTGCGGGCATAGAGAACTCGGGGGTGCTCTATGCGCAGGGCAATACCCAGCTCACCACCGCCGGTAAGCTCAGTAACAGCGGCACTATCGCAGCAGCGGGTGACACCTCACTGCGCGCGGCAGAGGTGAACAGCAGCCGCGACTCTGTCCTCGGTGCGGGCGTCAAGTCCGACAACAGCGCCATTACCAGCGGCACCTTGCGTATCGACGCCAGCGGTAAGCTTACCGCGCAGGGGAAAAATGTGAGCGGCACGGCGCAGGTACTTAACGCACACAGCATTGATCTGAGCGGCAGCCAAACTGAGAGCCGTGATCTCACACTCAGCGCGCAAGGCGGGCCAATTGATCTCAGCGGAGCCAAATTATCCGCCAGTCAGCGCCTGTCTGCCTCGACCGCTTCTCTGCTACGCACAGATAATGCCCGCCTGATTGCCGATCAAATCACCCTCGGCGCCCAGGCACTCTCCAATGTTGGCGGCGTAATAGCCCAAACCGGCACCACAGATTTCAGCCTGAATCTGCCGGGCTATCTGGATAACCGGGATGGCACCCTAATCTCTGCGGGCAAACTCTCGCTGCAAGCCGAGCGCTTGACCAGCAACCGCGCCAGTCTATTGGGGGCGGGTGTAGAGCGAGATGGCAAACTCACCCAGCGTGGCGATCTGGATGTTGTCACGCGCAATGAGTTGATTGCGCAAGGGAAAACAGTAGCAGTAGGCAGCATGACCTTAGCCGGAAGCCGGATTGATCTTAGCGATGGCTTAGCGCAAGCCAAGGATATGCAGCTCACGGCCACGGAAGATGATATTGAGTTAACGGGGGCGACAGTGATAGCCGCTAACCGACTATCCGCTGCTACCGGGCAAACCCTGCGCACTGATAAGGCCAATTTGACCGCCGACCAAATCAATTTCACCGCCGGTTCTCTCTCCAATGTGGGGGGGCAAATAGTCCAAAAAGGCAGCGGTGACTTCAACCTTAATCTCCCCGGTTATCTGGATAATCGCGGCGGTAAATTACATGCCGATAATATCCAGCTCAACCTGGCAAAGTTGGATAACAGCAAAGGGGAGATAGCGGCTGCGACCGACATGTGGATACAGCTGCAAAGTGATTTTACTCACCAGGCTGGCGCGCGTTTAACCGCGGGGCGTGATCTGGTTTTTAACACCAGTGGTGCACTGATTAACCAGTATAAGCTGGAAGCCGGGCGGGATATGCAGCTCTCGGCACTCAGCATCAGTAATTCGAATGTTGATCATAACAGCGCCTTACTGGCAGGCCGGAACTTATCATTGAGCACCGATAGCCTGTTTAACAGTGGTGCTATTTATGCCACCGGAATTGGGCAATTTACCGTAAACGGAGCTGCAGAGAACCGCGGTGAGATGTATACCGAACAACAGCTGACCTTCACCACGGTGGGCAATCTGGTTAACCACGGCGTGATACAAACTCGCGGGGATATGCTGTTATCGACTCAAAGTGACCTCAACAACAGCGGCAGTCTCTACAGTGCTGGTGACCGGATGCAGTTGTCAGTCCGCGGCAATCTGGATAACAGCGGTAATATCTTAGGGGCAGGGAACAGTGAGTTAATCACCCAGGGTCATGCTGCCAACACTGGCTCGATTTATAGTCAGGGGGCGCTACAGTGGCAGGCGGATGGCAATGTGCGCAACAGTGGGTCAATTGCGGCGCTGGGAGATCTGCAACTGTATGCTAACGACTTACTTAGTAACAGTGGGTCCCTGATAGGGGCGGGGCTGAAAACCGATGGCAGCCGGGTTAACAAGGGGAATTTAACCCTCCATAGCCAACAGGGATTAGTGGCTCAAGGGAAAAATATCGCCGCAGGGGAGTTGGCGCTATCGGGTAGCCAGATTGATTTAACTGGCAGCCAGACTCAAGCCAACGCTATCACCCTCACCGCCAAATCCGGGGATATCACATTAGCTGAGGCTGTGGTTAAAGCGGCGATGCATCTGTCTGCCAATACCACGTCACTTCTGCGGACGGATAACGCCAATGTGATCGCCGAGCAGATCACGTTCACCGCGCAAGCACTCTCCAACCTCGGCGGTGTGATAGCCCAAACCGGGATAATAGATTTCAACCTGAAGCTACCGGGTTATCTGGATAACCGTGGCGGTACTCTCCTCGCCAGAGGCAATGTTGCGATACAGGCGGAGCGCCTAAATAGCGACAGCGGCAGTCTATTGGCAGCGGGTGTACAGAGTGATGGTCGACTGACTGATGCCGGCTCACTGGTGGCGATCACCCGTCAGGAGTTAATCGCGCAAGGGCAAACCATTGCCGCAGAGGCGATGACCCTGGCAGGGAGTCGGGTTGATCTGACTGGCAGTCAGACACAAGCTCACGAGATGAAGATCACTGCCAGCAGTGGTGATATCAGCACGCAACGCGCCAATATTATCTCCCTTGGCTCACTCACCATCAGTGCTGGCGCGAGCGCAGGACAAACCCTCAATAACCAGGGCGGGGTGCTTGCGGCGAATAACATCAGTTTGGCTCTGGGGCGATTTGATGGCAGCGCAGGCAAGATAACAGCCAATCAGGATCTGACGATCGGATTACAGAGTGACTTCAGCAATCTGGCAGGATCTACGCTACAGGCAGGGCGTGACTTAACCTTTACCACCAGTGGAGCCTTAACCAACGAGGGGCAACTGTTGGCGGGTCGAAATCTCAGCACCGACTCAAGCAGCTTACTGAACAACGGCAGTATTCGGGCGATAGAAGCTGACCTTCGCACCTCCGGCGCGTTAATCAACCACGGGGAGATATTGACCAGAGGTAAGCTCAATACTGACGCCAACACCCTATTCAACAGCGGCACAATTATTGGTGCAGAAGCCACACTCAAGGCACGGGAGCGCATCACCAACTCCGGCCCTAACGCCCTGATCGGTGCCACCGATGAAAACGGCACCTTAGCCTTACTGGCACCGGTGATTGAAAATAGTGATACCGTCACCAACACAGACACTACCCCGACCACCACCATTTTAGGGATGGGCAAGGTTATCATGGCGGGCGGGCAAGATAGTGGTGGTAACTACCCGCGTGCGGCTCAGATCCTCAACATTTCCGGTCTGATTGAATCCGGCAAAGATCTACTGGTTTACGCCAATACACTGACCAACCGCCGCCATATTTTAACTGCCAATACTCAATTTGTAGCTGGCAACACGGTGAGTGGGTCAGCCTACTGGACGGCGGCTAATCCCGATATTCCGGGGGGACGCTATGCTGAGCCACCCCATGGCGGCTCGATGAACAGTGATTATATCGGCACCAATTATACGTCGACTTCCGCCTATAACAGCATCGACAAAATCAGCCCGGAAGCGCAACTGTTATCCGGTGGAAGCTTTACCCCGCAGGTTGGCACCTTGCAAAACTACTGGAGTAAAGTGAGTGCTCAAGGCGAGATTGACCTCTCGGGTGTCACCTTGCAACAAGATGGTTGGGGGAGTGCACAACGGCTGATCGAAAGAACAACGTCCACAGGTGAGTGGCGCTACCGTACCTACAAAGGCAATTTGTGGGGGACTGGCTGGGGGTCTGAGGTGAGGGAGCACGAAACCACCCAATATGCATCAAGTATCACCGCTAAAACCATTAGCGGTAGTGGCACCACTATCAACAATGGGGTTAACCTCGGTTCAATTGCACCGCCCAGTGATCGCAATAGCACGGGGAAAAACATCGCCGTCGAGTTTAACGGCATCTCCCTGACACTCCCCAGTGGCGGGTTATTTCAGCTCAATACGGATAAGGGCCAGTACGCCGCAAGCCCCGAAGGGGCACTCTCTTTTGACCATATTAATCACCCCACCTCTCTCGACTCGACAGGGCAGAGTTTGGATGCCAATCAGCCAGACGACCTCAACAGAAGCGGCCTTGCAGTGCCTACTCGTGCGGTAAGTAGCAGCTATCTGGTCGAAACCAACCCTGCGTTTGCCAATTTGAATAACTGGCGCGGCTCGGACTACGTGCTCCAGCAGCTGAATAACGACCCTTCAGTGATCCACAAACGTCTGGGGGACAATATTTATGAGCAGCGTCTGGTGCGCGATCAGGTGCTGGCGTTGACCGGGCAAACCGTCGCCGGTGGCTACAGTGATGCGCAGGCGCAGTTTGAGCAGCTATTTGCCGCCGGCGTCCAGTACAGCAAGGCGTTCAATCTTGCCCTCGGCACTCACCTCAGTGCTGAGCAGATGGCGGCATTAACCAGCAATATCGTGCTGATGGAGACCCGCGAAGTGGCCGGGCAAACCGTGCTGGTGCCGGTGGTCTATCTGGCGGGCGTGAAACCGGGTGACCTGCAGGCCAACGGCGCGTTGATTGCCGCTAATAATATCGAATTGACTGATATGCAGGGGTTAACCAATCAGGGTGCCATCAAAGCCACCAATAACCTGCAAATCAGCATGGCGAAAGATATCACGCTCAATAACCGTGGTGGCTTGCTTCAGGCGGGTGGCAATATGCTGCTCAGTACACTGAACAGTGATATTGACCTGACGGGGGCGCGGCTAAATGCAACCAACCTGCAACTGGATAGCGGCCGCTATCTGATACTGCGCACCGACAGTGAACAACTCAGCAGCGGTAATGGCGCAGTGCTGCGCAATCAAACCATCCTCGGGCCGCTGGCGAGTATCAATGTCACCAATAATGCGGTGATCAACAGTGATCGTGACTTTATTTTACAGGGTGCGGGCATCAATGTCGGCAAGGATCTTCAGGTCAATACCGGCGGCGACTGGATCCTCAACACCGTCACGCGCAGTGACCAGATAAGTGCGGATTATGGTTATGGCCATGCCACCAGCGATCATATTCGCCATTTGGGTAGCGAGGTGAATGTTGGTGGTGCACTGACCGCCAAGGTTGATAATCTGACCGCCGTGGGGGCCAACATCAATGCTGGCACTATGGATGTGCAGGCGCAGAACATTAACCTCAGCGCGGCAACCGACAGCTTACAGGTCACGGGCAAAGCCTCCACTAACCGCCATAGCGACTCAGTGGATCTCTATGATGAAACCCTGCTCGGCAGCCAGTTGAACGCCAGGGGCGATATCAATCTCAAGACAGCGCAAGATATCAGCCTCAGCGCCAGCACGGTGCAAACTGACGGCGCGCTGAAGCTGGCAGCAGGTGGCGATGTTGTTATCACCACCCAGACTGAACAGCATGATGAGCAGCGCATACATACCGGCAAGAAAAAAGGTCTGGCGTCGACCACTACTACGCACACCGAAGATAACCTGAGCCAGACACTGGCGGTCGGCTCAATGTTGTCGGCAGGCTCCATGGATATCAGCGGCAAAAATATCGCGGTCATCGGCAGTAATGTGGTGGCCGATAACGATGTTAACCTGCGGGCGAAAGAGAACCTCACCATCAGCACTGCGCAGCAGCGCGAGAGCGAATTACACCTGTATGAGCAGAAAAAGTCGGGCCTGATGAGCACCGGCGGCATTGCTGTCATGGTCGGCAGCAATCGTCAGAAAACCACCGACCAGACACAAACCCTGACAAATGTCGGCAGCACGGTGGGCAGTCTGGGGGGGAGTGTCAGTCTTGAGGCCGGCGATCAGTTAACCCTCCACGGCAGCGAGGTGATCGCGGGCAAAGACATCGCCCTGAAAGGCGCGGATGTGGCGATCACCGCCGCAGAGAACAGTCTGTCGCAACAGCACACCACCGAGAGCAAACAGAGCGGATTAACGGTGGCTCTGTCAGGTCCGGTCGGCAGTGCTGTCAACAGTGCGGTGACCACCGCGCAGCAGGCCAGCAAAGAGACCGACGGGCGACTGGCTGCCTTGCAGGGCACCAAAGCGGTGCTATCGGGGGTACAGGCGGTGCAGGCAGGCCAACTGGTGCAGGCGCAAGGGGGTGATGCCGCCAGCATGGTGGGTGTCAGTATTTCGCTAGGCTCACAAAAATCGGCCTCGCAGCAACATCAGGAACAGACCAGTGTCAGCGGCTCGACAGTGACGGCGGGCAATAACCTGACCATCAATGCGACCGGAAAGGGTGGCGCGGCGAACAGCGGCGACCTCCTGATTGCGGGCAGTCAGCTTAAAGCCGGTGGCGATACTACCTTAGATGCGGCACGCGATTTGCTGCTACTTGGCGCCGCCAATACCCAGAAAACCGACGGCAGCAACAGCAACAGCAGCAGCGGCGGCAACATTGGCGTCAGTCTGGGGTTCGGCAGCTCCGGTGGTGGCCTAAGCATCTTTGCCAACGCCAACAAGGGGCAGGGAAAAGAGCACGGCGACGGCACCTTCTGGAGTGAAACCCAGCTCGACAGTGGCGGCACGCTGTCACTGCACAGTGGTCGTGATACGGCGCTGATTGGCGCGCAGGCGAGCGGTGAAACCGTCAAAGTGGATGTCGGCCGCGACCTGCTGCTGCAAAGCCAGCAGGACAGTGACAACTATGACTCGAAGCAGACCAGTATCAGCGGCGGCGTCAGTGTCGCTGTGGTGGGTGGCGGAGGCTCAGCTAACCTGAGCATGAGTCGCGACAAACTGCACAGCAATTATGACTCGGTGCAGGAGCAGACCGGGATATTTGCAGGCTCTGGTGGCTTTGATATCACCGTCGGCGAGCATACCCAGCTTGATGGCGCGGTGATTGCCAGCACCGCAGACAAGAGCAAAAACAGTCTGGATACCGGCACGCTGGGCTTCAGTGATATCGAGAATAAAGCGGATTTCAAGGCGGAGCATCAGGGTGGCAGCCTGAGTTCAGGCGGCCCGGTGGGGTCTGACCTGCTGAGCAATCTGGGCGGCGTCGTGCTGTCTGGGCTGGGCAATGACGGTCATGCCGAGGGCACGACTCAGGCGGCGGTGAGTGAGGGCACACTTACAGTCCGTGACACCGATAAACAGCAGCAGAGTGTTGATGACCTGAGCCGGGATACCGACAACGCCAATGGCAGCATCGGCCCTATATTTGATAAGGAGAAGGAGCAGAACCGGCTGAAGGAAGCACAGCTTATCGGCGAGATTGGCGGTCAGGCCATGGATATTGCGCGCACGCAGGGCGCGATAGTGGCGACCAAGGCGGCGAAAAAGCAACAGAACGACCCGGATGCACAGGCGGCGGCGAAAGCCAAACTGGAGAAAGAAGGCAAGCCGGTAACGGCAGATGCCATCCGGAAACAGGCGTATGACACGGCATACAATCAGGCGCTGAATGACTCCGGATTCGGAACAGGAGGCCCGGTACAACGCGCCTTACAGGCTGCGACGGCCGCGGTACAGGGGCTGTCTGGCGGCAATATGGCGGCGGGTGCTGCGCCGTATATCACCAAACTGATCGCCGACACCCTGCCGGGTGATCCGGTATCGCGCACACTGGCACACGCAGCGGTCAATGCAGCGCTGGCAGCGGCTCAGGGTAATAATGCTCTGGTTGGGGCGGGTGGAGCGGTGACCGGTGAATTGATAGGCATGATTGCAATAAATGCCTATGGTAAGCCGGTTAGCGAACTGAGCGAAACGGAAAAACAAACGGTCTCGGCACTGGCAACCTTGGCGGCAGGACTGGCGGGTGGATTGATTGGTGATAGTACAGCGGATACAGTAGCAGGGGCGCAGACCGGTAAAACGGTGGTGGAGAATAATGCGCTGAGTGGAACTGACGAGAAAAAACGTCAGGATGCGAAGTGGTCACTGCCGTATCTGGAAGGTGATAAAAAAGCGCAGGCCGAACAGCTGATAGCGAATCTGGATGAAAAGGATAAAGCGTTTGATGCGGCACTGAACTCAGCCTGTCAGGGGCTGTCTTCAGCAGCCTGTCAGGGAATGCGGCAGGAACTGGCAGCGATGGGCAAAAGCTACGATGCCCAGCTTGATGGTCAATATATTGGTACGATGGCCAGTGTTTACAAAGAAGGTGCGGACAAAGTTGATGCTCTGATGTGGCAGTATGCAACAGCAGACGCTCAAGTCCAGAAAGAGAAGGACATCCAGACCATAGCCAGTAACTGGGGTGTCAGCATCGAGACAGCTTCAACGTTGTATGCCGGGATGGCTGGTGTCCATACAGCCGCAGCGATTGGTGGTGCGGTGTACGGGATGAAGGGAACTGGCGCAGCAGGTGAATCCGCAGGGACAATAAGAAATGTTAACCCTGGTTACCCAGAGGCAGGACGTGCCCATAACTGCGTAAACTGCTCTATTGCAACTGATGCTACTTTATCTGGAAATCCCGCTTCAGCATTACCTATAAATTCCACTAAAGGTGTGCCGCTAACAGTTCTGGAGCAGCAATATGGTTCTAAGTTCAAATATGTCTCTACGCCTGACAGTATTACTCAACAGATGAATAATGCTGGGTCAGGGTCAAGAGGCATTGTCTATGGATCATACGGACCCGGTCAGCCAGGTCATGTATTTAATGTTGTTAACCAAAATGGGACAGTCAGATTCCTTGATGGTCAGACCGGAAAAACAGCAGATCTTAGCCAGTTCAAGTCATTCCAACTATTGAGAACGAATTAATGATTAGTTTTACTGAGGCGGTAGAAAAAGCTAATGCGTATCTAGAGGATACTGAAAACCCAGTTGTCATTACTCTTCAAGGGCGTTTTTCTGAAGGATGGTTCTTTTGTTTTGAATCAAAGGCGTTTCTTGAAACTGGAGATTTTTCAACTCAATTAGCTGGTAATGCTCCATTTATTATTGATAAGGATAGCGGCGAACTTCATGTGTTTGGAACCGCATACCCTCTGGAAAAATATTTGCAGGACTACGAAGAAGATAAAAACCGTTAAATTTAGAAAAGAATCCCGACCGCTTCTGAAGTGGCCGGGATTTTTTTGCCTGTCACTCAGCGACGAGTGGCCGGATCACCAGTTGCCTGTGCTCCACGGCCACAGTTACCGGTGTATTGGTCCCAAATCCCGCCTCTTTTAACCAGCTGCCCTTCAGGTGCAGGCTGGGATGGCATGGCATGGAGAATAACTCTCTGAGTGGAGATCAAGGCCGCGAGTCTATTAAGCAGATTACGAGCAAGCCAGTCGCCACCGATGATTACCTCGCCGTTCTCCCGTACCCCAAACCGTGAAGGTGGATGTGTTGATCAGTTGATGCCGAGGGGGTTGGATGTTCTTACTGATGATCCGTTGGCTGGAGAATATTATGATGGTGAACTCATAGCTGCTTTATCGACGATAAAAGGAGAGGATCTAAAAGGTCAGAAAAATAGTTTTGCCCAAATAAAGCAGCTTATAAATCAGCTAGACTCTTCAGATATTAATGACGATTTAAGAAAAGATATATTAAAAATCAATAAAATAGTTTTATAACCAACCCCGATCACTGGCTGGAATTTTTGCTTCTAAGCCCTCTCTCGCCACTGCAACCGAATATCAAACTGACTGGTTTCACCGGGAAGCGCGAAGTTGTGGCGGGCGGGTTAAACGTGAAGTATGTCTTCTAAATAATATCAGGTGCGAGAGAAGATAATTATTATCTCCCGCAATGAGTTACCTGCTGGACCTCATGCTGCCATTGATGACAATATGGGTTTTAGCCGTTAATCGGCACTCCTGTTCAAGTTAGTATTTACGTTGCGAGATGCCCATTCTAAAATTTGCCGCTAGAGCTTCTGCTAAATAAAGTGACTGACACTTGTTATCACTATTTCTTTTATAAAAAACCTAATTATGTTGATACGGTATAATAGCTTTCACGGATTTAATGGTACTGTCACAAATTCTATTTAATTATAGTGCGCTGGTTCGCAACTATAGATAATTACTGATTTTTTTGTCATCAATAATCTACAGCTGTCGCCTAAATTTAATTTATTTATATTTGGTTTTAGCAACTATAATAGTGCTTTGCTCTATGATTGAGATCGCGCCTCTCTGATTATTGATTCGGCGAACTGTTCATACAGGAGAGATTTATGTCTCACAGGCCATTAATTCAGCTCCCCCACACTCATGGCGAAGGTTGCCTTTGCAATAGCCCCGCGTTCGCGCGCATCAATACAATATTTTCCCAGAAAGCCGCTCAATCAGCCCCCATTACTGCGGCGGCTGTCGCAGCGGCGATGCCGGAAACACCACGACAAAAAAGAGATATCGCAGCCAATGCTGTGCACGTCAAGGCTTTTATTAATGTTCGTGTTTTTGATGGTGTTTCAGACCAACTGCGAGACGGGTTACGAGTATTAGTGGAGGGTAACAAGATCAAGTCGGTAGAGCCTGCGGATTCACCGCTGCCGCCGGATGTGGAGCTGATTGATGGCGGTGGTGGTGTATTGATGCCGGGGCTGATTGATGCGCACTGGCACGCAATTATGGCTCGTCCGTCGATGATGACCGCCATGACGGCCGACTTTAACTATATACAGGCACTGGCTATTGCTGAAGCTGATGCCACATTGATGCGGGGCTTCACCACCGTGCGTGACATGGGGGGGCCGGTTTTTGGATTGAAACGAGCAATCGACGAACAGGTGGCGACTGGCCCACGCATTTTCCCTTCGGGCGCATTCATCACTCAAACCGGCGGGCACGGCGATTTTCGCTTGATTGGCGAGTTGCCCCATACGCCATCAGATCCGCTGAGTTATGCCGAGCGCGTGGGTATGACCGCCATTGCTGATGGCGCTGATCAGGTGTTATTGCGTGCCAGAGAGCAGCTGATGCGCGGTGCATCGCAACTCAAATATATGGCGGGCGGTGGTGTGGCTTCCATGTATGACTCCATCAGTGTGACCGAGGGGTCCGTGCCAGAAATTCAGGCGGCGGTCACGGCCGCTGAAAACTGGGGTACTTATGTGACTGTCCACGCCTACACAGCCCGAGCGGTGACTATGGCTATCAAAGGCGGGGTTAAGTGCATTGAGCATGGCCAGTTGGTGGATGAGCAAACCGTCCAGTTAATGGCAGAGAAAGGCATCTGGTGGAGCCTGCAACCCTTCCTCGACGATGAGGATGCGGTGCCAATGGCAAGCCCGGCGTCGCGTGCCAAGCAACTCGAAATGGTTGCTGGTACGGATACGGCATATCGGTTGGCGAAAAAATATAACATCAAGACGGCATGGGGCACCGATACGCTATTTGATGCGCGACTGGCAACCCGGCAGGGCGCACAATTGGCCAAACTGACTCGCTGGTATTCACCGCTTGAAATTCTCAAAATGGCGACCAGTGTTAATGCTGAACTTTGCGCCCTCTCTGGCCCAAGAAATCCCTATCCCGGTCAGTTGGGGGTGGTGGAAAATGGTGCGTTTGCTGACTTGATCCTGGTCGCGGGTAATCCACTCGATGATATCCAACTCATTGCCCAGCCAGAGAAAGCATTTCGGTTAATCATGAAAGATGGGCAAATTTTCAAAAATACCTTGGGAAACGAACAGTAGCGGCGGCTTAGGCTAATCAACCCGGTTTTCTGGTGGAGTGCCGCGTGTTAATTAAGGTTATTCAATGAATAATATGACTTCCCTCAGGAAGCCGCAGTGGTTTTTCGGCAAGTTTTTAAGCACCATAAAACAGAAGCCATGGTGTGGATCATGGGTTCTGTCCTCAACTATCGCGCTGAGTGGTTGCTCGGGTGTTGAGGCCCCCTCATTTTCATTAGTCGGCTCCTATTTCCCCTCCTGGATGGCTTGCGCTTTTATTGGAATAATCACGGCGGTGATTGCTCGCGTTCTGTTTATTCGTGTTGGTATTGATGAGGTGCTGCCATGGCGGCTATTGGTGTATGTCTGCCTGGCGCTGGCAGTGGCATTTATCTGTTCCCTATTACTGTTTACGCGATGAATGATAATGATGAATAAACTACCAGGGAGTGGGGGCAAGCGGCAACTGGCGCTGATTGTTGCGGGCGTTATCATTGTCGCGGCCGTGATATCAGGGTGGCTTTCAGTGCGGCAGACCACACTGAATCCGCTGTCGGAGGATGCTGAACTGGGGGCCAGCGTGGTGCATGTTGCCAGCTCGGTTCCTGGCCGTATTAGCGCGATTAATGTGGTGGAAAACAGCAAGGTTAGGCGTGGTGACCTGCTGTTTTCCATTGAGCCAGATCTCTATCGTCTGCAAGTTGAGCAGGCGCAGGCTGAGTTGAAAATGGCAGAGGCGGCCCGCGATGCACAGCAACGGACTGTCGTCGCTGAACAATCCAATGCAGCGATTACCGATGAGCAGATTGTTCGGGCGCAAGCCAACCTCAAATTAGCGACGCAGACATTGGCACGGCTGCAACCTCTGCTACCCAAGGGCTATGTTACCGCTCAGCAAGTCGATGATGCCGCGACGGCAAAACACGATGCCGAGGTCAGCCTAAAACAGGCGTTGAAACAGTCATTTGCGGCACAAGCCTTGGTCAGCACCACCGCCGCCTCTGAAGCGCTGGTGGTCGCGCGCCGTGCGGCATTGGCTATTGCCGAACGAGAACTGGCGAATACCCAGATCCGCGCGCCCCATGATGGTCGGGTCGTGGGGTTGACGGTCTCCGCTGGTGAGTTTGTGGTGCCGGATCAGGCCATTTTTATGCTGATCAATACCGAACACTGGCATGCCTCAGCATTTTTCCGCGAAACGGAATTGAAGCATATCAAAGTGGGGGATTGCGCCACGGTGTATGTCATGGCGGACCGCCAGCGCGCCATTGAGGGGCGAGTGGAGGGAATTGGTTGGGGGGTTAGCTCAGAGGATATGCTGAATATCCCGCGTGGCCTGCCTTATGTGCCGAAGTCACTCAATTGGGTGCGTGTTGTCCAGCGCTTCCCGGTGAGGATCAGTCTGGAAAAACCACCGGAGGACCTGATGCGGATTGGGGCTACTGCTGTGGTTATCGTGCGCAATGACGACGGTTGCTGACGGCACACTTGGCGGCATAATCCGTCAGGCAAAGGCGGATTTGGCCTATTTCCCTGGACGAGTCGCGATGACCTGGCGGGTGGCGGCGCTCTGTGCATTGATGGCGATGGTTGCCATGGTGTATGGCATTCCAGAATCCGCCATCAGTTGCTATCTCATCATTTTCGTTATGAAGCCGGATGGCGTAGAGAGCATGGTAATGGCCATCGCCATCACCCTATTGGTGTCGCTGGTTGTCGGGCTGGTATTTCTGCTTATCCATTTCACTTTGGAAGCCGCGCCGCTGCGCATGGCGGCCTTGATCGTCAGCTCGTTTTTGTTTCTCTATCTCGGTTCAGCCAGTAAACTCGGCCCGGTGGGCAGTATCATTGCGTTGGTGATCGCATTTGTAATGACGTTGCTCAGCAATATTCCGATGGGCGAAGTGGCAACGCGGGGGCTGTTGTATGCCTGGTTAATGGCGGTTTCCCCGATGTTGCTGATTATTGGCTTTAACCTTTTTCTTGGCCGGGCACCACAGACCTTATTGCGCGCCAGTTTATCCGAACGGCTCTTTAGGGTCGCCGAGGCATTGCAGCAGCCGGACGCCGCCAATATGGCGGGAGTTAAGCAACTGCTAGAGGAAGGGCAAAAGGAGCATCAACAGCGGGCGCTTTTTGTCCGTATTTTTCATCTGCGGCCCTCTGCTGAGGCCATCTGGCTTGAGAGTGCTGTGGCAAGCAGTTACCGATTGCTGCTGGCGACGTCGGCTTTACCCCCTACCTCACCTGAGAGTACGCGCTTTGTACTTGCGGCCTACTGTCGCGGTGCTGCTCAGGCGATTACTGAGGGGCAGATTATTGTTCCCCCACACTTTGCGATTAAGAGTGCGGGCGCTGAAATCGATGAAATCAAAAATGCGCTAATAGCACTGGCGAATGGTGATAATGGGCCAGATTTGGATGCCCCTAAATCCTCATTTTTTGCCGCAGACGCGCTGACTAACCCCGCCCATCAGCGTTTTGCACTGAAAACCACAGCAGCGGCGCTGATCTGCTATCTGATCTATAGCGCATTGGATTGGCAGGATATTCATACCGCCATGATCACCTGCTATGTTGCGGCGCTGGGGACGACCGGTGAGACCGTGCATAAACTGGTCTTGCGGATTATTGGCTGCCTGATCGGGGCGCTGATAGGGGTACTGGCGATCATTTTTATTATTCCCCATCTGAATGATATTGGGCAATTGATGGCACTGGTATTTGGCTGCACGCTATTGGCCGCTTGGGTCTCCTGTGGCCACGAGCGTATTGCCTATGCCGGTGTGCAGATAGGGCTGGCTTTCCTGCTTACCGTGCTGCAAGGCTTCGGGCCGAGCACGGATATGGGAGTGGCTCTCGACAGGGTGCTCGGTATCTTGCTGGGTAATCTGGTGGTGTATCTGATTTTTACGCGGTTGTGGCCAGTGGCAATTGCAGACGCGGTACAAATACATATTCGTCATGCGTTGAAGGGGCTGACAAACTTGGCTGCACTATCACCGGATGCACGGCCTGCGGCGCTAAGAGAAGCCACCACCATTGAGACAGAGATTACCGATGCGCAAGAGGAGCTGGCGCTGATCCCCTTTGAGCCTGCACAACTACGCGCCTCGCAAGAGGAGTGCGCGCGCTTACAGGCGATACTGTCAGAAATGAGTCAATTGTGCCCGGTGCTGTTTCTACCCACTGAAAAATCGGCGTCTGATGTAGAGCGATTGCGCCAGCTCTCGGCAGGTAGCGAAACCATGGCAATATCTGCTGAACAACAGCAGAGTCGCGCACCATTACGGCCAGAATTATCGCCAATTGATTTGACTATTCAACAACGTATAAAGCGGCTCGAGCAGCTTCTGGGAACTTGATGACATGATGACGCACACTGTACTGACGGCCCGGATAGCCAAAACAAGCCTAACTTATTCGGTGTTGAGTTTGAGCATGTTGATCGCCGGTTGTGCTACCGATCGCCTGGATCTGGCTCCTGCATCTTATTCCGAACCCTGGGCACCTGATGCGAATGCTGGGGCATCAGTGGCGGCTGGGAACTTTTCTGTACCGCCGAATCCGCTGGTGGCGGAATTTGCGCCGCCACCCAGTATCAACCGCGATCACAGCTATTCGTTGCCGGAACTGATTGATATTGCTCAGAATCAGAATCCAGACACTCGCATTGCCTGGCAACAGGCGCGGCAGGCCGCGCTGGCGGTAGGGATGGGGGAGGCGATATTTTTACCGATCATTTCGGCGAGTGTGATTGGTGGCTATCAGAGTACCACCACGCCGTTGCCTTACGCGATCGGCAATGAAAAGGATCTGAAGACGAGTGGTAGCGCTGTCGTTCCTGCTTTGGCATTACAGTGGCTTATCTTTGATTTTGGGCAACGCAGCGCACTGCTTGATGCGGCGAAACAGACCTCCTATGCCGCCAATGTGACTTTTAATGGTATGCACCAGAGGCTCATTTACGACGTGACTCGCACTTACTTCCAATATGGCGCAGCACAAACTCAGCGCGAGATAGCAGAACAGACGCTAAAAAATAGCCTAAAGATCCAGGATGCTGCCGAACAACGTAGGAAAAATGGGATTGCTACGACGGTAGAAGTTGCGCTGGCACAACAGCAGGTTGCGCAATCTGAGCTGCGCCGGGTGATGACAAAAGGCACCGAACGCGATGCCTATCAAGCATTACTGGGAGCTATGGGGGTTTCGCCTTCGTTGGTCATTAAAGTCGGTTATGCCGAGGATCGTGCCTTGCCAGAGGTTGCCAGTCCACCGACAGAAAAGATGATTCGGTTGGCACTTTCCCAGCGGCCAGATGTCTTGGCTAGCTATGCGGCGGCAGAAGCGGCCAAGGCGGGTATCAAAGCGACGGAAGCGGATTTCCTGCCAAAAGTCTATCTTGCTGGGGCTGTCGCGGGTGGCGATGGGCACTTCGATATTCAGGGCTTGCCGGGCATCAGCCCGCAGACCTCATCCTCCAGCATTCTGATTGGCGTCAGTGTGCCGCTTTACGATGGTGGGATCCGCGCAGCTCGAGTTAAAGAGGCGGAGTCGCGTGCGGCGGTTGCTACCGAAGGTTTTAAGAAAACACAAGAGCTGGCGGTGCGTGAAATTGTGGTGGCGGCAGATACACTGCGCTCAGCGCTTGAATCCAATCAGGCGGCATTAAATCTCGTGAAAACATCATTTATTACCTATGACGCCGCACTGGAATCTTATCGCAATGGAGTCGGCACCATCACTGTCGCCAACGAAGCGGCAAATGGTTTGCTGAATGCACAACAAATGAGTACTGATGCACATGCCGCTTCTTTGGTCGCCGCAGCCAATCTGGCTTTTGTGATGGGTAAAATGACTAACAGCTCAGAATAGGGGGGCACCAAGCATGGTAAAAGTCTCTTCTGTACTTTATAACGAGGTGGTTTTAGTGGAAACGTGGGTATTTTAATTAATAAAAGTTATAAATATATCGAAGTAGTAATGAAAATCAGAATTTAAGCTAAAAAGTAAATTGATATCTACTCATTAAAATCCTAATTAGGATTTCCTGCGCGTAATTAATTTTTAATTATATTTTTCATGTGATTAACGTGATTGTTGTTTTTTATGGCAAGATTAACCTTGCCTTTTTATAGGCTCGGCAGGATAAATAACAAGAATAATCCTAACTCAGAGTGTGACCATAAAATAATACAAATGTGATTTTGACCGCTATATTCATAGGTAAAGCTTTCACTAGGAAGCATGGCTTACCCGATAAAATTACCGCTATACCGGGCCGCTTGGGCGAAACTATCCGCACCACTTTGCAACCATCATATTTAAGGAAATAAATATGTCACAGTCCCCAGCCAATCATTCAGATGTCAAACATTCCAAACAACGCCGCTCGTTATTAAAAACTGCGGTAGGAATGTCTGTTCTTGGTATCGCCAGCGGATTAAGTTTAGCCACGCCAGGGATATCTTACGCAGCAGCATTAACACGTGAAGAGCGAGATAAGTTAACGCCGGACCAAATTATTGCTGGAATGAAAGAGGGTAATATCCGCTTTAGAACAGGCAAGATGCAACAGCATGATTATTTGGCTCAGAAACGTGCCAGTGCTGAGGGGCAATACCCTGCTGCGGTTATTTTAAGTTGCATTGACTCACGAGCACCGGCAGAAATTCTTTTTGATACCGGGATTGGTGAAACATTTAATGCCCGTATTGCCGGTAATATCGCAAATAACGATCTACTGGGCAGTATGGAGTTTGCCTGCGCAGCAGCAGGGGCAAAAGTGGTTCTGGTGTTAGGACATACTGCTTGTGGCGCAGTACGTGGGGCTATCGATGGCGTAGAACTCGGTAATCTGACCGGACTACTAAATCAAATTAAGCCGGCCATTGAGGCCACGCAATTTAGTGGAGAAAGAACCGGTAAAAATGATCAATTTGTTGATGCTGTTGCTAAAAGCAATGTGCAGCATACGATCAATGAAATACGGAACCGAAGCAGCATCCTCAATGGATTAGAGAAAGATGGAAAAATTAAAATAGTTGGCGCTATGTATAATCTCAATGGCGGACTAGTTGAATTCTTTAGCTAATAGATGGCAAGCTCCGGGCTTTGTCGCTCGGAGCCTTTAATCAGGTATGATTCTGTTTTTCTATTTTTTATCAGAGTAGTAATAATCTGACAGCACCCCTTTATCTGAGAAGTTTAATGTCAGGAGCTGTTTTCTATCGTTATTTATGGGGATGATTAAGTATATTCTCCGGTCAGTGATATCAGAACGATACTCCCAATGATTTGACTCATTATAGTCTTTAACATTAGTAGGCGTTCCCAACATAATTAACACATCCCGCTTATTTGTAACATTAGGAACCAGTTTTTGCCTGATTTCTGATTCTGAGTATTTAGCGATATGAGTTGCATGTGTTTTATCAATGTTGCCAACGCAAGCAGTGAGCAAACAGGATAATAATAAAATAAGGCTAGTTTTCATTCCCTTCATCTTTTTATTTCCTGCTCGACATACAATGAGTTGACTTGATCATATTTTATTTCTTTGATGTAAAGGACACAGTACCCTGACTTGTCACTATAACTAATCCGTGCCTCGTAAATACCTTTTTTCTCCGGTGTGAAGCTAAGATTCACACTGCATCCTTGATATAGTGAGTGATGGATACGAGTTAATTTTTCAGGTACAAGCAGGGTTTCAAAATAGTCATCCTTATACTCCTTACCTGTAACTTTCGGCAGGCCAATATCTTTTGTTGATCCCAAAGATATATTCACATACCGACTATGCTCTTGCACCCAGCCTCCAACAAACTTCCCATTACTATCTTTTTGATAAAGGCCGAAACTCATCGGTGGGCCAATCAATCTTATTTTGGCAACGTCAGGGCTATCTTGTGGTGGGTTATACATGGTCGCTTCAGGGAAAATGGTACTACATCCTGTTATAAGGAAAATAAGCGATCCCAAAAAAATCCTCTTCATTTTTCATATCTCCATGTAAAAAATACAATTGTATGGTGCAAAATAATAGGCAAAACTGCTCATAGGCACTTGGTTGTAAACCCCAGCCATCACAGTACACAGCTAGTAGAGTGAAATATGCCATTCTAACAAGTTGTTAACATGGTAAGGGTGGTGAGCATATTCTCGACAGATCCAAATATTCATCGCAATGACCTCGTCGATTTGAACGCCACTTGTGCGATCAAAAAGCATATAACGGCAGAAAAGAATTTAACTTTAATTAAAAGATGGAATTATGTGCGCAGTCTGGCTATAGCCGCATGGTTTGGATGGGATGTGCAATAAACTCGGGTAGAAGAAGAGGGAGCATAGTCTATTGAAATCGCGAAGCGGAGTTGAATACCCCTTGCGACGATCCTATAGGGGTGATAGTCCTGCTGGCTCACCCTGCCTTCCCTCCATCCGTCGACTCCCTGTAATAATTGAAAAGCTGTAAATCCATCTTGTCTGTGACGAAATATTAACACTAATATATTTAATGTATGTTTATATGGTATTTAATTTTCTAATGATATGTTAACGAAGGGTAAATGTTGGTGTTTTTTTTGTAAAATAGCAAAAGGAATTGATGTGAAAATGAAACAATGGTTTGCTTTTATTACCTTATTTGCAATCAGTTTTGTCGTATCGGCCTCTACTCTTGACTCGATAAGAATTAATGCACAGCAAGGTGCCTTGGGAACTATGACAATAGGTGAGAGATTTATCTATACCAAACGATTTGATATTGAACTCAATAACGCTGGTGAAAAGGCGATAGACCTAAATAATATTTGCTTTAACGTCTATGCGCCAAATGGGGAAAAGTTCAATTTTGATACTGTGGATGCAAAATTGGTTGAGGGGTCACTGAAACCCAATGCCTCAGTAAAGGGATTTGTCGTGTTTTCCTCGCAGAATGATTCAGTTTATAAGGCAAAATTTGTGAAAATATCAACTAACTGCTAATAACACTAATTTACTACGACTCTATTAAAGTGGCCCACCAGTCTGTGTGGGTTTTTATTTGTCAAGGCCTCCATAAACAGTGATTTCTTCCTCATAGCCCACCAGTAGTCACGCCTCAATATAATTATATTCTCATGCATGATTTTTATTTTTAATAATTTCGTGTTTTTTGCGTCATTCAATTAAAAAAATATATTTATTAATCAATGAGTTCTATGGTTATAGACCAAGGGGTTTGATCCAATACATTATATTTTAAAGCGCTAAGTCTACTACCGTGAGCTACACCCAAATTACCATTTGAGTTTTGTCCAATGCTAAGGAGTATATCATCGAAAGTTAAACCGATCATCGACTTGACACCATTACCCCACCAATTCATAGTGATTGTTAATAATTCACTTTTTAATATAAGGATTGGTGGATCGCTATCTGGTTGACTAAGTCGATGGCCATTAATATACAAAATTTGATCGACAAAACTCGGTGAGTTATCAATAATTATATGATTTTGAGTAGAGTTTTTTACTGTTACAATGATTGTTTTCATGTTGTTTGCCTATAAATCATTGTTAACTATATAGAATTGTAACAAGTTCCCCCTATTCAACTAAAATTGGATAAGAAAAGAATTTCTTACAATCTCCTTTCTAATTATATAACCATAATCAATATTAAATATAATGAAAAAGAGTTATCGATTGGTGACATCCAGTAAAAGTGACAGATTTATATAGGGTGATAATTCATTATAGAGAGATAAAATAATTGGCTCAATCAGGTGGTCATAAAAAAATCCCCACAGGGTTAGTGGGGAGCACTGTGCTTCAAATCGAAGCAAGATGGGTAGAACTGCAATGACAGAAAAAGTCTCTTAACGGTAGTACATTACTGTCAATAGGTTTACCTGTGATTTTTTATAAAAATTTAGTAGCCAAAATAACTGATAATGAGTCGATCAATAGGTCGACGCTTCTTGCCAGTAATAGCAGATTTTCACTTGTGATGTAGGTGTGGTTTTTGTACTTAAGTTAGGTTATCAAATGATAACTTTTCTTCATTATTAATGAGGGTTTTACTCTGCTATGTTTGTACTTGTTCTTTCTCAACCATTTGTAATTTATAATAATAACACTATGTTACTTATTTTTTAATATTGCCAACACCAGGCTATTTAATTAAGTTAAATGAGTTTAATTTATGTTTTTATAAGATCGGAAAAGTTAAAATACAGTGACTTTTTTACATCACATTTAATGCTTAATCTATGTAAGAATATTTTCCATTTGTTTTTTATTTTTATTAATTAAGGAGTATCTCTCTATTCTGAGAGATAGATAATATTATGGATGTAGAAGGAAAGTGTCGTTTGTCGGCTGAACATGGTGGATGTGTAGGATTCCTTGAGGGGACTTTTGTCCGTTTTTACCAACAAGGACTATTTACATGGAACAGTTTTACAGATACCCCATTAAAAGTTTGTGGTCGACAGGTAAAAAAATTAGATGGCACCTGGCTATTAAGTGGTGGATTGCCTTTGGCATCGTTTTTGGCACAAAAGCTTGATGCCAAAATATATAAATGGGGAGCTGTACTGGATATGGCATGGGAGAATGAGGAGTATGAGTTTTGGTATCAGAAAGAAGTTAATCGGCTTAGTGTCCCAAGCTATCAGTCAACTATAGCAACACAAATTTTGATGGAAGGTAATGATGAATCTCTGACTTTTCCACTAAATACTCTTTTTCATTGGGGATTATTTACATCCACAAAAAAAGAACAGAAGATGCTTATTAGAAAAATCAGGAAAGAGATGTTAAATATTAGATTGAAAGAGAGTGATTATATTTTATAAATTGGGTTTTGGATGTTGATTTTTGCACTTTTTCTTGCGTGAAATTAACTTTTAAGAGCAATATCGATATTGTTTTTAGATTATTTATATGTTTTTTCTCAATGAAAAAGCTTTCTTATTCACATTATTTAACAAATGGCCAGATATTTTCATTATATAAATATATGATGGCCGTTATCAGGGCCGCTGCACTTCCACCCGAAAAAGCCAATATCAGTGTTAGGCCAGCACTGCGCCAGCTACAATGAAACCGAGCTGCTATCCCCCATAATAGGATGATGAAAATGATCATCTGTAGCCATAGATTTTGTGGCAGTACGTAGATGCTGAATTGGAGAAGAAATAGCGCAGTAAGATAGGCTGCCAGACTATTTACAGGAGAAATTCCTAATGTGCGGCTCAGAAGAGTACCGATACCTGCGCCTAATCCAATTATGGTTAGCATTGATTTTTTATCCTTATTTTTCATCGATATTTACTGTTGTTATGACGTCATCCTTCAGGTTATTAGCATGGGGTTGTTCTCTTCATAAATACGTTATTTCCCAGTGTGAAAAATTTGACGTTATGAATGGTTGATTTTGACTGTCAAGCAGAATGTGACCAGCTGCTCGGATTTATTTTAACAATAAGCTAGCTGGGTTTTATGAGTATTTATCCTTTTAATCCTATTACCGAAAACGCTGACTTTCACCAGAACTGCGTGGCGAATATTTGACACAGTCGAGCTGCCGTTCAAATGCTGGATAGATAGGCTCCTTCTATCAGGTAGTGATCAACTGCAGCCTGCGTGCAGAGCCTTATGTCAACTGGCTGGTTTCTTTGAAGACCAGCAATGCTTACAGGTTCTGGAGTATTTGATGATGAGAAAATTGACAGGTACACGTAAATTGTTCTTTTTTGTCTCAGCTGTTATTGCCGGTTTTTATTCATTGCAGATCGCGGAAGCTTGCACGCGTATCTTATGGAATGATAATAAATTGGGGGTATTTGTTGCGCGAACAATGGATTGGCCGCAAAGCACAGAACCTATGTTATTTGTATTTCCCAAAGGTATAACACGCAATGGTGCTAATTTTGGTTCAGAGACTGTTGTAAAGGACAACCCTGCGGTATGGACATCACAATATGGCAGTATGGTGACAACAATTTATGGTATGGGCACTGCCGATGGATTTAATGAAAAAGGTCTGGCAATCCATATGTTATACCTTAATGTGACGGATTATGGCCCACGAGATATTAGTAAACCCGGCTTACAGGTTGGAATATGGGGGCAGTATGCATTAGATAATGCTGCGACAGTGGCTGAAGCATTAGATAAACTGTCACAAATACAGCCCGTGATGGTGACGGTAAATGGATTTAAGGGGACAGTTCATTTAGTTCTGGAAGATGCATCGGGGGATTCAGCTCTGATCGAATATATTGATGGTAAAGCTGTAATTCATCAGGACAAAAAAAATCGTGTAGTAACCAATGATCCTCCTTATACAGAACAACTGGCCATGTTAAGCAAATTGGATTTTAGTCACCCGCAAAGTACGACACCTTTACCGGGTAATATGACTCCAGCAGATAGACTTGAACGTGCCACTTATTTTCTTCAGTTACTGCCAGAACCTAAAGATGAACGAGAGGCTGTCGCGAGCATAATGGCCGTTGCGCGAAATGCTTCCGTGCCCTTCGGTGCGCCCTACAAAAATTTTGGTATTTATGACACAGAATATCGGACGGTCATTAACTTTAACGATCAACGCTATTATTTTGAGCTGACAACTAGCCCTAGTGTTATCTGGGTAGACTTGAAAAAGTTTAATTTATCAGCAGATAGTAGTGTTTTCGCTTTTGATCCACGCAAAACTTCCTTGTCAGGGAATATCTCTGATGCATTTGAAAAAA
The DNA here is from genome assembly GCF_963892745.1 of Yersinia sp. Marseille-Q3913. Taxonomy (NCBI): domain Bacteria; kingdom Pseudomonadati; phylum Pseudomonadota; class Gammaproteobacteria; order Enterobacterales; family Yersiniaceae; genus Yersinia; species Yersinia sp. Marseille-Q3913. The sequence continues at coordinate 95,243 of NZ_CAWQAF010000011.1, read as the reverse complement.
TAGATAAGGCACCATTTTAAGTTAATTTTTTCATTATTTAATTAACGATAGGGAGTATTTCCCGTTATAGCTTGCTTCTTAATAATCGGTTATATCACTTATTCGGAAGGTGTTATATGCCTATGATATTTTTGCGCATGTCGATGTTACTATGCTTATTTGGCTTAAATGCAACTGTATTTGCTGCCACGTCTCCATCAGCGAATGATGATTGGACCATAACCGTTACACCCTATCTTTGGGCGCAGTCATCGAATGGTAATGTGTCGGCATTAGGGCACAGAGCGCCGTTGAATGTTCCTTTTGATAAGGCATTGCGTGATACTAATGCTGGTTTTATGGGGAACGTGAGCGTGACTCACGGACGACTGGGCGGGTTTATTGATGCACAATATCTTAGGTTATCTGGCAGCCATAATATTGATGCATATGGTGATCAGATAAGTGGGCGTGGTAGTTCAACAATGGTGAGTTTGGGGGCTTTTTATCGGGCCTATCAACTTCCATTGGGGGGAAATACTATCTTTAATGAGCCCCGACTCTTTGTTGTGGAACCTTTGGTGGGTGTTCGCTGGACTCGCTTATCTGCCCATATTGGCGCGCTGGGGCATGAGGTTAGTGACCATGCTCTTTGGCAAATACCCTTCGTGGGGAGCAGGTTAATATATGATCTGTCGGATCGTTGGCGTTGGGGGATTGAGGGGGATATTGGTGGTTTGCACGAGCAACTGGCCCTTCAAGGGCAAACCTGGCTGGGTTATCGTACCGTTATTTTGGGTGTTAATACTGAATTACGTGCGGGTTATCGGGCGTTGTACCAGAATTATAAAAAGGGTGACTTCGACTGGGATGTTACCCAGTATGGGCCTGTTGTAGGAGTGGCAATGCATTTTTAACTGGAGAGACCGGCGTATATATTCGCCGGTTTGATGCCGACTCATGAGTTGTTTCCCTCCTGGTGTGAGAAGTGTAAAGGTTATGTTGTGTTCGAATATTACCTTGCTGCGAAACGCCTCTTTTTAATACCCCCGTTATAATTTTATATTTATTATTCATCAATAATGACTTTACCGCAGCAATGTGGGCTACTGAGGGAAAGCCTATGAAAGGGTATAGATATGTGCGTGGTCTTATACTCCTTATTGGGGTGTTTTTGAGTTCGCCACTGTGGGGGAAGGGGGAAGTACACTTACTATTCCATATGGGGGCGGGGGCGGGCGGTCAATTCTTTGTGGGCGGAACACTGGTTAATACCGGTGATACTGCAGTTGCCGGTGGTTATCTGGTTATCATTCCTGTCGGGGCTCACTGTCAATTGGCCCTACCGAAACTACAAACCTTTGGTCCTTTGGCCCCAGGGGAAAAAGTGGGATTTCGAGCAGCAGTGGATATACCTCTGACAGATTATCATTTAGCCAGTTTCGCGGCCTATGACGATATGGGGTTCCCGTTACCGGTCGTCGATGAAACCCGTGAAATAATAAAAGTCCGAGAGCCTGAGCAGCGTAAAGCTTGCTCTGCTTCACGTCAGGCAAGCGATACGAAAAATAGTGGATGAGTGGGTGCTGAAATTCAGCAGTGCGTATATTTAAATAGGCACTTAGCTCAGGAGTTAATGCTAAGCACCTTGTTATCAGTGTGTTTCCTCGTGAATATCGTACTGGCAGACGAATTCATTTTTTTCCAGCGAGATGTGTAACTGGTGATAGCGCAGCACATTTGCTTTAGCCGTCAGCAAAGTGTGGCTGATCTGCGGCATAAGCGTATTAGTCAAAATAGTGTCGACCATTCTTGCCCCGGATTCTACTTCGGTGCATCGGGTAACAATCTGGTCGATTACCTCGTTGCTGAATGTGCTGGTAATTCCATGATTTTCGAGTAATCGGCGCTGAATATTGCCCAATTGTAAGCGCACAATATTTTCCAGTATTGCGTCGGTAAGCGGATAATAAGGTGTTATCAGTAGGCGGCCAAGCAGTGCTGCTGGGAACACTGAGAGCAGCTCTTGGCGCAACATTTGCTGCAGTGCCTTCGGCTCAGGGATTTGCTCAGGCCTGTTACACAACCTGGCGATGAGTTCACTCCCCACATTGGACGTCAAGATGATGATAGTATTGCGGAAATCGATATAGCGCCCTTCGCCGTCCTCCATCCACCCCTTATCAAATACCTGGAAAAAGATCTCGTGTACATCCGGGTGTGCTTTCTCAATCTCATCCAGTAGAACCACGCTGTAGGGGCGGCGGCGTACGGCTTCAGTGAGTACACCACCCTCGCCATATCCAACATAACCTGGAGGGGCTCCTTTCAGGGTGGAAACAGTGTGTGGTTCCTGAAACTCACTCATGTTAATGGTAATAATGTTCTGTTTGCCCCCGTATAGGGTTTCCGCTAAAGCAAAAGCTGTTTCAGTTTTACCCACACCAGAGGGGCCAGCTAGCAGAAATACGCCAACGGGTTTGTTGGGATCATCTAGTCGGGCACGAGAAGTGTGGACCCGGCGGGCAATCAAATCCAATGCATGGTGCTGACCGAAGACTCGTTGATTCAATGTGTCAGAAAGTTGTAACACCGCTTCAATTTCATTTTTGACCATGCGGCCCAGTGGAATACCTGTCCAGTCGGCAACAACGGCTGCAACGACATTGGCATCAACAGCAGTGAAGATCAGCGGCGATTCACCCTGTAGCTCATCCAGTTGTTTATGACATTCACTAAGTTGTGAGAGTAATTCATTGATGGGGGGAGAGAGCGGCTCTTCTATTTTGGTGTTGGCTTTATCTGTTTCCTGTTGGTGCAATTTACCCCGTAACACAATGATCTGTTTGGTTAGCTGTAGTTCCTGTTGCCAACGTAAAGTTAATTTTTCCAACTGTTGTTGCAGCACAACCAGTTGTGCTTCAATTTCTGCTGGGCGCTGTGGGTTGCCAATACTCACCTTAATTTCACGGCGCGCGATATCAAGTTCAATCTGCAATGCCTCAATATTACGACGGCAATGCTCGACGAGGGCTGGTTCTGCGTGTTGGCTGATGGCTACGCGAGCACATGCCGTGTCCAGTAAGGCTATTGCTTTGTCTGGTAATTGGCGAGCCGGGATGTAGCGATGAGACAGGTGTACTGCAGCATCCACCGCTTCATCAAGTAGTAGTACATGGTGGTGCTGTTCCAAAGGTGATACAAAGCTGCGAAGCATTAGCAGCGCCTTATCTTCGTTTGGCTCATAAACTTGTACTACCTGGAAACGGCGGGTTAGCGCAGGATCTTTTTCGATATACTTTTTGTATTCAGCCCAGGTCGTCGCACCGATAGTACGTAGTTGACCACGAGCCAGCGCAGGTTTCAGTAAATTAGCTGCATCGCCAGTACCTTGCTGACCACCGGCTCCCATCAGTGTGTGAATTTCATCAATAAAGAGAACTGTGGGTGTTTGGCTGGATTGCACTTCATCAATCACTGACTGTAAACGTTTTTCAAATTCACCTTTTACCCCAGCACCTGCTTGCAGCATATTGATATCAAGCAGATAGAGTTGTACATCACGCAGTTGTGGTGGCACATCCCCTGCGATAATACGCAGGGCCAGACCTTCCACTACTGCGGTCTTCCCCACACCAGCCTCGCCAGTCAGCAATGGGTTATTTTGTCGACGTCTCATGAGAATATCGATAACTTGACGTATCTCTTCATCGCGCCCGACGACCGGATCAATCGCCCCTTTGCGCGCACGCGCGGTGAGATCCGATCCATATTGTGCCAACACACTGCCGCTCGTCGTGGATTCAGTGGTTTCTGCTACCAATGGTGCAGGAACATTTTCCGACGAGCGGGCAGTAATCGCCGTGAATTGATCGACCAATTGGTCAACATTGATCTTGCTGAATAGCGCAGATATCTCGGTTAGTTGATAGCGCAAGCTATGTGTTTTCAGAAGACCAATCAGTAAATAGCCACCACGGATTTTTTGTGAACCGAATTGCAATGAGCTGTGTACCCATGCTCGCTCTACCGCATTATCAATGTGCTCAGAAAGATCGGATATGGCGCTGGCCCCACGGGGCAGACGATCAAGTGCAGTGATGATGTCTTGCGCCAATCGATCCCCATCAAGGCCGAAATGGCGAATAAGTTGCTGTAAATCCCCTTCCGCTGACTGCATTAATTGATGCAACCAATGTACCAATTCAACATATGGATTACCGCGCAGCTTACAAAATGCAGTGGCATTCTCTATACCGGTAAATAAGTGGCTATTCAATTTTATAAATAGTGCCGATCGGCTAATTTCAGACATACTTTTCCTTAATTTTCAAAATGATAAATTGGACCACTTATTGGGTTATCCCAATATGCATTGGCTAGTGTGATGCTTTGTGGTATGGAATACGTTTTAGGGGATCACTCTTAATTCTGGCACTCATCAGGCTCAGGGCTGAATGTCAGATCGCTGACATCATGCTGTGGTTCGGCATTGCTCAGCCAACTGCTTAATCCCAGGCGCTGTGTGCCGCCAATTTGAGTGCTTTGTAATGCCTCTTTTGCCAGAATTAAGCGCAGTTCCCAAACAAACTCAATACCAAGATATTGCCGCACCCAGTCGCGTAATTGCTCACAATATGCAAAACCTGGCAGGAATTGGTCGTAATCTTGTTGCGACATCGGACCCAATTCGATACGAAATTTATGCTGTATATCGCGTACCGCGACTCCGAGGAGTGTTGACACACCTAAACGTGTGGCGTTGCGCCCTGCTCGTAGTCCGGCTCGTTCACAGGGTTCCACTCTTAACCAGTGAGGGACATTTTCCACAATATGTACTGGAACCTTAAAATAGTGGCGCAATATTTTGCCCAGACCTTCCGGATCGTGACTGTGGCGAATTAAGTGGCCAGCCATGAAGTGCTTAGCGTGAAGGTTGATGCTATCGCGCGCTTGCAGTGCGGGTTGTCCGATACCAATCAGATTGGAGAAGTAGTTGTCGAAGCGTTTATGGTCTGCTCGATCCAGTGAGACGGTAGGCTGAGTATCTGCCCAGGCACGATAAAATAGTGCGATCAGCCGATGGTGAAATAGGTCGGCAAATGCAAGTAACGTGTCATCCTGATGGTGTTGTATCCTCTCGTGCACAAACTCGGTCAGGTGGAGAGGGAGTGGGCCATCGGGGCCAAATAGACCAAAGTTGAAAATAGAGACCTCATGCAGTTGTGTACCACTGCGTGAGCTGACTTCTGTCAATATTGAGGGGGTGAAGGAGAGTTGGGGCTTTTGCCCCAAACGTAGTATTTCGTACCGTGGTAGCGGTGCTCGCCCCAGCAAGAAGGGTTGACCCGATTGGGCATCAATGTGCCGTAATAGGTGAAATAGCCCATGGCGGCCAGGGCTTGTGATCAGATCCTGCCAAAAATCGAGTGGCAAGCGGCATTTAGTGTTGATATGAAAGGTTTTCTCCACAACAAATTCGCTCATATCAGCATCCTTTTACCTAGACGTGCTTGCCAATGGGCAATTTCGCCACGCTGTGGGCTGGAAAGTGTCATTTCGGTAAATGTGTTTATTGCCACCAGACGTGAAAATAGGTGCTCCAATACACTGCCGAGTAAATAGGGGCTGTTGCCGGAGAATGCTTGATCGTCCACAGTGAGATCAATGGCAATACCACGGGCGAATACAATAGGCCCTGGTTCAGGAATGCGACGATAGACCGAACGCAAGTGACAGTGACGTATTCCTTGAATTTGCTTGGCGACAGCCGGTTCGCTGAGATTACCGTATAGCCCAAGTAACTGACGTAGACTCGCTGCGCCCTGCTCGGGGTCACTATCCATGATGCTGAGGTAGTTGAGTTGTAGCTGGCTGATTAACCGCCATGTCACAACGCCTTCCGCTAATGCAGGCCGTGGTGGTGTTGGCCCTTTCCGCAATGAAACCTGCTTGATAGGGATCGAGTCTGGCATTTCAAAACTACCCTGTTGCTGCAGTAACATCAGCGGCAGATCACGATTGGTGCACAGCACGTCGGCTGTCAGGTATTTAAGATCACTATTCCAAGGCGACTGGTGCTCATCGACCAGTGAGACAAATAATTCAGAACCCGAGTAGTTATTACGGCTACCATGTTGGCGTGCATGTTTGGACAGCGTGCGTTGTTCGCGGCGTTGTGAAAAGTAGGCACCGTAATTGCCGCTGTCGGTACTTGCGGTGCGGTAGAATGGGTTGAACTCTTGCGTGTAGTCCTGTTTGCTCGCCCTCAGTCGTTGAATAGAAAATATTTCATAATCAACCGGATGGATATTATCCACCACCAGATGGTATTCGTGGTTTTTCTCATTAATTGTGATGCGCTCGGTCACTTTAGGAAATAGATTGATAACCGGTGTGCAGTGCAGTGCCAAATGGTTGATGTCAATCACGCGTTCCAGGAACTCATTTTGGCGATCCAATAACACCACTATTTCGAATTGGCGCAATGCGCTCTTATTATTTAACTGCCTCGGTAGCCCGTTAACACTAAAAAACTGGAAACGTGCCGGAAAGGCGAAATATTCTTGCAGTAGGCGATAGCCCTCAAAATTGCGTTGATCACTGGGTAATAACGCCTGCTCTGGTTCAAATCCCTCCTGGCGTAATGCCTCTTTTGCCAATAACCACCGCTGTGGCTGCTCTTCTACCGTTTGATACACAACCCCAATGTTGTGCTGCATGAGCAACTCCAACAGCTGTACTGCTTGTTGGTCGGGGCCTGCGAGAAAGAACACCAGCTGGTCGAGCTTCATGTCGTTCAGCGTGACTGTCTCATCACACTCAAGCCGAATACGCAGTGCGCTGACACAGTGCTTGAGGTGTGGGTCAAGTGTTGAAAGGGGGATATCGGTTGGAATACCGGTCAGTTCAATCTGTTTCAGTCGTATGGGCTGTAAAGTGACATTATGCGCGGTGGTATAGCTACAGGTTATGCCACTCTTTTTCAGTGAGCTGCTGTCTATCCGAGTTCCCCGTGGCACCACAAAACCGCCACTAATATCACCTTTGCTGATATCCGGCTGTAACTCGGCAATAGCTATCGATGGTGTAGGTGAAAGATAATTGGGATAGAGGCTCTCTAATAAATGTTGGGAGAAACTCGGAAACTCATCATCCATCTTTAACTGTATGCGCGAGGTAAGAAAAGCAAAACCTTCCAACAGGCGTTCGATATAGGGGTCTGCTACTTCAATTCCGTGCATACCAAGGCGGCCGGCAACTTTTGGGTAGCGTTCGCTGAACTCAGTACCCATCTCATGGAGGTAAGCCAACTCACGGTTATAATAATTCAACAGTTTTGTATCCATCTGCTTACCCTATATCTTTTAGATTAAAGTGGCCGCTTTCCAGATCCATATCAGTACGAAACAGGAATTCGAGTGGGTGGGGCTTACACCATAGACGGCCTTTAATTTCAATTGACAGTACATTGTAGAGTTCTAGTGAGCCGTTATTCGTCACACAGCTTACCTGCAGTCCATCACGTAGAATGCGAGGCTCAAAGTTAAGGATCGACTGGGTCAGTGCATACTGAATATCTTTCCATTCGATACCTGAGATACATTTGCCTGCCAGAGAGGCGATACCATAGTTAATTGTGGAGCGTTGCACCCGAGGAAAATCCCCTAAGGTATTATTCGACTCGCTATTGATGCAGTTGAATAGTCGTTGCAGGTCGTGCAATACATGAAGTCGTAGTTCATGGTGTGATATCAAATTACTTAAAGGCGCTTCTTGTTTTTTTTGTGGTTCGTTATCAGTGAGCATGGTGAGCAGCATCGGCAGTATATTATTACGCGATATCTGTCGTTGATTCTCTTTACGTTGAGGATGATTTGAGTTGTGTAGTAGGTCGTTTTCTTGATAGAGAGTAAGTTGTTTAGCATCCATAGTTAATTATCCTGATTCAGCTAATCTTTATGATTATTATATTTTTGTTGGATGGCGGTATCTATTTAGGTATCTGGCTACTCTTTAGGTTTGATCTGTCATGTTTTGCGTTGATTGACTTGCTTGAATTAGCTCAGATAGATGCCCACTCTTCGTGTCGACAATAAGTTGATGATAAGATTTTACAAAGTGATCCCATAAAATTGCCTTACGATAATAAGGTAGAGGCCACCGTGATATACTGCGTGTACTACGGACTTCTTCTATCAATGTTATTGGGTTTAAGGATTGTAGAGCATGGGTAATAATTATTGTGGTTCTGTTCTGGTATATATCTTTATTGTTTAGTGCCACAGAAGGTTTTTTTTCTGGTTGTATGGTGTCCATAACTTTCGGTATCACGTGCTCTTCAAAACTATTATTTTTTGGCGTATGCGATGGGGCGATTGAGTGCTGTAGTTGTTGATTATCCTCAGCCAATAAAATGCTTGGTGTTGTATCTGCCAGCAAGTTTTCATATTCAAAAACAGTATTGTTATCGAACAGTGCCATGGGGTCACTTGTTCTCTGTTGCACATGAATATGACCCGCCAGGTTCTCCCCTGGTTTATCCGTGGGCAGTTCGGGTGAGGGTTGCATAATTTTATTGCTTTCGCTGACATCCAGCAACGGTGAGGAGGCAGAAAATGGCATAGGAAACTCTTCTAATAGAGTATCCCAAATTTTATCTTCAATTATATTTTTATTGTATTTTTCGTCTTTGATATCGGTGAGTTCTGTCGCCTGAACTTCTCTTTCGCAAGACTGTGGTATTGCATTTGACTGTTGTAACTGACTGATTTGTAGTTGGTAGTTGTTGATGCAGAGGCGGTCGCCGTGTAACAATTCCATTTGTTTACTCTCTGCCAGAGGTGCATTATTTAATAATATGTTGGAAATATTGTCATAGTTTATGATATAGCATTTATCATCAGCAGATACTGTTACAATGAGCATACGGTAAGGTGTTTTTTCATTTTTATTAAAAGTGTTGTTATTTCCACTATTATTAATAGTGCTTCTTGAAAAGAAATTATGACAGCAATTGACATGGCAGATTTTATTATTTTGTTTTTTTTCATTTTGTGGTTGCATAAGTTATTCCTGCTAATCTTTGAGTGAGTAAAAATGTGACTCATGGTTCAATTATTATATTTTATTTTTTAATGTAAAATAGAACCCCAGGCATTACCCTGGGGAGTTTTTTATTAAGCTTCAACGCCTTCTTTGATATTCCATCCAAAGTTTTTACTTACACCTTTACTCCCATCATCTTTTTGCTCAGTATACAGTTGATCTACTATTGCAGCTTGGAAAGTATAAATCATACCAACTTGTCCGTTATGACCAGGCCCAGTATATTGCATGGCTGTAATCAAGACTTTTTTTAAAGTGATAGTTAAATATTCAAATTTTGCTCCAGCATTCCCTGCTTTACAAACAGATAACACAACTTCATCTATGTGTTTGCCCGTAGTGCAGAATCTCAGTATTGTTGGGCTTGCTATATCGATGAAAGCATTAACGTGCAAGTCGTGATAAACCACTTTACCAGCCCCTCCCCCACCACCGCTGCCCATATTTCCCGGTTGTGTAGCTCCCCAGGAAAAAGAGTTAATAGCTATTGTTTCATTATATGATTTTTCTTTGGATTCACCTTTAACATGACTAATTTTTAGAAACATATCGGTATTAAGTTCACTCATGGTATTATCCTTTATCATGGTTGGATAGATTGATTTGGCAGTTAATTTCAGCAATGTTAATAGGGTAATAAATATGATGATCTATTTCCATTAACTCTCTGATATTACATGCCGGTTTTGCCATAATTATGGCATATGAAACTGCATGTTAATGTATCTATGCAGTCTTATTTTAATTAGACTCATTAACATATATAAATATACGAGATATGAACATCTAATTAATAATAATCAATTAGAGATAGTACTTAAGCATTATTTTGTTTTAACGAAGGTAATTTTGATGTCAGGCGCAAGGATACCGTCAAACCTTCTAGCTGATAATGTGGGCGCAGGAAAAATTTGGCACTGTAGTATCCGGGGTTATCTTCGTTTTCCTCGACGACGACTTCAGCCGCCGCCAGTGGTTTACGGCATTTGACTACCTGTGAGGAGTTAACTGGGTCACCATCAACATAATTCATGATCCAGTTATTGAGCCAGCGTTCCATGTCTTTACGCTCTTGGAAAGAGCCAATTTTATCGCGCACAATGCACTTGAGGTAGTGCGCAAAGCGACAGCAGGCAAATAGATAGGGAAGGCGGGCTGAGAGGTGCGCATTGGCTGTGGCATCTGGGTCATGATACTCCGCTGACTTTTGTAATGATTGGGCACCAATAAATGCAGCCACGTCGGAGTTTTTGCGGTACACCAACGGCATAAAGCCATTTTTTGCGAGTTCACTCTCTCGGCGATCACTGATGGCAACTTCTGTTGGGCACTGTACATTCATGCTGCCATCATCACTTGAGAAAGTGTGGCATGGTAACTCCCCTATGGCACCGCCGGATTCCACACCGCGTATCGCGCTACACCAACCAAACTCTTTGAATGATCGGTTGATATTGACCGCCATCGCGTAGGCGGCATTTGCCCAAACATAATTGCCCTGTGCCGCATCGTGACAATTCTCCTCAAAGTTGAAATCATCCACCGGATTAGTGAGGATACCGTAGGGCAAGCGAGCCAGAAAACGTGGCATTACCATACCTAAATAGCGTGAGTCTTCAGACTCGCGCAAACTGCGCCAGGCGGCATATTCAGTATTCTGGAAGATTTTGCTCAGATCGCGTGGGTTAGCTAGCTCCTGCCAGGACTCCATCTGTATCACATTCGGCGACGTGCCGGTGATAAACGGGCAATGGGATGCGGCACCAATCTTCGCCATTTCGCCCAGCAGCTCCACATCGGGTGGGCTGTGGTCGAAATAGTAATCCCCCACCAGACAACCAAAGGGTTCCCCACCAAACTGACCGTACTCCTCCTCGTAGACTTTCTTGAATATCGGGCTCTGATCCCAGCCAGCGCCTTTATGCCGTTTTAATGTACGACCTAACTCTTGCTTGGAAATACTCATAAAGCGTATTTTCAGCATATTGTCAGTTTCGGAGTTGCGCACCAGGAAGTCCAGCCCAGTCCATGCCCCCTCTATTTTTTGAAAGTCTTCGTGATGAATTATCTGATTGATTTGTTGTGATAGTTTTTCATCAATCTCAGCAATTAATGCCTGAATGGTGTGATAAGCATCTGATGAAATTGAGACTGTTGTTTGCAGCGCCTGTTGCGCCAATATTTTCACTGCATTTTCTACTGACTCTTTAGCCTGATCAGTTTTTGGTCTGAATTGTTTCTTCAACAGCGCGTTGAAATCATCACTGGATAGAATATCCGTCGCTTGCTGCAATGGCTGTTGCAACTGTAAATCGCTCATTAATTACTCCTCAGATTTATTGTCGTCACTACTGTTGTCTTTGGTTTCAGGTTTGGGAGCACTAACAAGGGATTTCAGCATCTCGGGATTTTGCAGTATTTGTGAGATAAGCTCCTCTGCCCCATTTTTGCCATCCATATAGGAGAGCAGATTGGATAATTCAGTCCGCGCATCAAGTAGGTGATTCAGTGCTGGAATTTTGCGGGCGATAGCGGCGGGAGAAAACGCGTCCATACTTTCGAAACTCAGATCGATATTCAGCTTACCTTCACCGCTTAAGGTGTTATCTACCTGGTAGGCGACTCTGGGTTTGAGTGATTTCATGCGTTCGTCAAAGTTGTCGATATCTATTTCGAGGAACTGGCGTTCACCAACACTTGACTGAGGTTCGGTAGATTTTCCGGCCAAATCGGCCATGACCCCCATGACGAATGGTAATTCAACTTTGCGCTCTGCACCGTATAGCTCAATATCGTATTCAATTTGTACACGTGGTGCACGATTACGGGCGATGAATTTTTGTCCGGACATAACTCACTCCATCTAACATCAGATAATTATTAAAAATTTATCCCGCCGTCTGCTGGTCGGGATAACGAGAATTGAGCATTGTGCTCGGGCACTGATAAGCCAAAAAGGATCATCATAAAGATGATGATTAATGATGATCCTCACCATAAGTCTGGCCCAGAATAGTCTCCAGCTGGCTAAGGCCATTGGGGATTAGGTTTTGAATGATTTGTATGAAATCGAGGGCTATCAGTTTTTGCGCCCGGTCGATCATCAATGGTGCTGGATGACTTGGTTCATAAAGGTAAAAATAGTTTTTTACCTTTTCGAGTAGCAGTTGCGCATCATCGCGTGATTGAACTTGCAAACTGTGCCAGTCGAATGCTGCTGGCACAGCTTGTGGGGTTAATATTGATGCCTGCTGTGCCATTGGCGGTTGTTGGCTGATTGGGGGAGGATGGCAGGCTTGAGCAATAGTATTTAATGTTTTCAATAAATTATTAAATTCTGGTTGTGCCGCTTCCCCTAAATGTTGCGTTACCTGCTTGTGGATAGCGACAAGATATAGAGGGATGTCGATCATCAGTTGAGTTACAGGTAGCTGTTGTCGCATTAACTCGCTCTGTAGACGTGTGCGCCCCCCTGGGTAATTTGGATGATCTTGATGATTGCCATTAAGTAAATCACTTGCGGCTAGTAATGAAATTTCACTGCCCGTCTCTTTTAATAGAGTGCTGTTATACACACAGGTTGCCAGGATGGATTTATCACCCAATTCTGCCAGCACATTGGTGCGTAATAGTGGGTCGATTTCCCCCTCAAACTCCAGTGATGGAAATAGAGAACTCCAATAGTTTTCCAGCGTTTGATAGATCAGCTCCAGTCCATCGGCATAACCCTGTAGGCCCCGCAGTTGAGTCCAGGCTCGGGTGAGATATAACATGATGCGCAAGTCTTTGGTGCGTGTTAGTAAGCTACAGGCCAAATCTTCAACTAGCATCCAATCTGGCGTTTGTGCGGGGATAATCGTACTGCCAAATTGTTGTTCGGCCTTGCCTAAAAAAGCCTGCTCCAAGGCCAAAAAATCAGCATCATACTCTAAATTTTCCCCACAAGGATTTGCTGTATTTATGGGGGATAGCAACTTGTTGATTAATTCAGACGTCATGCTTTAAATCGCCTTTGTCAGGTGGTTAGTCGGTTATGTTTCATGTGTTGTCGCAAGAGATAAGTTGCTTTAAGGGCAGGAGAACGCCGGTAACTGAAAGGGGCTATAGATACTGTTTGCAATGAATTCCAGTGTGACTCGATGGCCGTCTATATTGAAGGTCGATTGTTTGTTATTGAAAGCCAATTGATTATTGCTGCCCTCAGAGGGTTGCGCCATATCAACCAGACGATTCAGCGCCCACGGGCCGCTGGTGGTTAAATTAGCACTGGAACCATTAGCCAGAGTTAATTGCAGAGAGACCATGCCAGTATTACGTGTACCCGGCCAGGTCACCACCAGTGGCACCAGTGGGCCATGACTATATTTGAACAGTTGCCCGTCAATATCCAATGTTAGCTTGAGAATGTCGCTATCCATCCGCACCGGGCGTACTGTTACGCGATAAGATGGTGCAGGAGTGTTGCCGGCAAAAAAAGTATTACGGATCTGTTGTGCCTGCTGGAATGATTGCAGGATATTGCCGCTGTTAGGGAGTGTTTTACCATCCACTCCTGGGGTAAAAGTCCAGTTATTTTGTCTGGTATCCACCTTCCCTTGTAAATTGTCGCGAAAGAATTTATCCATCAGGCCAATATTGGGGGCGAATATATGGGCCAGATCGTCAGGCGTGACTTCCTGCCTGGCGTGAGGGGATAAAGGGTAGCGTTTGGCTATTTCCTGTTGGCAAAAACTGCTCACTTCGAAGTTAATACGCTGCTTGAGGTTCTCCATCTCTTTATGTTGAGTGTCGCTACTCGCGCCCACGGTCAGCGATAACAACATTGATTTGAGTGGCTCGGGCAAACGCCCTGAATCTGCCTGTAGGCGTGAGATAATATCGCTTGGTGGAACTGCGATACCACTGTTGGTAGCCCCTTGCACCGCAGTCAGATAGTTATACAGTTCATTAACTTGTTTGAGTATGTTATCGAACGGAATGGCTTTATCACCAGTCTCCTGACTGCGAGACAACTCTAACCATGGGGCGTAATGTGCCATGATGGCCTGCACAGGCTGAGTCGCGATATCATCACCAATATTGGTTGTCGTGGAACCAAACAATACATCCAATGTTGGGTTGTTACTCTGGTTCAATTTGCTTTTGGTTTTATCTAATAGTCCGTTGCGGCCATCAATGTGCAACATGGTGTTTTTACTGACGTTCATCAGTAAATTAAGTAAAGGAGAGTGAGGGCTGGATAATAAGCGTGCGCTACTGATTCGTTGTTCCAGGTTGCTAATATTTGCCAATTGAATGTCGTTTAACAACATATCCCAGTTTTTGATAAATTCCTGCATATACAACTGTCGTATAGTGGTAATCAGGATAGCCCTTTTTTGCTCTATTGGGCCGCTGTCCAATACCCAAGTATCCTCTTCCCGCAGTGTATCAACGACGCGGTCGATATCTTTGTTGAACGCAGTCCAACCTGGTGGGGTAAATAGCTCCGACACACTATCAGTCAGAGGTTTGCCACTCTTGCGGGAGAAAACTAACTCGGCCTGTGGCCCCGCCAGAGCCAATAAGTTCACTGGTTTTATTTCAGCCTGACTGAGCCATTGGCGCTTAAGTTGGCGTTTTAGTCTGCTATAGACCCGTTGAGATAATGGAACCTGGTTGATAATCGCCTGGCTGCGCTCCACTAACAGTTGATTTTTGGTGTAGGGTGAAATCTGAGTCTGATTGTCAAGCAACTGGCTCAGGTGCCATTCAAGCCGCTGTAACAGTAGTTGTGGGATCCCTTGCGGCAAGTTGCGCTGTAGGTTGAGTATCACCCAAGAGCGTAAATACTCACCGTCATACCGCTCCGATAGAAATAGCATTTGGTACGCTTTCAGTGCTTCATAGCTGAACTCCACATCATTTTGTGGGTCGTTACGCAGGGTATTGGTAATTTGTTGAACTAACAGGGGTAATAGCAGTTCTTTTAGCGCTTTTTGGTACAACTTATTACTGGCTGTACTCACTTTATCACCAGAATAGAGGCCCATATGATAAGTGAACGGTGGGTTCCCCAGAGGGAAATCCTGACGTTCTGGCAGGGACAGCACATTGTCAAGAAATGGCAGTATGGAGAGCATATCTTCTGGCTTCGGTGGTGACAGTTTTTGCCCCTGGCGTTCGAGAGATGCCACCTTGGTTCTGACTTCTGTCAGGTAGGTTTTGCTGTCGATGTAATTACTGCCCCATAAAACAGTTAATGTTGTCGCTATTGCTGCCAACAGGATATAACCCGCCCAGTGAAGTGCGCGGTTACGGTATTCCCACCATTTGTTACTGCTGGCCAGTCCCGCCTCTCGAAAAACAACGTCTTCCAGCATTCTTTTCAGAAAAAAACTCTGTTTAGGGGCAGGCGGCTCTAACTCTTTTGGGGGGAGGTCCGCTGTAAGGGGTGAGCTATTGCTGTGGCTGGATGCAGTAGAAAGCTGTAAATAGTGATTTAATTCGCCCATCACCTGATCAATGGGTAAACCTTCTTGAGTCGCGCTGGTGAAGTAGATGCCGCGTGGGACAAAACGGGTTTCAAAGCTTGAAGTAACGAATAAAGTGTCCAGATATTGACGAAGTAATGGGCGTAATGCAGAAAATTGTTGAGGAAAAAGATGACTTTCTGCACGTTGATTCATTGAGTGATTAGTCAGTAGAGTATCCGGTAATGCATCAATGAGTCGCTGTTCCAGCAGGGTATATTGGTGCTCAAACTCATGGGCGAGGTGGAAATCAGGCTGATTAGAGGCCTCATAAGGAAATACCAAGCCCCAGATTTGATCACGTTGTTTATTATCGAAATTACCGAAATAAGCGGAAAAACCCTGCAGTAAATCACTCTTGCTGATGATGACATAGATCGGAAAGCGGATACCCAGTTGTTCGTCAAGTGATAACAGTCGTTTGCGTAGCTCATTGGCCTGTTTAGCCAAGGATTCGGGGCTATCAGAGAGCAGATCCAAGATACTGATAGTGACGACTACGCCATTAATGGGTTGGCGAGGGCGATATTTTTTCAGCAAACCAACAAATCTTTTCCATTCGTCGGTATTTTCATCGTACTGACCATGGGGGATGCTGTAACGGCCCGCAGTATCCAGCAGTATGGCGTCATTGGTAAACCACCAGTCACAATCACGGGTAGCGCCGGTATTGTGCAGGGATAAAGGGTTGATATGGTCCGCCAAAGGAAAATTTAGCCCCGAGTTGACCAACGCGGTGGTTTTCCCGGCACCGGGTGCGCCGATGACCATATACCAAGGTAACTGGTACAAATAGTGTTGACTGAACCAGGATATCCAACGGTATTTGCCTGTATGGTTTAAGAAATAGGCTTTTTTTAGCCGCTGTTTCGCCTCGTTAAAACGCTGCGACAAGTCACTCTCTTGCTGCGGTTCTTCCTGGTTTTTATTTTTCTCTGATGAAGCATCAGCTACATTCAAATTACGCAGGGAAGCGGCACGATTACGGCGTGAAATAATGTACCAAAGTCCCCAGAGAAGGTAGATAACAGTGATGATAATGATGCGGTTCAATTCCAACTTCATAGGTTGGTTTTTACCGATGGCAACCTGTGGACCGAATACCCAAATGGCTAATGCCAAAATAGAGATGCCGACAGTTCCCCATACCAAGCGGCTGGTAAGGATAGAGAGTAATTTTTTTAACATTTTTTATTGTTCCTTTACTGCAATTTATTAAATTCCGTTTTCGTATTTTCCGGCGGAACCAATAATGTAATTTCAACCCGACGGTTTAATGCCCGATCCTTTTTGCTGTCATTGGGGGCAACCGGATTGGCCTCACCACGACCTTCAGTTTTTACCCGTTGTGCACTATCAAGATATTTTTGCAATTGGTTTCCTACTGCGTTTGCTCGGGCCAATGAAAGTGCTGAATTGGAGGTGAAGGTTGACTTGCGAATTGGGACATTATCGCTGTAACCCGTGACCAGGATCTTACCGCTGACGCCGTTTAGTGCGTTGCCGATGCGATTAATGACCTGATTGTAGGCGGGGCGTATTGTGGTCATACCTGAGTCGAACAGCCCGTCGCCTCTGAGAGCAATGACACTTTGTTTGTCATCGGTACGAACCACCACCATCCCACTGGCAATCTCTTCCTGTAGGAAGTTCGCCAGATTTAATACTGGGGAGACTGCTGGTGTAGGTAAGGGAGTGAGCCACTGTGGTAAGGCTACCTGGTAAATTGATGCCAGCACTGGGCGAGTGGCATCATCCAACTTCCAGCTCAACACAATGAACAGTAATGAGGCCAGGAATGCGGTTAGACTGGTGCTCGCCCACAATGGCATCTTAGGCTTTCGGCGTTTTTGTTGAACCGAAAACGTCTGGGCATCTGGAGAGAGTAGCTCGCTATAACCGCCACGGACCAAACGGATGCGCTGTTGCAGGCGCTGTTTCAGCGTTTCTAGCAGTGAGTGGCCGTTGTCCATTACTTTGTAGCGCCCTTTGAATCCGAGCAGTAGGCAGTAATTTAATAACTCCAGTAATTCGATATATTTGTGTGGGTTCTGCGATAATTTGGCGAGTAGATCAAAAAACTTATCGCCACCAAAGGTTTCATTGTGGAAAGTGACCAGCAGCCCATTCCCTGACCAGATGTTGTCATCTCCCCAGTCTGGCATCAGCGCGGCAGCTTCATCCAGTGAAGTGCACAAACAATAACGTGCACCAATAGTGATTTCATACGGCAGATTGTTGACTTGGCAGCGAAGTTCAAAACGTCTGATCTCTTCAATCAAATGTTGGCGTAATTGTGTCGGGTTATCATGGGTCGCTGACTGGCGAATTTTAGCAATAATATTCAGCAGCGGCCTGGCCGCAGAGACCAGCGAATTGCTCCCAGAGAGTAATTGAGTTTTTTCCTGAGTCATGATTACCTGTCCGTATGGTTGCGAATGGCCCAAAATTCCATATTCATGCCAGGAAAATCACCAGCCAAATACAGGGCAAAAGCACTGGATTGTTCCATCTGTTCCCACAGCTCACCGCTCTTCTCTAATTGAAAGTAGGTATAGCCTGAGTGATACGGAATTTGACGCGGTGCTGTTGAGGTGTTGCATAACTTGATGCCTGGGAGTTGCAACTGCACGATATCGCGGATCTGGGTGATGGGGGCAATCTTCATTTGTGCCGGAAAATGTGCCAATAGCACCTCAGCCGTGACATTAGCGCGTACTGCCAAAACAAAATCGAAATCCCGTATCATGGCTGCGTCTTGTATGATGGCGACGTTTAGCCCTGGGGAGCGCTCAACCAACGCCAGTTGGATGGCGTTATCTTTCAATATCACTGACAGCCCGTGGCGCAGCAGTAGCATGAGTTCGCCAAAGCAATAAGCCAAATTGTTGTGGTCATACACGGGTAACTGCGCATCAGCTGTACGTTGTAAAGAAAAACTGGCCAGCTCCGTGGCAAATTGTAGCCACTCGGCAAACAGGCGTTCCGGGTGTATATGGCTGAGCTGGGAGACATGATTGACTTGCCCCACATAGCGGTTAATCAACTGTAACTGCATGAAATCAATCATTTCTGAACTATTGCGGCTCTCAGGTTGCTGAAGGCGCAGACTCATCTGTAGGCTACGTTGCAGCAGCAGCCCTGCGAGACCATTGATAAAGGTTTTCAGTTGGTGATTGTTTTGGCAATTAAGCGTGGGGGGAATGCAGTTTTTTTCCAGTTGTAATCGGGGGGGATCACTTTTTTCCTGTATCTCAGCCACAATTAATGCTGTCCACTCGGCACTTAAGTCGCTTTCCAGCATCAGACGCAGACGAAGGGAACTAAATTGCAACTCGGTGCTGCTAACGGAGACCTCGTTCAGATCATCGACTTCCGCTTCATACGCGAGATAACGGGCAAGTGCGTCGGGTTTCTCCTGAAAAATGATCTCCTCACGACCAGCACGTTGGCTGGGGAGTGCCAGTACCACTTTCTCACTGGTTTTACTCGCTTTTATCACCAGTGGTACGGGTGCATATTGTGCCCCGCTGAAGTTGAAAGGCGTTCCGTCTGGCATAATGCCACAAGCCTCAGTCAGTGCGACTTTGCCTTGCTGTAGCAGTTCCTGGTCTACTTCCAGATTTAAAAATCCCCAGAAATAACCATTGTGTGCTTGCCCCCAGGCGCGTATGTAATTTTCCAGATAATGTTCTGCCCGCTGGAAATGGTGTGGGCGTAAAAACATTCCTTCAGTCCAAACGATCTTATGAGCTTCTTTCATTATCATAATTAAATACGTTCCTTGCCTTAGAAAGCCGATTGCTATTCATTTGTGTTGATGGTTTTCAAGCCCTCAATACCCGCAACGATATATGCGCCTCGCCCATCTGACGAAGATTGACACTCTTGGTCGGCACCTATTGTGGGCATCGTAGATAACGGCAGGGAAAGGCGCCAAACCTTAGCATTCAGGATTTGGTATTCGGCAATAACGCCAATGTAACGGGCATCTTGTACCTTTTGTCCCTGTAGCTTTTTTCCTCTCTGCCCTGGCGTCAAAAAGAACTGATCACTGCCCAGCAGGCTATTACCAAGAGTGTTCGGGGCATCGTTTTGCAAGCTAAAGAAATCAGCATCCATAAACTCTGCATCAGAACGAAGTAGCAGTGTGCGTATCTTTATCGGTAAGGGATGTCGCTGTACCCCCGTATTAACCTGACGATCGGCATCGAATATCAAACAGTAGATAGGCGGGCCATCCGGGGACGAAAACGTACAACTGCTCAGTAGCATAAAACCAAGTATGATTAGCAATAGATGCAAACATCTTGAGGCAGTATGTGGTTTTCTCATGATGTCTTTCCGTTGCTATTTGTGTTTATTGCTGGGAGTTATTGATTGATTTCTCAATGAAATTTTCAGTTATAACTTTGTCTTTTTACTATGATTTAACTGCTGTAAAGGGCTTTAGATTGAGTTAGGAGGCAAGGATCAGCACTTTGAACTGACTTGGAACCATACGAGAACCCGAAGCGTTAGTTGAATTTTGTAGGCTGCTGCTGGTGAGCCGAGTAGCGGGTGAACCTTTTAACAATACTGAGAATGCGCCGGACAGATGGCGTGATGGCCCCATCACTGTCGCGGAAGCGACTCCACCTGCAACGCCAGGGCTATCGCCATTGGTTAATGGTATTATTGTCGCCATGTTGTGCGCAGGTGCACCGACGAACAATATATTGAATGCATTTGGGATAGCTGTCTGCGCCGATGCAAAGTTTGGGTAAGGTACGGGGACTGGAAGCGGACAGGGAGTTAGGCAAACGTCAGGTAATGCAATATCCATTCCCATCATTTGGGTATTGGCAAACATAGTTATTCCTTATCCAAGATGGATCTGTTCTGAATCCAGTTTAGTGATGTTTTTTGACGTAATAATCAGGTTACGGGCATGTAGACGTGCATAATCCTCGGCCTGAAGATCAAGTTGTCCTGCTCGTACGTATTCGATCTGGCGTACTCGGCGAAATAAGGTATGGCTGGTTTGAATGATTGAATGCCATAAGGATTCGTAACGTTTACCGACCAGACGAACCAGACTAATAAAGCCAGAGAACTCGTTACCGCTGTAAGCCATTTTGTCAATATTACAGTCAGCGCTTTGTGCCTGTATCGCCAGCGTATCGCTACTGATTTTGACTTGTTTGGTGCTGTGTAATATCAGCGAACCACTTGGTGTTTCTATTTGTAGATCACCCACCACATTCAGGCGTGTCACTGTGCCTGGATCTGCTCGCTCCAACACCGCGATAACCCATAATTGTTGACCAGCGTCGGCGACCAGAACCGTGTCACCAATATTAGGCATCACCAGGCAACTGGTTGCCTGACGGCAAACTCTACCCTGACTCGAATATTGCACTAGCAAACTGCCATCAGGTAGCTTATCTGCAATCAAACCTGCTGCTTGTTGTGGTAGTAAGCTACTGATTAAATTGGTTTTAGTGACTGTATTCATGGCGTTGCCTCTTGGGTGTGGGGGATCAAAATTTGCGTTCTGAACTCCAGGTTTCGGCGGTATGTAATGCTTCATCCCTTTCTAATACGCCACTACGATCACTCCAGTGCGTTTGCTGTTGCCTGGCTCCGTGTAAGCGTGTGCGTATGAAATGGGCATAGCTCATATTTGCTTCATTAATATTGGCGTACGAAAAATCGGCGTAAGCCAGATAGCTTTTACTGAAATCACAGCGTTCAGCCTGACAATAATGGAACAGACTTTGGGAAAGGCGAGCTTGGTGAAAGCTGGCATTATTTAGCGTAGCCCCGTTGAATATTGCTTGATCAAACTCCCCATATTGGCACTGTACCCCGGTCAGGTTGGCCTCTATAAACAGTGTTTGTTGAGCCTGTACTGTCTGTAACTTGGCGCGTTGCAAAGAGGCTCCCTTAAAGTTGCTTTGGCGCAACACCGCATTGCTGAAATCAGTATCGTCCAACTGATTATGGGTAAATTGACAAGCCTGCAATTGTTGACCTGCGTAACTTTTCCCACGATGGTCACATTCGAAGAAAGTGACCTGATCAAAATGGGTACCAAGGGTCTGTGTGTTGCGTAAATCCAGGCGGAAAAAAGTGACAAGATTCAACTGACAATCACTTAAAAGTACATCGTTCATTGCAGTTTGGTTAAAGGTCGTTCGTTCTAATTTTCCTGCAGTGAAGTTGCTGCCGCAAAGTGTGCTATCAGTGAAACTCACTTTATTGATTATTAGCGCACTAAAATCGGCATTATTTAACGTGCAGTGGTGAAAAATTGTTTCTTCACATTGGCTTTCCAAAAATGTGGCATGACTTAATTCACAACTATTGAACAGTGTTTTAATAATATTTGCGTGGTTGAATACGCAATCAGTAAGTTGGCAGTTATCAAATACTGCCTCATTTAAATTACAGTGACTGAAATCAACCCCGGTTGCTGTCAGTTCGGAAAAGATCCCGCCGGAAAGATCCATACCGGTGAGTTGTAGTCCAACAATATTGTGTCCACTGACATATTCGCCACATTTTATTTGTTGCTGCAACTGAATTGCACTGAGCTTCATCAACTTTCTCCTTTGATGCGCGGCTGCATTTTGATGCTTTCGGTATAAGCGCCATCCCAGTTAGTCATATCGTCAAAACGCGATTGTGATATATCCGCACGGAATAGATTGGCACCGCGTAGATCTGCACCGCTTAAAATAGACTTTTGCATTATCGCGTTGATCAGATTGGCATTCATGAGTTGGGATTCAGAAAAGTTGCTGCGGATAAAAAGGCTGCCACTACCGTCCAGGTATTGTAGATTTGCTTTGATCAACTGTGCTTCCGATAGATCACTATTATCTAATCGTGCCCGCTCAAAGCTGGCTTGATGTAAGGGAGTCTGCCGTAAATTACATTGTTTCAGTGTGGCATCACTAAAATCGGCCTGTGCTAAGTCGCTGCCAGCGGTAAAAGAGCAGGTGACAAGATGTGCTGCATGGAAACTGCTGCCGATGGCCTTTGTGTCTACCCAGCAACCGTTCTCTATCTGAGCGTGACTACAATTGAACTCCAGCAGACTACATTTGATAAAACTGACTTTTTTCATCTGCGCCTCAATAAAATTCATACCATTGAGTTCAAGTTCAATAAAGGTGGTATCAATAATATTGGCCCGCTGAAATAAGCACTGAATAAAAACAGTTTGGTCACCTAACAAATTTTCCAGAAGGGCGTCAGTGAAATTGCAATTTTTAAATAATGTTTTATGGATATTAGTTTCGGTTAGATGAGAAGAGGTAAAATTAGTGTTTTCACATTGTGCTAATGCTAAAGATGCATTTTCTAAATGGGTGTGGCTCAGATTAGCATTAGTGAGATCCGCACGTGCCAGCATAGCTTCCTGGAGAGAAGCATATTCAAGATTGCATCCATATAAGTTAGCATTTTCAAGTAATGTACCTCGTAAATTAGCATGACGTAGATCCATGTCAGCCAGGTCGGCTCCCGTTAAATCTATACCACTGAGGTTTTTATCTCTGGCCATTACGGCACTCACGTAGTCACGTACTATTGCGACCGTATTTCCGGTTAGTCGTGTGGCTGGCTCTTGGGCCTGAACACTCATTAGATAGGTTTGAAACAATGCCTGTTCAGTCTGAGCCACACTTTTCTCATCGTTTTTCCCTACCCCCTTGTAGAGCAGATTGAGCTGCTGATGATAATTATCTGCACCAGAAAACTGCATATGGGGATTGGACGATTTTTCTGGAGGAAATAGGCCGGCCTGGCCCAGGTCATTAGTCTGTAGTTCCAATACATCAGCCTGCTGCTTTAATTTTGCAGCATAATCTGGCAGTTGTTCCAACGAAGGGGGAGCCGTCTCCTTACTGGCGGGAAATAGTTGCTCAATATCTTTTCCTTCCTGCGCTAACTTAAGGCGGTAATGTTCGTGCTGAAGACGTTCAAAAGTTGATATATTTTCTTGCATCGGGCTTTGCATATGAGATGAATGGGCGTTCAGACCAGAAGCAATCGCTGTTTCAGGGAGTAAATCTTTTTCACGAAATGAGAATAGGGCACCTTTTTCTTTGTCCAATCGCTGTTGTAATACTTGGTAGTAGTGAATTGAGGAGCGTGGCTGATTGATGATTTCCAGTGCTGGCATTAATTCCAGAATGTCGGTTGCATCATCTTCGCTGACGCGAATATACCCCTGATAAATTAATGCCATCTGTTCACGGTGCGGAAAGAACCAGACCGTTGTGTGGCGCATGGTGATCTCTTCAAATTTCTCTTCACCATCTCGTAGGCTATTAACAAAACAGCGGGCTCGCCAGGGAGGGAGTTTGCCCTGCTGGAGTGGCTGAGTGGGGTGCATATTCCAGATGCAGTAGTTTGCTTGGGGTGGTAACTCATTATATTGGGAAAATTGTTGGTCACTCTCCGCCATATTAAATAATCGCCAGTCAATATCCTTAGCAAAACCGGGAAATTCATTTTCCAACCAGTCGGCATCATAGTTTTTACCAATGCGAGTAAAACGGCGTGGACAAGTAATATCGATTGCGTCAAAACTGACGGGTAAAATATTTTGGTGCGGAGAGGTTAATCTAGCCTGTGGCGATTCAATATTTGGCAGTTTCTGGCGCACATTAGGGTTGGGTTGTTCTGGTGCGGCACCTACGCCGCATGGGTTTTCAACAAATTGTGGTCCGCCAAACGCATTACTCCAACCAAGTCCCATTTTTGTGAAGGGTAATGGCTCAGTGGAACTTTCTTGAACCCAGTGGCGATCACCGGTAACAATTAAGGTTTTTTCAAGGATGTCGAGCTGGATCTTTACCGCACAAGTTGTTTTATCACTCTGATGATGGGTATATGCGTTACCCGTCGCGAGAAACTCAGCACAATTTTTAGGCATTGCAAGGTCGAGAAGACCTCCACTCGTGGTTAATTCCTCACTAACGAGTTTCCACAATTCTGCTTCGGAAGATAAATGTGGCGTTTCCTCCATATCTGCCAGAACCAAAACGGAAACACCTAGATGATGCTGCCCCTGCAAGGTGAAAGGTCGCTGAAGTATGCTCAGATGTAACGGTTTTACAATTTTCATCAAATACATCCTGTGATTTTGACTAAAATTCATTTGTTAGCAGTATTTTTAATATGCTGTAAATGAATGAAATGAACACTTCCAGGATATATACGTGACCGATTTTTGACAGGCGTGACTGATCCTGATGTCAAATGGCTTCACCAAAATAATCCAATGATACGTTGTTAAATCTATTCATCCATATATTGTTCAATGTATTAACCCATGGATTTGTTGTGCTTATAAATGATATTTATAACTTCCTTTCTACCATAGCTACCGCACGAGATTGCAATGTTTTTGCCTCGATTAATATAGGTATAATGCTAGTGGTAGAGTTATGCCTGCATTGGTAATAATGATTATAAAAACAATCACAGAATAGGATTGTTATAATGCGAGGTTATCGATGTCAAGGGATAAATATATATTTCGCCATTATGATTATTACTTCTTATTTATTACTGATTTTTACATTTTGATATTTTTGTTACAATTCCTTTGAATTATATTTTATATATGGAAATAAAAAATAAATATATAACAATGAGTTGGCTTTTATTTTGCGCGTAAATTTAAATTAATTTGATATTTACATATGGCACTTAAGTCAATGGGTTTTTTATATTTTTAATTTTTTCTTGACTATCTCGCGCTGCCGTTAACATTATGTGAAAATTATTTTATTAAATTAAATGGATAACTGAGTGGTGGAAACTAATGCGAAGAACGATAAAGTTAAGCTCAAAAAAATTATCTGATGAATGGATGTTCAGTCGTTTAACCGGTAGTGAGTCGCTTTCGACACTCTATAAATATAATCTGACATTATTGAATTCTTCCGCTGAAGTTGACCAACGTGATCTTTTAGGGGAGGCTCTGTCCGTTTATATTGAAGATGAGGGGCAACAAGCAAGGTATATTAGTGGCATTATCACCTCAGTATCACGACAAATTCACGCAACGACTCGCGGTGATTATTATATTTACGACCTTACCCTGCAACCAGCATTATGGTACTTAAGTTGCGGTCGTGACTGCTCTATTTGGCAAGGAAAGTCTGTACCAGAAATTGTGCAGGAGTTTCTCAATCGTCACAATATATTATTAGAAAGTAAATTATTAGAATCTTACCGTGAATGGGAATACTGTGTGCAGTATCAGGAGAGTGATTTCTCCTTTATTAGCCGTTTGATGGAGCATGAAGGTATTTATTACTTTTTCCGCCATGAGTCCGATCAGCATGTGATGGTACTTGCAGATCATCCACAGGCACATGAGGCTACTGGTGTGAGTAAAGTTGCGCTAACTCCTTCAGATAACAAGGGTAATGAGGTTGCGGGGATCTATGATTGGCGGGAGGAAGATATCATTGGCCCTGCGTTATATAGCACCGATGATTATGATTTTCGTAAACCACGTGCCAGCCTGCTACAGACCAGAAAGAACCCAGGTTCTCAAGCCCCTGAAGCCGTGAGTATTTTTGATTGGGCAGGGCATTATACCGACAGCAAACATGGTGAAACTTATACTCGAGTGCGCCAACAAGCATTTGCTGCGAGCCAATATCTGATTACAGGGCAAGCACGTGCTTGTGCTGGCGCGATGGTCCCAGGACAACGTATTTCAGTGGATCATGGTGGGAATCCTGGGAGTAAAACCTATCTGGTGGTGAGTATAGAGTGTGATTATCAGCAAAGTGGGGATGTCTCGGCAGATTTCATCTCTGCTCAATCCGGCACCATTTTCAGTGTCGTACCCGCATCAACCCTTTGGCATCCCACGTGTGAAACCTTATGGCCACGTACCTTTGGGCCGCAAACAGCAGTGGTGACCGGGCCTGCTAATGAGACTATTTGGGCTGATCGCTATGGGCGAGTAAAAGTGCATTTTCGTTGGGACCGCTATGGAAAGGGGGATGACAGCAGCTCTTGCTGGATCCGCGTATCCAGTCAATGGGCCGGATGGAAATATGGTGCGGTGCAAGTACCACGAGTAGGGGAAGAGGTCATTGTTGATTTTATTAATGGGGATCCTGACCGCCCAATGATTATTGGCCGAGTTTATAATGAAGATAATCAGCCGCCGCTTAATTTGCCCCAGGATGCAACCCGCATGGGAATAATGACTCGCAGTAAAGGCGGTTCCGCAGATAAGTCCAGCTATTTGCTGATTGATGATGCACTGGGGGGGGAGTCAGTCGCTTTACACTCTGAACGTGACATGAAGATTTCAGCTGAAAAAGATCAGGACATCCATATTCAGGGCAATATGCAACACCGCACCGATGGCAATAAGAATCAGGAAATCAAAGGGAATGTAAATATAGATATCACAGGGAATTTAACTGAGGATATCAAAGGGAATGTAACGCGTAGTATCACCGGCAGTTGGGAGGAAAAGGTTCTGGGGGGGATTACTATCAGTTCGCCACTGGCTATTACCATTAACAGCGGTGTTAAACTTAATATGAAAGCTCCCGCGTCAAGTTTGACGATTGCTGGCCACACAGAGAGTATTACCGGCAGTTCCAGTTCAATTGTTGGGTCATCTCAGGATCTGAAAGGGTCAAGTAAGTCAATGGTAGCGCAGAGTTTTACCACCACGACACTGGGTATCTCCAACACGACAAGAAATATCTCAATAAATGATGTAAATATATCCTACACAAAAATGGAATATAAACGTAAAGGGGAAAGTTATGAGTATACCCAAAGCAAAACGGAGACCGGTGTGCATCGTTTGATTCAAACTGCACTATTTTCTATTAACTGATGTCGGTGAAAATAAACGAACTGTTATTGAACACTGCATAAAAGATTTTATAAATCTCTATATAGGATGTGATATGGATTTTCAGCCAGTTGAAGTACAAAATGCTGCGCCGGTAACAAAACAGGCCATACTGATCCGTGAACGACAGGCGGTGGGCAATGCGGTATTTACTCGGGGAGATTATAAGCCGGGTGAGGTTAAGCACATTGTATTATTCCGTTACGCTGAATTTGTCAGCCCAGATAAACGACGTCAACTGATGGAAGATTTTCTGGCGTTGCAACATTTGGCACTGCGAGAAGGTAAACCTTATATCGTCTCGATAACCACAGGTAAGCAAGCGAGTGGTGAGGGGGTTGCAGGGGGCTTTGAACAAGGATTTATCGTGACCTTCCGCTCTCAAGGGGATCGTAATTATTACGTGGGTACTCCCGTGGTTACTTCGCCCACATTTTATGATGCAGCACACCAAAACTTCAAAAATCAGGTAGGCCCATTTTTGGCGAAAAAGCAGGGGGTGCTGGTATTTGATTTTATCAGCGGAGATTGAGCTGATACCTGCCTTATTTATTTGTGGTTGAGGCCAAGCGGTGTCTTGGCTAATCAATATTCTGTCAGTCACCATCTCATCTTGTAGGTTAGCACTGAGAATGCTGCCGGGCAGGGTGGCGAAATTCCTCCTCTCGGAATGCCGGCATTCAACTTGTTGACATCGTTTATCTTCCGTTTATAGCGTGATTTTTGAATGCACCAAGCCGCACAGTAAGAATATATCTGCTGGCGGTACCTATAGGCAGGAGGATGGTATGGGTGACAGTAATTTATTGAGTGAGCTGCTTTCCGCTGACCCGCAAACGGGGAATTTGAGTATACAAAATATTATCAGCTGGGTTGAATTACATGGCGGAGTGAAAGGGATTACCGAAAAATTCAACCAGAATGGACTCGGAGATATTGTTAAGGATGTCAGCGGGCAGAATGGACAGCCGATAATATCCGATGGACATATACAGCAGGTATTTGGTCAGGAAGAGATAGGTCGATTGGCGACGCAATTAGGCATTGATCCACAGGCTACCACCGCCATGCTGAGTCGATCTTTACCTGCGTTAATGGCCCAAATGCCTGGCAATGGATCTATTGCTAAATCAGGGATTTTGAATGTGATATTACGTTTTTTCAAACGCACGTAATTGAAAACCACGTAATTGAAAACCACGTAATTGAAAACCTTGTCAGGAGATATTTATGTGTATAAACAGAATGTTATCTATCTTGGTTTTATTGACGACAGTATTGATTATCGGCCCGGTTAATGCCGCTCAGACCAAAGCCACTACAGCAGCTGATCCGGCACCGGCAGCCAATTTAGTTCAAGATCCTAATGGTATTAAGCCCACAGTAAAATCGCCACGCAAACCGCGAACTAATGTGAGCGCAGCGGAAGTCTCTGGATTGCCAGAAACAGTGAAAGTGCCTGCATCGACACGTAAATCTCACTCTTCTGTATTCCAGGCAGAGACGGCTCCCGCTATTCCACCGCCGGTAACTGTGAAGCCAACGACTCCCGCTACCCCACCGCCGGCAACAGTGAAGCCAGCGACTCCCGCTACCCCACCGCCGGCAACAGTGAAGCCAGCGACTCCCGCTACCCCACCGCCGGCAATAGTGAAGCCAACGGCATCGGCACCATCTGTTCCTCGGGTGGCTACATCGCCAGCGTCAGGCAATATTCCATCAGGTGCCACTGCGCGTTGTCAGGACGGTACTTACAGTTATAGCCAACAGCATAGTGGAGCTTGCTCCCGCCATAAGGGCGTGGATCGTTGGTTACAGCAATAGTGCGGGAAAATTATTATGGCATAGCATGACAGAAATATTGTTGACCCTGACATGCTATGTATATTGACGTCGTTTAGGGCAAAAGGATGATGTTGAAGTAGGTTACAATCCCTTTTACGGGATCGATATCGCATTGGAAAGTAAAATCATACCAAGTATTATCGGCCCGCACCTCACCAATGCCGGTAAGATGATATTGTCCTGTTAGACTCAAGCTATCTTGGTTATTATCCCCAAGAAATACCCGATCGGCTTTTAGAAAATCTTTGCTTTGTATTTCAGCGAGGGCTGCGGGTCTACAGATAAATTCAGATACTTTTTTTGCATTATCCCACTGAATAGCGATTTGTCGCTCTTCGGCACGATAAAGCTGACTGATAGCGACATCAATTCGAGTTTGAATTCCAGCCGTTAAAGGTGGCGGTTCTGAGGCAATGAGTTGATTGACAAATAACAGTAATAGCCAAATAGTATGTTTAACAGGTAATTTCATTAATACCTCTTGTATATCATAATATTTAGAAGTACGGCATGATAATATTATATCATGCCATATGTCGGGGTTTTAAAATATTAACGGGGGAATATAAGTGTCAAGTGAGGAGTGATAAGTGTGAGGGGGTGGTTATATCAATCCCATAATCAGTGCTTTTGAAATAGCCTGGAATTTATTTTTACAGTTGAGTTTTTTTATAATATTTAACATATGAAAATCGACGGTGCTTTTTGATATGAATATTTTAGCTGCTATTTCATGAGAAGTCATCCCATCAACACTAAACATCAGTATCATTAATTCCCGTTTGGTTAAGGTGATATTACTTTTGTTGAATGTTATCGGGCTTTCAGCGTTCAGGATTATTGAGTTTATTATTTTCACACAGATTTTTGAAAAATAGGATTGTGCGAGTGATATTTCTTTTGGCGTGATTGAATGACTCATATTTGAAAGTGATAGAATGCTATGGTAACCCTGTGGAAGTGGCATACCAAATGTAATACCACTCTGGTAACCATACTCTACACCATAGGCCCAGATCTCTTCATGTCCTTTGAAAAAAAGACTATCCCAGACCGCATATTCTACCTGTGGCATTGGTTTGTAAAAAATCACAGGATCTATTTTCCATAATTTATTTTTTTCATATAGCGTTCTCCATGAGTCATTATAATTATCAAATGTATAAATACGTGATTCCGTTATCGGGTATATTTCTCTTATCACAAAAGAAAAGAATGAAAATCCAGTGTTTAATGTTATGTAATTACTTATTTGTTGTAGAGTTTCCTCTGACACATCAATTCTATTAAATGACTCTGGATTATATTTTGATATAAGCATTTACTTTATTCCAAGAGTTACTGCTGGTAGGTATAATGAGATTATACCGTTATTTTTTTTCTCATTTCATTTTATAAACAACCACTTTATTGATATTTATCAATTTTACTGTTCTTATCATTATTTAATAAGATGACGATAAGGCACTGATCGTACCAGTAAACACCATCACTGATGCTGATAAAGGCATAGAATAAGATAACTCCGGGCTCAATCAAGAACCTGTCGCATCCAGGATGTCTCATCATGCCTTCTGTGTAGGTATTTTAATTATATTAGATTCATTAATTAATAGCTGTCTAATAAAATAAAGTTATCAACCGATAACTATATTTTATTGGTTTTTTAACGAGAGTGAGATTAATTTGTATGATTTATTTTTCTTGTGAGTGATAGCGAGTATAAAAAATAAAATAGCACTATTAATACGATATTTTGGGGTTATATAGATAATGTCATTCATGTTTTTTATTCTATTATCAGTTGATAACTTAATATTATTTGATGGCTATTTTTTTACCGACTAAGGTGAGTATTGCAATGCAATAATAAATCAGAATGTCGGAGATTAAAATGAAACAGAAACTGAAAACCTTTTTAGAGGATATTGATTCCACACTACCTGCACCTATCATGGTAGATGCGATAGGTTATGCTGGTCTAAATCGAGCAACGATTTTTGATCCAAACAAAAGTCTCACGGTTCGAATTCCTTTTAAGCCTGGGACTAAAGTAGATACCAGAGTAGATTTGTTTTGGTGTAAAACGGGGGATGAAGCTAATGCTATCAATATTAATTTCCCCATAAAGACAATAACTAGTGAAGATCTTCAAGTGGCTCACAAAGATATATTTGTTAATATTGGGCAGCTTGATATAGTCGATGGAGATACAACTGTATTTTATACTTTTGCCGAACCACCAGGAAGTAATATAACAAGATCATTTGATGCCAATTTCTTGATAAAAACAACTGTACCCGGCGGGATTGACCCTGACCCTGCAACGCCTTATGTGAACGATTTGTTACCTGCGCCGGGGGGCATTCCAAATGAAATAACAACGGGTAATATTAACGCTATTTCCGCTTCTATCCCTGCTTATAAAAATATGACTAAAGGCGATGTTGTAACATTAAGTTGGGCTGGGAATAAAGATTCTAAATATACGGTAGCAGAGTCTGATATCAATAAGCCTGTGATCATTAACGTTACTGCGGATACTATCAAATTGGCGGGGGACTATAGTGATGCAATCATAAGGTACGAAATAAGAGATACCGTAAATAATTGGTCTTTATGGTCGATTAGTTCCATGGTTGATATTGATGTCGAAGATAGTATCTATCTGGCGCCGGGAGTTCAACAGGCAGTCAATGGTATGATTAATATTGATGACTTGAAGGGTAAGGATGTTTATGTTCAGATCCCTGTTTATCTTAATATTAAATTGGATGATATAATAACACTGAAATGGAAGAATGGGGGGATATTACCTACGGAACAGACGGCTACTATTTTGGCTTCTGATCTTAAATATGGTCATACTTTTATTATCCCCTACTCACAAATTCGTGGGATGGGGGGGGAAATGGTCACCGTCTATTATGAGGTGAATGGTAAAAAATCCCAAAAAACTAATCTGATCATTAATGGTAACCCTTATACACTCCCTGCCCCTGTCGCCCCACAAGCCAAATCTGGAATCCTTGATCTTAACACCATACCGGAAACGGATAACTTTTTGGTTAGACTTAATCAAGATGGAAATTTGGTGAAAGATGATATAGTGACATTAATTATCTCGGGTGTAACTTCTGCCGGTGAGCCGATTGTCCTATACGATAAGTCTCATATCGTTACCGAACTTGAGGTTGGTACACCGCTGGTCTTCTCTATTGCCAGAGATAAAATAGTGGGTATGGCCGGTGGCGGTTTGACTATTAGTTATCGGGTTAAAAGTGAGACGAGTGAAGATTTTTCTAGCTCTTATCCTTTAGAATTGGTGTTATTGCCATTAAATAACAATTTGCCAGCCCCCACTATTACCGAAATGGTTAATCCAGGGATACTGAACCCCATGGATGCTGATGCTAACGGGGCGGTGCATGTTCGTGTTGGGAGTTATCCAAACAAGGCGCGCAAAGATGGAATACAATGCTATTGGAGAGGGAAAGTAAATTATGATCCGGATGACATAATTGTGAAAAATGGGGTCGACGATAATTTTTTCACAATTCCGAAAGATATCGTGCAACAGAGTATCGGTGGTTGGGTTGAGGTGTACTATGAAGTCGATGATCTCGCCGGGGATATATTTTACTCTAACCGATTGATATTCCAGGTAACCGAAGATTTACCTGCACCCACAGTTGATCAAGCAGTGGGAAATACTATTACTCTGGTGCAGGTTCCGGCCACTGGTGCAACCGTCACGATACCCGCTGGGGCCAAATTAAAAGAATCAGATGAAGTTGTGCTTAGCTGGGCAGGCTCAGGTCCCACTAACTCGAGAAAGGATATACATCAAGTCACTAATCTTGAGTCTGGATTGTCGCTGACATTCACCATACCTTATGAATATGTTGCCGCCAGTAAGGGTGAACTGATTAGTGTGGATTATAGCATTAAGCGCGCTAATGGCGGGATGCAGTTCTTCTCACCGAAAAACAGCTATAACGTTGTTAGTGTCCCTGTTTCAGGAAAACTTAAGGTGATGGGCGCCAGGTTCTCACCTGGTAACTCCTATGGTTTTGGTAATATCAACTCCAAATATATTACCGCGTTGTCCTCTGATACAAATAAACCTCTTGATGGTGCTGAATGGCAATACGCCGGGGATTCAAACTGGAAGCAGGGGGCTCGTTTTCGCGATGTTTCACCAGAACGTGTGTTACGGGTAAGAACGGAGAATGATAGCGTGACACTCTCCGCCTGCAATGTGGCGGGCAATGGGGTTACGGTCGACCCGGCTTTTGCTGTACGGCGCAACAATGGTCATATTGCTGCTTGGGGAAGTTCCATCTTGGGTGGCGATGTACCCGCAACGCTCTTGACGCTTGATGACGTCGTTTACATTGCTGCCAGCCAAACTGCTTTTGTGGCGCTACGGTCTAATAAGCGGGTTGTCTCATGGGGGGAAGATACATATGGGATTGTACCCCCTGAGATTGCGGCAATGAATGACATTGAGCAAATTGCGGCTGCAGGCTACGCCTTTGCTGCTTTACGCTCTAGTGGTAAGGTTGTTGCGTGGGGCGGAGCAGTTTCCAAAGGGGGGGTAGTGCCAGCTGATATTGCTCTTCAGACGAATATCAAAAAAGTTTTTGGCGGAGAAATGGGATTTGTCGCATTGTGTACCGATGGATCAATTGTGTCATGGGGAGGATTGGCCTTACCCAGTGATATTAAGCAGCTAACTGATATTATTGATATTCAGTCGGCGCAAGGCGGCTATGTCGCGCTGAGAGCAAATAAAACGGTTGTTGGTTGGGGATTGGCGGTACCCACGATAATCGCGGCCAGAACTGATATCGTGGAGCTGATGGCTTCTACCAATAATTCCTATGTCGCCAAATGCAGTGATGGGACACTGGTTGCATGGGGGGGGTATGGTGGTGTTATTCCTGCGGATATCGCGGGGTTCACAGATATTGTTGACGTTGCTAGCACCGCCAATACGTATATTGGGTTACGAAATAATGGCACTGTCGTGAGTTGGGGGAATGATATATCAATTGTAAATGGCATCGCGACAGAAGTCGCTATGCTGGAGGATGTCGTCCAAATAAGCACCACTGGCTCTGCGGCTGCGGTACTGCGGGCAACAGGGGAGGTTGTGGCATGGGGAAACACTGCGTATGGGGGAGATGCATCGATGGTTCAATCATTATTAACCAATGTACGGGCGTTATATTCAACCTCGACAGCATTTCTGGCCTTAACCAAGGATAACCGTGTTGTCACTTGGGGAGACCCAACCGGTGGGGGGGACAGCAGCACAGTACAGCCATATATTGCTGAGCAGCTATCCTATGAGATGACACCACTTTAACAAGGCTTAGTACATTATTTGCTAAAATAATTCAGGAGAGTCAGTTTTATTGATGACTCTCCTGTTTCATATTGATATCACAGGTTAATTTTTCCAAACTTCCACCTTCGATAAGCTCTTTCCTACAACACTGCCTTGCCAATCCTTCATTTTTGCCAACAAAACTTATGTTACGTTTATTGTTATTTATTCATTAATCATATGATTTAAAGTGTGATTTAAGTCGCATTTTAGGAATCTAATGATAAAAAAACCTATGATAAATACTAGAAGATCGACTATCGAAGCAGTCTTTGTTTACATTTATGTAAGAATTGTCCTATGGTTGTTATGGTGACTTTCACTAAGATTAAATGCACTAAAATGCCTACTGGTGAATTTTAGAGTGTGAACGTCACTATATTTTATCCTATATGCCGGACTAATATTTCTTTAGTCTATTTATCTACCTTGCTAGTAAAGAGGGATACAATGGATATTCGAAAATTGAATGCCTTTATCGTGCTGGCGGAAACGTTGAATTATCATAAGGCGGCAGATAAACTTTGTGTTACTCAACCGGCGTTGACTAAACAAATAAACTCGTTAGAGGAGAGGCTCAATTGTATCCTTTTTTACCGAGGGCCTGATGGTACACATTTAACGTCTATTGGTCAGAGTGTTTACGCTGAAGCAAAAATATTGATGAATCATGTGAATAAATTCAGAAGAAATACTGCTGAGCTATCAACCGTTAAATATAATGAATTTAAGATTGGGGCTTTTTCTTTTGATTCACATCATAACTATGTATTTAAACAATTCACCGATCTTTTCCCTGATGTTCCTTTAGTGTTATTGAATGGCATGTTACCTAATGAATTAGCTTACCAACTGACTCAAGGTTTATTAAATTTAGCGATTATGCCTTACCCTATCCCTAAAGAGTTATCCTCCCGCCGACTATTCAGTGATTCATTAGTGATTGTTGAGAGAAAAAATATAGATAGAACAGCGGGGTTTTCTCTGGGGAGTATTAATAAATTGGGGTGGCGGGAGACGCAAGAGTTAGAGAGTTACGCCATTAATGGTAATATAAATATATATGCAGTATATGATAGATTGACAATGAAACCGGTAGTGACAACCAATAATATCATGACCGTTCTTGAGTTGGTTATCAGGAAGGATGCCTTTTCATTCGTGCCGAAAAGTGTTATTTCAGATGTAAGTAATAAATATCTTGAGCTTATGGATATAAAAGAAACAGATATGAGCGTAGATATAGGATTAGTTTGGGAACCTAATTTTACCAATGAGATCACTCGTAGTGTGATTGATATTTTCCTGGGAAGCAAGGTCGCATCTGTCTGCTAATTATTTATCTAATAAAAATAGTCATGGCAATCAAATTGATATCATTATCAATTTGATTGCCATGACCAAAGGTTATCATCTGATGATACTAATTCATTAGACGGGAAGTTATTTTAATAGGATAACTGTCAGTGAGGTTAACATTATTTAATCTCAATGTTCATCTGAACTATCGGCAGCTATATTATTTATATGACTCACGGTTGTTATATAAGGCACCTGTTATTTGGAGATTTCAATTATGACCACAAACTCGAAAGCTAGGGTTAAACGTTATTTTACACCACCATTTATTCTTGCGACTGAAATTACTACTGATGTCATATTTACCATTAAAGGAATTGCGGCTTCTGGTTCTGGAGTTGTTGTTAAGGAAGATAAAGATAATGGTATTGTTCTGGAAGTTAAGTCATGGCCGAAGCTTAAAGACACACCAGATCTAGGTCAAAGAGGTGCTATAGAAATTTATGTAACAATGGATACTGATCTTGACCCAAACTTCAAAAAACCTGATGAGCTCCCAAATTGGATTGCGACTAAAGGAGTGGATGCCGCTTGGACCCAAACAGAGAAAGATAATGGTTTTACTATCAATATAGATAAAAAATTCATAACTCCAGGCGCTCACTATGTCACGATTTTTGTATCGCCCCGTAGTGGTAATATGAGTAAAACGCTTCCGCTTCCCTTTACGATATTAACGAGAGCTGGGGGCGGGATCCCGGTTAATAGTTTGCAATTTGATGATAAATATTCTATCGACGGTATAACAAAATCAAATTTAATAAATGTAGATCTTAAAAAAGCACTGCCTGCATTAATCGCGCCCTATTTTGAAATGAGGGGAAATGATATAATAACTCTCTATATAGGCACCAGTGAAGCTAATCTCGCTGCTATTACCACTACCACAACAGTTCTCCCTACTCAGGTTGGCCAGACCATGGCAGTCGATTTTGATGAAGCAGTATTGGGTGGGACGGATGATGGTGCGGCCGATGGGCCTCGTGTTTTCAGTTATACCATAACTAACGAAGCGGGTTATGTTAGTGATAAGGCGATACCGGTCACACTTCAGCTTGCCTTTGGTGCACGACCTACTGGATTAAAAGCGCCGAGACTGCCTGAAGTGGCAGATAATTTTATTACAGATAATTTTACCCGCGCCCTCAAGATTGATGTTCCTAAGTATGATGATGTACAAGTTGGTGATGTTGTTACGCTCCATTTTAAACACGCGACTGTTGGGGATAAAGCAATAGGAACATCACATACGATACAGGTAGAGGATATTGGTTTGGATCCAATATTCAGCTTCCATGTATATCATGATGACATTAAATTATATGATAAATTATCCTTTATTATTTATTACGTCGTGGGTAGAGGAGCCAGTAGTATCATAAAAACACCGTCGCCAGAAGAATTGGTGGCAACGATGGATTTGGATATTCCCGCTGGCCCTCGTCCTGATCAAACATCACCTGAAAATACAAATTTGCAGCCTTTAACTATTACCAGCGCTAGTGGTGAGACTGATACAATCACAGGGACGGCGGTTAGTAAAAATGCAAACATAACCATTCCTTTTGAGGTAGTGGGGGGGGGGGCTGGCGTCAGTTATTTGACGGTTGGTGATGTTATTACTGTTGTATGGGGGACGAAAACGTTAGCCCCCCCTTTAATAGTCGCTACAGTACCCGCGGCAAATCTATCGATGACATTGCTTGCTGCTGACATTCCTGCCTCTGGTGGGGGGATTATTCCTGCACATTATACTGTTGCGCGTAAGCTAAGTGACAATGTTCATACTGGAACTTCTATTTCACCCAAAAAAGATATTTTAGTCAACACGACCAATACTAACCCTGGTGGTAAGGATGGGTTACTAAAACCGTATTGGTTATCCAGGAATTATGATGAAACAATTAATTTTGAAACTATGGATGATTATCATGGGTGTAATTTTACTGTGGCTAAATATGACAATATTAGCATAGGGGACTTGATTACATTGAAATTAACAGGAACAGAAGGATTTTTCCCGGTCAATGGTGCACCCGTACCCGCGGCTGACTATACTTCTCCGCCCTATGCAATAACAGCAGCCAATATTGGACAGGACGATCATAATTTTCTTGTGCCGCCAGCCCCATTTTACAGGCTTTGTCAAGGCGTGGTGCACGTCACTTATACGGTTCAGCGAGGTGCCGCAGGCGAAACTTTCACTTCAGCAGAACTCGTAGAAGATAGTGATATGAAGAGTGCTACCGCAAGTGAGTGCACTCTTCCTCCTAATATTTAATCAGTATATTCAAGGCTACCACTCCTGGTAGCCTTGATTCAATTTAGAAAAATTTAGAGGCAGCTTACCAATTGTTCTCCGTCTGCGGCTAGGGTACCTGCTTTTCCAAGGCTCATGTCAAAACCTCGAGATGAGCCGCCCGCCTCTTCTGTTTCTGACCAATAATAAAAACCGGGAGCGGTTGGCCACCCATGACTGATAATCCCCCCTGCATCAAACAATGCCTGAAGTTGCGTATCATCAGGTAGTTGATCTGCACACATTTGCGTGGCAACAGCAATGTCAGGGGTCTTCCATATCTCATTATTCAGTGTATCTTGTGCTCCGCTTGCAGATGTCTCCGCTGCCAATAATGGCCGCTTAAAGGTCACACCCGCTGCCGTTATTGTATTATCCATATGTCCCCAGTACTTGGCTAAAGTACTATCCGGGCTGGTGATCACAGTAAAGATAACGTCGTTAGTTTTACTAAGGGCACCGTTACTGCTGGTTAGGGTTGTTTTCAGTCCCTTACCGGTTGGATCAGTCAGGGCTACCTGTACTTTTCCATCGCCGTCCGTGGTAACGTCATCGGTCAGTGGTTTCCCATTAACCTGTAGCGTGGCTGTTTCAGCCTGACCGCTGCGCGAGGCGGCCGATGTTGCCTCGAGCTTTATTTGAGCACCAGGAACCGGCAGGTTGTTTTTATTGAGTGCGGTGACGGTGAAACTAATTGTCTCGCCAACTTTTACCTTATCAGTGAATGGGGATATATCAAGTGTTGTCACCACCGTTGACCCGGTGACTTTGCCCTGCTCGCCGCCCGTGGTTTTGTTGGTATTGGTGTCTGCCGAGGCCGAATCTACCGTAAGCGTATTGCCGGTAACCGCAAGGCTATTTTTCGCCTGTACCGAAATTTCCATCACTTTACCCACATCAGTCGATTTCAATAGGTATTCCGGTACTTGCCCAGAGGTTGTCACGGCTGAACCGTTAGCGACGTTGGCCGCTGTTGCTCCTTTTTCACCCCATTGATAGGTTGAGGCATCCGTTGCGGCAGGCCCGCCCGCCGGTTGGGTAAAGGTATAGGTTGCCGACAGTTTGCTATCTTCCGCCAATTCACCCAGCAGGATCAGGTTAGACACTGATGGTTTTGTGGATGATGGGTCAGTATAGGTGATGGTGGCTGGTGCTAACTGCGTGCCCTGGATCTCCGGTGTTAACGTCAATACGCCGAAATTGGTGCCTGCAGTTGCTGTCGTTTGATATATCCCAGGGCCGGTTTCAGTCAGGGCACTGAGTGTGGGTTCGCTGCCGGAGCCACCCAGAGTATTTTTCTTCAGGGTGATGTTATTCGCCTGACCCGTCAGTGGGTTGCCTGCCGCGTCTTTTAAGGTCAGAGTCAAAAGGACGGCGCTATTACCATCCGCGGGCTTGGTACTTGCCGCTGGGGTCAAAGTGCCGCTGATAGTAGCAGGGGTGTCTTGCAATTGCACCAGTGTCACGGCGCGGTTAGATGTGTTCCCCTTGACGTCGCTGGCAATAGCACTGATGGTCCAGTTATTGCCACCTGAAGGTTGCGGCGGTAACTGTAAGGCAAACTGGCTAGGGCCTTGAGGAATAATTTTCCCACCGGCGGCAGCCAGTGCGCCCTGATCAAACTGGATGTTTCTCAGGCCATATTTTGAGGTCACACTCACGACAAGCTGTTTGGTCTCAGCGGCACGGCCGCTAACATTGTTGGATACATATAGGTTGATGACATCCTGTTTTTTGTATTCCAGTACAATTTGGTTATTACGTTCGACCAAATCATTGCGGCTACCTTGCAGAGTACGACGCGCATTGACCGCATCAGGGCTTATCTGTTTGGCCCATGGTGTGCCGACCTCATAGTTGAAGCCAAGGTTGAACAGCGTTTCACCGTTACCGGCGCTTCCTTGCTTGCGGTCGACACCGACCGTGACCAGTGGGATCGGGGTATAGTTGATACCCGCAGTGATGGCAGCCGGGTTTTGTTGCCGGTTATCTTTGCCAAACAACCCAACATCATTACCAAAGTACTGTTCATACATCAGTTTCCCCCCCAACTGTGGTAGTGAGGGTAAGTAGGCTTCTGCCCGCAGATCAAATCCGGTTGCCGGACGTTCGCTATAGCTGCTGAAATCTGGGGAGTCACGCCAATCGCTCAAACGCAGGTAGCCGTTTGCCGCCAGTTTCAGGTAGTCACGGGCATATTCGGCACCAGCACCGACGCGGGTATGATCGCGAGTGATATCGCGGTCGAGGAAGAGGTTGTAACCGACCATCCAGTCGTCAATAAAATGGCGGATCCCAATCCCCAGATTAGCGGTGGTGCGTTTGTCGATCCGACGTATGCCAAACTGCGTGAAAGCCATTTGTGATGGCGTATCATAGAAAGGCATCAGCATATCGAATTGACTGCCGTCGAGATCCCCACGGTCATCGATATTCGCCTGTAGGCGAGCGGTGCCGAAATTGTTAAGCCAGCTATTGGCAGCCTGATTGGCATTGCCAACCGCCAATCCACGTAATTGGCGAGCTGCCGCTTTATCACCACTATTTAGCATCTGAGCGCTTGTTGTGGCTGCTTTGGCCAAATTACGTTCAGTGGTTTGCGTATCAGCCAGCGCTGTATTCTCAGGGGCTAATCCGAGATTTGGCCGGGTCTGAGGGATCTCTAGCTCATCACCCGCTTGCAGTTTGGCGAAGGGTTTACTAAAAGTGCGTAACTGATTGATTTTCTTCAGTTGCGCTAAAGTTAAATTATGCTGTTTGGCAACCATATCCACTGTTTCGCCCGGTTTTAGTACATAGGGCATGGTAGGAAGAGCCGCCAGGCGTTCATCTCCTTGCTGGCTGGTGCGAGGTAACATGTTCGCATTAACCGGAGTGAAAGCCAGGGTTAGGGGAAGGGTCAGATGGGCGGCAATAGTGCCCCATGTGATAACCTTTACCTGATATGGTTTAGTTGATGTACTCATATATAGTCCTGATTTAATGGGTTTTTTACATAAAATATGTATAAGGTGTGGCTGTGAAACTTATTGTTTTGTCGTTTCTGTGCTTCCTGTGGTGCTAGCGGTATTGATAAATAAATTGCTTCAAAGGCAGAGCATTGCGATCGAACATATGTTGAGGTCGGCGCAGACCAAGTTTTTGCAAGGCATTACTGCGCTGGGTGTAAATTGTTTTGCAAGAAATCCCTAACTGACGGGCGAGCTTGGCAACGGACATTCCTGCTAATAGGCTCTGAAGCGCGGTTAATTCCCGAGGTGTCAGTTTCGGTAACTCTGTTGTTGGCTTTTGGGTCTGCAATAACCCGGCCCGTAGGGCGGCTTGTAATATGTCCAGAGGGCCTCGGGCAGGTAACATCGTGGTTACCCCAAGGGCATGGTAGATAGCCAGCAACGCGATATTGGGCACATCGGCCATCATAAATATCCGGCAATGTGGGTGGATGCGTAAAAATAGGGTGAGGAAAGCGATACCGCTGAGATCTTGCTCTTCAAAACTATCTGGATGAATAATTAATAAATTTGTGCGGACACGTAAGGCAAAAGGAAGGGAGTGGAAAGCCATGACTGAGGCTACCTCGCACAAAACCTCCGATTTCTCAGGCAGTTGTGACAATAGCGCTCGAAGCCCTGTAGAACGAAAATGATTACTGCCAATCACGACAATACGATGCTGCTTGATCATCTCGCCTTCATTGATGTCTGTGTCTGAGACAACCTTCGATGCATAAGATAAAGTGCTCATCATAGAACTCCTGCCGATATTATTTCGGGCGCAATGCCGGCCCAGAAAGCATCCCGTGGTATGCCAGCAACGACTGATAGTTGCCCATTCATGTCCGCCAAATGCCCGCCAGCATGCTGGCTGCGTAATAAGAATCCCTGGTGTCCGGTGATACAACA
Organism: Yersinia sp. Marseille-Q3913; assembly: GCF_963892745.1. Classification (NCBI taxonomy): domain Bacteria; kingdom Pseudomonadati; phylum Pseudomonadota; class Gammaproteobacteria; order Enterobacterales; family Yersiniaceae; genus Yersinia; species Yersinia sp. Marseille-Q3913. The sequence continues at coordinate 52,948 of NZ_CAWQAF010000011.1, read as the reverse complement.
AAGCTGCCAAAGTGATCCTGAAACCGGCTTTTTCTCTAATACCACTGCGCGTCCAGCACTATTGACTAAACTGCGCGAACCAGCGGCTAACCACCGTGTCCCTAATGTAGGGTGTTGAACGCTAAGGCGACCGGCATCTCTGGATATGGGTTGCCACTGCAACGGCAGTAAGGGTTTGGTTGTGGGGTAGGGGCTGGTGGTCGCACCCTGGTCCGTGGCGATTAAATAGCGTCCGTTTGCGACCTGTATCAGGCTAAACTGCTGGCCGGTATAGAGCAGATTGAATGTGGGATAGAAGGTCTCTTCTCGCCATAAGGTGCCCTCACCTTGACTTAGGCCGACACTGTCCGCCTGTAGGGTGAGCGCGCCAGAACCATCAGCTTTGATCAGTCGAATAAAACCTTTTTCCGACCAGATGCAATCCCAGTGTGCGCCGGGCACTTCCGGCCCGATGTTCGGTATGATCTGCAGTTGTAGGTCACTGCTGACCAACCAACTGCGACTAAATGTATTCCAGAGCCGCCAGCTTGGGCGTCCACTGGCGGTGGGAATACCGCCGGGAACCCTCACCCAGAAGCTGAATGCCTCCTTAAGTGAGTAGGGGGGCTGTAGGTTACTGTCAGTACTGGGTTGCAGGGTGATGTCTTTAAGATGTTGACAGGCGCTGAGTACCCGTTGCCCGGCATGCAAGCGCACTATCTGCCCCTGTTGCTGTGATGGTCTGACGTGCCAGATGGCGTCTTGTGGCTCAATATCTGGTGCTGGTTCGCCGGGTAATAGGGTTAGTTGCCAGATCTCGACTGGCTGGGATAATGGCAAACGGTGCAACACATCTGGTCGCGCCTGCACAGTCCAGTGACGGTCTGTTGCTGTGATGTCCCATAACTCGGTACCAAAGATGGCGCGGTCATCACTATCTTGCCAGACGTTATCCTGCGCACCGGTGAGCATGTCACGCTCCTCCGGTGTTAATCGCAAGAGGCTATCGCCCATAAGGGACGGCTCAGCTTGTTCTGTTGTGAGCTTATATCGCCAGTTATCACGTATCTGTTGCAGTCTCTCTGGCCAGTGGTGAGGCATTCTTTCCCCTACCCCACTGATACGTAAGCAAAATGGCTGGTCTGGTGCGATCTGTAGCGAAAAACACTCACCTTGGGGGAGTTGATGGCACAACTTGCCACTGGCACGAACCTCAAGTGCGAATGGGCAAGTGTTGTGCAGGGTGACGCTAATGGTGGCGGTAGATGAGATCATTCAGGATCACCTCCCGCTGGACGTGTCAGGAGCCAGTGCCATAGCTCTTGCTGTCCTTCTTTGTTATAGGCGTTGGATGTCCGGCGCTCCGGGGGGCGAAATGTCTGACGGGGTGGGGCAGGTTCAGCAACTGCCAGCACCTGTAAATAGAGGCAAGAGTGGCCACTACCGATGTTGACCAACGACTTTTTACTGGTAATGCAATTTTGGCGTTCGATATAGATATAGGTCATCACATCAGCTGCTCGTCGCACCGTAATATGGAAGGCCGCACTGAGGTCATCGCGCGTAAACGGGGACTTTTTGAGCAATCCCCAATAGGCCACGGCCATATATAACGGGGGTCTACCGAGGTGGGTAAGGCAGGCCGGCAGGTAGTAATCACCGTGATTGCTTTGACGACCTTTTATTTGATTGTTGTTCTGCTTATTCACTGGACACTCCTTTTCTGCTGGCGGTTAGCTGTTGCGATAAAAACCAAATAACCCAGGCGCAGATGCCGTTATTGAGAAGGGCGCATGGTCTTTTGGGGTCAAAATGACTACCCAGCACATTTCTGGTTTTATACTTTTATTTTTTGATTTTTAACGGGTTTTTATTTTGAGATTTTGGTTTTTATTGCGATTTTATTTCGAGATTATGTGAGGGAAGGTAAGATGTGCGCTGTGGGAATCTATGCGGCCTGGCAACGACAATAGCGGCTCAATAAGCTAGCCATCGGGATAATTTTCATATAAGTCAAATCGTTGAATTAATTCTTAACAAAATAATAAAAAAATACGTATCTTACTTGCACAATTATTGAGTTATGTCATAGTTAAGTAGTCATTTTGACCCCAAGTGACTCGTATTTTTTTGAGTTTTATATTAAAAAATCAATTAAAATCAATGCGTTATGTTTTTCTCTTGAATTGTTTTGTTTTCATTAATATAAAAATTATATTTATGAAATAAATGACATCAGTGATTATGCTGACTCAATCTATCCTCCGCTAGTTGCTATTTCTCGTCTCTCCCCCCCGCTGATAACAGCTGTTCACTTAAAGTGTTTGTCGCTATTTATGAAGATAAGAAAACCTAAAAATTTATGGCACCGCAGAAGGGGAGGGCTGTGGAGTTAAGTCCGTTTGGCGTTGATAGTGAGGGGGATTTGGGGCTTGTGGTCGTGGGCAGAAAAAATGGGGCTGTTTTTCCAAACGCCCCATCTGCTACTGGCTGAATTAAGCCGTTATTTATATCGCTATCATCCCTTTAGATAAGCATCATCTTGGCAAAGATAAATAGTCGTGCCTGAAGCAGGAGATATACTGCCACTTGAAAGATCTACGCTTGTGATATCCCAGCCTAGATAGCTTTTGCTGGTTGGGAATCCTGAGCTTCTCAGGACGCTGGTACCTGCGAAGTCCTGTAATGTGACCAAACCCGCTGACCTTGTGCCCTGAGGTAGAACCAGACGAAAGTTTGTACCCCCACCAGATCGTGCATTGCAGCTCGCGTTGCCATCAGTTGTATTGCTAACTGCCGACCATTGCTCATTGTCGGCAGTTATTGAGTTATATCTATTATTTTCAGTATAAAGTTGTGGGCGGTAGAAAATAGCACGACTGTAGGTCACGCTATCTAACATGTGCCCCCAGAAATTAGCCCCTGAGGTATCTGGGCTGGTTGGAACGGTAAAGGTGACCTTTTGCGAACTGGTTGCTCTATCACTGACGATGTTGAGTGTGGTTGCTACTCCCTTGCCATTAGGGTCGGTCAGGGTAACCGTCAGTGGATTAGTGGTGCCAGTGAAACTGCTTTGCCCGTTAATGAGCAATGTGGGGGTCTGTGCCGCACCTTTACGGTTAGTTGCTGAGACACTGGTCAGACTTATTGATGCCCCAACTGCTGTATTCCCGCTCGCATCTTTGGCTGTGACCGTCAGCGTAATAGTCTCTGTTACCTTAGCTGTGGTTCTACTGACACTCGGCACCAGCGTGGCAACAGTTCCACTCCCACTTCCGTTAGTGACGGCACCATTGTTACCACCAGTACTATTATTACCTTCTGCCGCACTGGCATCGGCCGCTAGTGTCAGGGTGTTACCGGTTTTATCCAACCCGTCCCGTGCTTGCACTGACACTTCCATTACCGTCCCCACATCCGCTGTTACCAGAGGGCGGGCGGGTACTTGGCCGGAAGTGGTCACATGTTGACCGGAAGGAACTGCTGCGGCAGTACTGCCTTTGATACCCCATGCATAATTGGAGCTGTCAGTGGTATTGCCGCCTATATTCTCAAAGGTGTAACCGGCTGTCAGTGATTGCCCAACTTCCAGTTTGCCAGCGAGCGTCAACTTACTGATCACTGGGCCGCCATCCGGGTTCGTCACACCACCTTGTCCATTTCCACCGGTCGTCTTGTTACCTTCTTCTGCGCTGGCATCAGTTGCCAGAGTTTGTATATTACCGATCTTATTCTGACTATTTTTAGCCCGTACCGATATTTCCAGTACTTTTCCTGCATCAGCCTTAACGATGGTGTAACCGGTGGGCTTACCAGAGGTTGTCACCGTTTGGCCCTGAGGGGCCTGAGTTGCCGTACTGCCTTTTTGGCCCCAGGCAAAGGTGGATTTGTCCCCGGATCCACCCTGACCTGCTGAGAAGTTGTAGCTCGCTTGCAAAATTTGATTGACATCCAATACGCCAGTGAGTGCCAGATTACTGACCAATGGCGAGAACGGATCTCCCACTCGTCCTTCGCCATCACCCTCCTCGGTGGAATTGCGAGTATCCTCGCTGTCGCTGGCCAGTGTTAATGTGTTGCCAATGATGTTGAGGCCATTTTTCGCCTGTACCGATAGCTCCATCACATGCCCGATATCGGCCGACACCAGTAGGCGAGGTGTCACGTAACCAGTACTACCGATCATGGTTCCGTTGGCAACCCGCTGTGCGGTTTCGCCTTTATAACCCCAGCTAAAGGTGGATTTGTCCACGGTATTGCCACCGTTGGCACTAAAACGGTAATCACCTTTAAGGGACTCTCCTACATCTAAGTCACCTCTTAAGAACAATTTACTGATGACTGGCGCGGGATCGGCGGCGGTAGCGATGACTGGGAATAGTGAACCAAACATCAAAGAGACCAATAACGTGAGTGGGGTAACCAAGAATGAGGGGTAAGGTGCTGATGGTGTCGAAAGTGATTTCATCATGGAGATACCTTTATTATCTTTTAAGAGGGCAATATCAGACCTACGAACAGTTAAAGGTCATCAATGTGAAAGAAGCAGAGTATCGTTGATAACGAGTTAGCAAAGTTCTGCACTCTCAGAGAACGAATGTAGGTTGGTTTGCCTGATTGGGATAATGAAAAAAAGGACTCAATTGATAATTATTGGTATCACAGATAAATAGAGTGTTATTTTTAAACTAAAACGGATTGTTTTTCATCCAGCTGTAATAAACGAAATTAACACCATTATTAATGGTGAGTTTAATTGTTATTAATATTAACCAGAATAAATAAATTAATTACGGATAAGCCGAACGGGAGGTCTTCTCATTACAGCGCTGTGCCTTATAGTTAAAGCCGGCTGACATATGATCAGACTGTTAATAGTTTGAAAGGAGTGAACATGATTAAGCGACTTTTAGCTGAATTAATAGGCTCGTTCTGGTTGGTGCTTGGAGGATGTGGCAGTGCAGTTCTATCGGCAAGCTTCCCTGATCTGGGAATTGGTTTTCTGGGTGTATCACTGGCTTTCGGTCTTACGGTCATTACCATGGTTTATGCTGTAGGGTCTATTTCAGGCGGCCATTTCAATCCGGCGGTAACGTTAGGAGCATGGGCTGCCGGGCGTTTTCCTTTTCGCGATATTTTACCTTATATGATGGTCCAAGTAGTTGGCGCTATTTTGGCAGGCGGTACACTGTACCTTATTGTTACCGGTAAGAGTGGTGGGCTTGATATTGTCAGTAGTGGGTTTGCGACTAACGGCTATGGAGAGCACTCCCCGGGCGGATATAATCTACAATCTGCTCTCTTAACGGAAATAATAATGACAGTGTTCTTTCTGCTAATCATCCTTGGTGCAACTGATAGCCGGTCATTGGTCGGTTTTGCACCACTGGCCATTGGTTTGGCGCTAACACTGATTCACCTGATCACTATCCCTGTCACTAACACCTCGGTCAATCCTGCCCGCAGTACTGGTGTGGCGATTTATCAAGGGAACTGGGCGCTACAACAACTGTGGTTATTTTGGTTAGCACCACTGATTGGGGGTCTGTTGGGTGGTGTCTTATACCGAGTATTGTTGTCTAACACTTCTACTTCATCTTCGAATGAATTAAAGGATGAGTAAATGGATTGCGGCATGATGGGTTAAGGAAGACCCTGGTTTAGGATGTATTATCTTCGTTATTTAAACTTTATAAAATGATTATCGTTGCTTCACGGAAGCTGCGTTGGTTTTTTTTGATTTTAGTTAGGTGATTTTTATTATGCAGTTTAATACAGAAATTATATTTTTCTGGGATAAGGACTATTATTTTTATGTTGTGTGATGTTTGTGACAAGGTACGATCATTAGTATGGTTTTCCGCCGTTTCTTATGCGAACGTTTGGATCGCTATCATTTATAGCCGGCCGATGGCTGTCGTATCTTGCATTCCTTCTATAGTACACACTTGGCTATTGCGCCCTGTTTCTTATTCGTATCCTTGTGGTGTCCTATTATTGGTAAACAGGAGGCACGCAATTGCGTGTGATATCGATAGCTAAAACTACGCAATAACACTCCCCGAGGAAAGTATGGCAACGCATAAACGTAAACATTTAACTCAGGATGAAGTAACAGCATTATTGCAGGCCGCCAAAGCTGGCTCTCATCCAGAACGAGATTATTGTCTTATCACGCTATGTTTTTTACATGGATTTAGGGCCAGCGAACTAAGGCAATTAAGACTATCTGATATTGATTTAACAGGGAAACGGATCTGTATTTATCGACTTAAAAAGGGGTTCTCCACTATCCATCCTTTGTTGGATGAGGAGGTGAGAGCTCTGACAGTATGGCTGGGTATGAGAGGGGATTTTCTTAACTCACATACTGAATGGCTCTTTCTATCCCGCCAGGGAAATCCACTCTCTCGTCAGCGAATCTATCAATTGATAGCTCAATTAGGCGCTATCGCAGGAATAGCGGTACAAGCACATCCTCATATGCTACGACATGCCTGTGGGTTTGCTTTGGCAGATCGTGGGGTTGACACGCGGTTGATACAAGATTATTTGGGGCACCGTAATATTCGACATACGGTATGGTATACGGCCAGTAACGCGCAACGGTTTTATGGTGTCTGGGATGATAAAAAAAACCAGCTTTAGGTGGAGTGTATATAGAAATAAAACATACTCCTAACAAGAGGTTCCAAAGTCGATTGTTATTCATCATGGCGGCAGTATTCAGCATACAGCAACATCAATTCTACATGGAGTTGATCTTTGTTCCATTACTGAATACTACCATTGATATAAGCCGTTTTGAGTACTAATCACCTCTTAACTTAAAATTAGCAAAATATGTTATTCGGCGATGGCGTAGATATGGAGGCCAATAAACAGCTCTGCCTTGTATAAATAAAATACTAAAAACGAGAGACTGGCATTGTCAATAGTCATATAGTGAATAGGGCTATATATATTTGTTGATGCCAGTGTCCATTAGCCTATTGTCTCCTCTCATCTGACATGCCTTTCATTAATCATACCGGGTTAGAACATACCAATCCCTAAACATCACTATCAGTGCTAAGTAAAATAGCCAATAACCCCCCATTCTTTAATGTTTTCTTGTACATAGCTTTAATCACTTGTAACAATTCAACATAGTTCTGAGGATTGATTTCCATTAGCTCCCGTTCCGGTAATTCACACGCTGTGATTTTGCACTATCACTATGCAAAAAATAGGGTCTTAGGGTTTTTTGGAAAAAATAGCCCTATATAACAGTCATAATGAAAGGATAACATAATGGCAGATGAAATATTTCCCCCTTCGATATTATATAAACGGCTTTATGATGAAGCTGCGAGAGAAGGGCTTAATATAACTACTTATAACAGAATTATTGCATTTGCAAATTCTTTGAATAAGGCAGAAGTTGAACATTTTTTATGGTTAGCCGATAGCACCTATCCTGCATATCTAAAATTAAACATGTTGGCTTTATCTGGCAACGCTGATGCGAAAGCAATTTTCGAAGTATTACATCACAAAGTAAGTTATGAGATGTCTGCTTCATTAGGAAATTATAATGTTCTTGGTTATGCGATGGGGGTAGGGGTTAGTCTAACTACTTTCACCGCTATAATTGTGGCAGGAGTAAACTCTGTAGCTACAGGTTGGTTACAAACAACATTGGAAATGACAGACAAAGTCGCAAAGTGGGTTGCGACATTACTCGTTATTATTGCTGTTATTGTGGGTTTTGTTGACAGAAGGGTTAATTATAATGACAGGGTCATTAAACTTATTAAGAAAATAATGAATCTAAGGTTGTCTGGAATTAAATATCTGGAAGATATAAAAGAAAAACACAGTAATAAAAGAGATGCTTTACTTGGACTCCTTAATGGTGAATTCGTACAAAATGCAGAGTCTCGACATTTAATTGTATTAATTAATACAATTTTCGACAATGCAAACTCAGCCGAATGTTACAAGATGCCAATTGAGGAAAATTGGCAGGGGCGCAAGCCTATTTTTTGTTTAAATGCTGTCAATGGAACTGCGGGAGAGTCTTTTTATGTAGAAACAGAAGCTCTGTGGGATCAAGTTATTGCCCGTATAGCTGCAAATCCCGCCCTCGTCATAATGCCTGGTGCTGTTGTGGCGGATCAACCTGGCGGCCTTGACGATATTGTACCGGTACTACGTGACCGCGTAGACTCTCTTGTTCAACGTAGGATAAGACAATTTAATGGTAATCCCTAAACGCCAAACCATGGTGCGTAGATACTCGAAACAATGGATGACAGAGCCACTATTGCTGTCTTTATGCAAAGAAAACTAAATCACACAAACTCGAACGATCGACAGCAGCACTTTCGCTGGGATCACGTTGCCTCCAGCAATACTTCCGCTGGAGCAACGTGGTCCGTATTTAAGTCTATAAATATGGGGCATACAAAAACGTTACCATTACCAAAATGAGTTGAAAATGTTATGAGCAACTGCTTCATGGATGGTAATAGGTGTTTTTTTAGTGGTTAATTTAAATATTAACTATGACCATGTTTAAAGTACGTATTAGATTCTTAAATAATTGGATCACATATCTGCTGTGTTAATTTTAGTGGCGTGCTTAAATCTCACTTGAGAATTGTGTGTGAGGTGTTTTTTTTAGAAAAAAATAACCAATTTTTATTAGTCTGCTTATTATTATCCACAAATAAATGATATGTAATAATATTTAAATATATTTATATCTTTTTGATAATTAAGGTATTAATGAATAAATCCAAATAATCTATCAATAATGGATGTATATTCTATTTTATTTTAAGTTTGTGGTTTATTTAACTGCTAATTTTTAAGATATACAGATTAAATGCTAATAATTATCCTAATTACACAGGTAAGATTCTGTATTTTGATATGTATTGGCGATCGTTTTTATGTTTTTGATAGGCTATAGCTATCAAAATAAATAAAACATAAGCGACAAAACGATTATACAAATTGTCAATTTTTGTATAGCCTAATTAAAGTAAGTTGTTTTTGATTTCTATTACTTGATGTTTTATTCAATCAAGGAGATTTTATTTCTTTGCTTTAAGACTTTTCATGCTTAATTTTTCGCGCTAGCCAGGTTTGTGTTTTTTATTAAAAATAATATGGTTAGCTGCTGGTTTTTTGAGTCAATTGCATCGAAATTTATGTGGGGACTGTCGAGTGACTGACTTAACTCATGAGTCGCGGATAATTGTTGTGAACAGAGTCTGATTATCACTAAGAATTTATCTTAGCTGGCACTGTGGTAGAGAGTTTGGCATTAAAGCATATATGTCGTCTATGGGGAGAATAGTTAATAAAAATAGCCCTGAAAGGATAGGTTATAAAGTCTAAAGGAGATTAGATAACATGGATAAACGTATCGTAATTTATTCCGAATGCCCACATGCGGCATTGGGTTTGGCGAGTTTATGCCAAAATTTGCCAGGCAAATCAGACTGTCAGGTGGTTATGACACTGGATGCTTTACATCAAGCACTGATTCAGCCAATTGTCACTTTATTGCTTTGTGTGGCGAAAGGAACAACAGAAGAGATGGCCGGCTTGCTTGAGATGTCTGTCCCAAAGCATTGCCATCGAGGAAGCGTAACACTGCATGATACACCAGTGCTGAAAAGAATGTTTGATGCTGCCGGGTTTGATATGGTGCTGTCAGCTCGTGAACCACTGGCATCATTGGCGGAGCGTTTACGACTTATGTGGCGTCGCACGCCGCAGCAATATAAGCAGCAATGTAAAAAGGCAAGCATTTACCTGGCGAAAGAACGAGCCGTGTTATGTGAATTGCTACGTGGCAAGAATTTGCACTATATCGCCGATAATTTCGGTCTGTCATATAACTCGGTCAGTCGTTATAAGCAACGAGGGCTTCGGCGCACCGGAATAGACTCTTTAAATGCCATGATATGTGAACTCAATGGCAATAGATAATTTTTATCTTTAGGGTAATATTTTTTAAAAATTAATTTAATCTGGGACGTAAACTCTCCAGAGGGAACTCTTATTTTATAAAATATGTTTTGAATGATGGTGTGGTGAGTGATGGATAGATAAATCACACCATTATTCATTCGTGGTGACGTTATCTTTTTCATGTTGAGTTACATCGACATATCAGATGACGCTTGATATCTATATTTACAAACAAATAAGGAAATATTTTTATGAAAGTATCTAAATTAGCCATTATTGCAGTGCTGGGTGTTATCTCTTATGGCGCAACAGCAGCAGGTAATAACGGAAAAATAACCTTTAATGGTGAGGTGGTAGATTCACCATGTAATTTAGCCCCGGGCCAGGATGGTACGGATGTCAAAGTACCATTTGGTCAGCTTTCATCGTCTCAATTGAATGCCAATGTGGTCACCGCCAAGAAGTTTCAGATCCATCTGGAAAACTGCAACTTAACGGGAAAAACGGCTGAGATTACCTTTGCCAGTACCGATCTGATCAGTGGTAAAAATCTACTGACTACTCATGGCTCGGCTACCGGGTTGGGGATCGCTATTTCTGGCATCACTTTTGGTGCAGCCAAGCCCATTCTTGGTTTGAATCCGACGGGTGACAATATTCTGACTTATACCGCAGAAGCCAAAAAAGCAGATACAAAAACTGATGTCACTGTGGGTGATTTTGAAGCTACAACTAACTTTGTCATCGCCTATAAGTAATTTTCAGCCCCTCTTCCATAGTAGGAGGAGGGGATTGAACTGATGCGGTTAGGTTGTTTTAGGTGATGTTGTACTGTGCCTTTCTGGAAGGTTTTCTTCCAGAACCAGGGAATAATGATGGCGTATTACATCTCAGTGAGATTAATACGCCAAATTAACTTAAAAATAATAACCTCATCTGAAAATGAAATTTATATCCGTACAGATGACTTATGGGTCATTTCTCTGTGTGGAAGGATACGCTCGTGTCAATAGCAGGAATTAATGATACGGAATTCAGATAATTATTCCGGTGATAAATTATGAATCAGCGTGTATTGAACATAAATCGTGTATTGAACATAAGTCGTGTACTGAAGATAAATAGAGTATCCGCCTTAGTCATTATGGCGCTATTTTCTATCAAAGCATTTTCAGTGGAGTTTAATACTGACCTTCTCGATACGGATGATAAGAAGAATATAGACTTCTCCCGATTCTCAAGGGAGGGGTATATTCTGCCCGGCACATACCAGATGCAAGTGAAATTGAATGGTGAAAGGTTAGGAAATGATATTGCTATTCCTTTCTATATTAACCCGGTAGCCGCAGAGACTTCATCTTCTCCGAGTATGCCGGAGGCTTGCCTATCGCCAGAGTTGCTTAGCCATCTGGGTTTGACAGAAAAGTCCATCAAGCGGGTAGGTATTTGGCATCAGGGGCAGTGTATCGATTTCACACCGCTGAAGGGCACCACTTTGAAAGGTGATATCAGCAATGGCACCCTGAATATCAATATGCCTAAGGCGTGGCTGGAATATTCAGATGCGACTTGGTTACCCCCCTCCCGTTGGGATAATGGCATTCCTGGGGTGATGTTGGACTACAACATCAATAGCACGATGATAAAAACTCAGGGTAATGGGCAGCAGCAAAATGCAAGCCTCAGTGGGACGCTGGGTGGGAATTTGGGGGCATGGCGTCTGCGGGGAGACTACCAGGGCAGCTACTTCCGGGCTAGTGGCCGAGAAGCTTCACAGCATAATTTTGATCTGACTCGGGTTTATCTGTACCGCCCACTACCGATGATTGAAGCGCTGCTGACTATGGGTGAAGACTATGTCAATTCTAACCTGTTCGACTCATGGCGTTACTCTGGCGTTAGCCTTGCCAGCGAAGAGCGCATGCTACCACCGCGCTTGCGTGGTTTTGCACCTGAAATCATCGGGGTGGCGAGAACTAACGCCAGAGTTACGGTAACTCAGCAGGGACGTATGGTATACGACAGTATGGTCCCGGCCGGACCATTTCGTATCCAGAATCTGGACAGTGGCATCCGTGGTCAATTGGATGTGAGGGTGCTAGAGCAAAATGGTGAAGTGCAGACCTTTAGCATGACGACGGCATCGGTGCCCTATCTGACTCGACCGGGTCAGGTTCGCTATAAGGTCGCCATCGGGAAGCCCAGAAGCTGGAACCGTCATACAGAAGGGCCGCTCTTTACCATGGGAGAGGCATCGTGGGGGATATCTAATAGTTGGTCGGTGTTCGGTGGTACAACGGTGTCGGATGGTTATCAGGCCTTGGCGATAGGTGCCGGTCGTGATCTCTTTCAGTTTGGTACTGCGGCACTAGATGTCACCCAATCATTTGCCGACTTACCCGTACAAGGGCGGCGGGAAGGTAAATCATGGCATATCAGTTACTCCAAGCATTTTGATGATGCCAATACTGATGTGACCTTTGCCGGATATCGCTTCTCCGAGCATGACTATATGTCCATGCAGCAGTATTTAGATACCCGGTTTCGAACCAATGATAATACCTGGTATCAAGGCAATAATAATACCTGGTATCGAGCCAATGATAATGCCGGTCAGAGAGAGCGTTATCAGGTCAATGTCAGCAAGCAGTTTGATGAGTTGGCTCTGCCGCTATCCCTTAGCCTCAATTATGAACACCAGAACTATTGGGATCGCGGTGGTGCTGACCAGTATGGCGTTAGCCTTAACACCTGGTTTGATCTGCCGTCACTCGGCTTGAAGGGGCTCTCTTTGAACGTGACTGGCAGCCGCAGTCGGTATCTGGAGCGTGATATGGAACGTTATGATGACGCCATTAATTTGACGTTGTCGGTTCCGATAGGAAAAGGTACGGCCAGCTACAGTAGCGATTACAGCGGGAAACGGATCGGGCAGCGCGTGGGGTATTACGCTCCTGTCGGGCAGCTTGACAGCTACAACCTGAGCGCCGGGCGGGATCAGGGCAATGGACAGGCTGCGCGCAGTCAGTTTAGTGGCATGTACACCCACAACAGTCCTTTGGCAAACCTTACCGGTAATGTGGCAATGGCGGAGAACAGCTACAGCTCTTTGGGGATAAGCGCCACAGGAGGAGTGACGGCAACAAGCAAAGGTGCGGCACTGCACTCTGGTGGCTATAACGGCAGTACCCGCTTAATGGTCGATACCGACGGAGTCAGTGGCGTACCGATAGATGATGGCCGGGTGGTGACTAATTCGCGGGGCATTGGGGTATTGACTGATGTTAACAGCTATTACCGCACCACGGCGCGAGTCGATATCAACAATATGGCCGATGACATAGAGGCAACACAAGGGGTAGTGGAAACCGCACTTACCGATGGTGCCATTGGTTATCAGCATTTTGGTGTATTGAAAGGGGAGCGGTTGTTTGCGGTTCTGCGGCTGAAAGATGGGACATACCCGCCATTTGCTGCCAGCGTGCGTGATCTAAAAGGCCGGGAGCTGGGTATCGTCGGCGACAGTGGCCTGGCCTGGCTGAGTGGGGTGACCCCCAATACGGTGCTCGATGTGGCTTGGGATGGGCAGACCCGTTGTGAGGTTACGATCCCGTCGAACCTAGATAGGAAGCAGTTGCTGTTGCCCTGTGGACCCACTACGGCAGCTAAGCATTAATGGGCACACAGCCTTATATAGATAGGATAAGACATCATGAGAAGCATTCATAAGGTATTAAGTCTGGTTTCGATGACAGTGCTGTTTGCGATACACCCAGCGGTACAGGCTGCCGTGGGGTTAGATCGCACTCGAGCCATATTTAATGCAGACAGCAAATCGCTCACTTTAAATATTAGCAATGAAAACAAACAACTACCCTATTTGGCGCAAGTCTGGTTGGAAGGGGAGCACCAACAGAAACTGGTGCAGGGACCTTTAGTAGTAACCCCCCCGGTACAGCGTTTGGAGCCGGGAATGAAAAGCATGATACGGGTGTCGTCAACCCCAGATGCCAATCAGCTTCCTCAGGACAGAGAATCACTGTTCTATTTTAATCTGCGGGAAATTCCACCACGCAGCGATCAGCCCAATGTGCTGCAAATAGCATTACAGACCAAAATCAAATTATTTTATCGTCCGAAAGGGATAGTCACTACTCCCGGCGCTGTCTGGCAAGACCAACTTATCTTGCATGAGGAGGGGAATGGCTATCGGATAGAAAACCCGACACCTTATTACATCACGGTCATTGGCCTGGCGGGCAGCCAGCGACAGTCTGAGGATGAGGCATTTGATGTAGTGATGGTGTCGCCCAAAAGTAGCACTCAGGTGAAAGTCGGGCACTACACAACCCCCTATCTGACCTACATCAACGATTATGGTGGTCGTCCGGTGTTGAAGTTCAGTTGCAGTGGCGGGAACTGTGTTGTGAAAAAGGTTTAGCCAGGCGCTTCCTGTTTCAGGGCTGGCATTGTGTGGAGAGGACGATGAGTAGAGACAATTTATGGTGTGTGTTGGCGCTGCTGGTAGTTATCCCCAATGGGGGATCTGCTGCGGGGGCAGGCGTCGATCTCACGTTTAGCGGCACACTGTTGGACGCACAGTGTAGATTTGAACTGGAGGATGCCCCGCTACTAGTGACGCTACCCTCCCGTTCGGTACAAGATTTTAGTCAAAATGGGCGCACACCGAGCGAGCCATTTGATATAGGGCTGAAAGATTGCACGGCGGCTATGCAGGGGAAACTGGTCACGATGATGTTCAGCGGAGCCAAAACCCAGACTATTGGCGGGATAACGATGTTGACGGCAGAGGGCGGAACCGGTCTGGTTATCGGGCTAGAGGATGGAGCCGGTAGCTTAATCTCGTTGGGTAAACCCGTCACTGCGGGGCAAATAACGGTGACAGGCAGTGGGCAGGTAAACCGATTCCGTTTTGGTGCGTATGCCTTGGCACCGGATAGGGCAGCGGTGAAAGAGGGGCCTTATACCGCGACGGCAACATTTGAGGTCTCCTATCAGTAGAAATAGGCCAGAGAGTTCAGGGGTAAGGATTCAGTAACGGCAAGCTGGCTCTAAATTGAGGAAACAGGCGATGAAGCGATTAATGCACGGGATGTTGTTGTGTACGTTGCTGTGGAGTGTTCATGGGCAAGCGGCCACTCTCCCTATTACGATCAAAGCGACCATTCTGGAACCCGTATGCACGGTGACGGGTAATAATGGTGAATCGGCGGTAGAGGTGCCATTCGGCGAACTAACTTTGGAACAAGTTGGAACAGCGGCGGCCGAACAGTCGGTTAACCTGAAGATGAGTTGCGACAATTCAGCACCGACGGGCAAGACACTTAAAATGTATCTGAGTCCGACGAGCTACGGGGTAATGAGTGAAATGGGGGCGAACGTACTCTCCACTTCACTGAATGGGTTAGGAATAGCACTCACATCGGGTAAAGCGGGGACAACACCGGTTAACCTGAATACCTGGGTGCCAGTCGAGGGTATGGGAACGGGTGAAGGTGCAGTTGATGGGCAACTGCAACTGAAAGCACAGTTAGTGACACCATCGGCAGGACAATTGCACGCCGGTACTTTTCAAGCGACGGCAAGCCTGATGATAAATTACCAGTAACCTTTAAAACCGCGGTGATAAATATCAGCGCTGAAACACACAAGGAAAAGTGAACTTTTGAATGAGGCTCAATCCCTTTCGATAAACCTATCAGGAACTTATTATGCTCTATTTTAGAATGCCAATTAAAAATAGTTATATTCTTATGAAAATAGCGAAGCTGGCAATAATAACAGCACTGTTTTTTTATGCTCAGTTTTCTCTTGCTTATAGCTATGTGCAGGAATCATCAAGAATACAGCACACCTGGTCACTACCCTCGAATGATGTTATTTTGACGCCAGGTGGGAGTGCGGAAACGATTAATATATCATTGTCTATTTTTGGTGACTTTAATTCGAAAGGTGAGGATGTATCTTGTGTTGCAGGTTGCCAGAATGGTACACGTTACTCTCATCCATATATAGAGCTAGATCAGTGGATGCTAGGGGTTGGCATAACAGCACCATCAACCATTACAACTAATAATGGTGTTAGCTTTAATATTGAAGGGCAGCAATCTAGAGGTCGTAATTATATCAAAAAAACATCAAAGAATATCGCGTTTACTGATGGGGTCGCATATCACTATAGCCCTTGGATTGGTTCATTTCAGGTGCCGCTGGACAAGCCATACGTTTGGCATAATGAGACCTATATTGCACCAATAAAAATAACCGCGCCAGAGAATACGCCCGCCGGAACTTATATTTACCGAGGTGTCATTGCCTCCTTTAACCATCAATACTGTGGGACTGCCTCATGCTCCATGCGACATGATGATGGCCGCTATTGGTTTGATTATCAAGGAGAGCTTCGTATTACAGTCAGGGATACATGTAAGTTCTCTGCAAGCAATTTAGTTATTGACTATGGTTCTCTACATGAAAAGGAGATTCAGGGAAGCAAGAAAGCAGTATCGACACTACTAACCTGCAATTCAAGTGTAAAATCGGGAACATTAAAACTCATATCATCATCGGGGAGTAATTGGAGTTCAGCTGATGGAACACCAGTAAAGCTAGGTAAAAATATTGACGCTGTCGTCAAAATTAATGGAAAGAATGCATCGCAAGGCATACCTGTGGCATCTTCCACACCTATTTCAGAACCTATCGAAGTGACTTCTGAATTAACGACTCAGGGTAATAAGGTAGAGCCGGGTGTTTACTCAGGAAGTGCAGTGTTAAGTTTTAATATTAATTAGCCTGTTTGAAAAAATATTAATTACGCATGTAAATATCATTTTTATAATGGAGTTCGCGATATAGTGCAGTGCCTCGAATGAAAAATTATACTGCACTATATAATGTCTATTAGTCGCGACCAGATTTGACACATTACTTTGAAGAGTTGAGAGTTACTGGTTTTGATATGGATGTAAAATCCTTATATACCGCAGATCCAGTCTACCAAAGGTGATAACAGCTAATGACTGATAACGATTTTTCCCACATGCTGGCGTGAATCAAAACGCTGCCATGCCTGTTTAGCTTCGACAAAAGGAAAAACGCTATCAATGACGGGAATTATTTTATGTTGCACTAATACCCGGTTCATTTGTTCGAAATCTTCACGTGAGCCCACATTGATCGTCCGAAAGCGTGCTGAACTTTTAAACAGGCTGAAGAAATCTATTGCCACCGCATCCCGAGCGACAAATCCAATCAGCGCCAGTTCACCACCAATGCAGATGGAGCGAATGGACTGATTCAACGTGCCAGGGCCACCAACCTCGACTACCCGATTAACCCCTTGCCCAGAAGTTAAGTGCAGAACTTCTTCACTCCATTCAGGGTGTTGAACATAATTGATGACTTCATCGGCACCCAGTGCTTTCAACTGTGCGCTCTTGGCTTCACTCGAGGTGGTGGCGATAACCCTTGCACCCATTGCTTTTGCTAGCTGGATAGCAAACAGTGAAACCCCGCCCGAGCCTAAGGTTAAAACCGTCTCACCGGCTTTAACCGGTCTATCGCCGTTGAGTGCCGCCCACGCGGTCACTGCCGCGCAGGGAAGAGTTGCTCCCTGTTCGAAGCTAAGGTAGTCGGGTAATGATAATAGTGATTCCTCACTAACCACTTTATATTCAGTCAGCCAGCCATCGCGGTCACTACCATAAAGTTCAGCGCGTGCTGAAGCTTGAAAAGTACCGCCAAACCAGCGCGGCATAAAGGTATTCACCACCCGATCGCCGACCTTAAAACGTTCAACCCGCTTGCCAATTTGAATCACTTCACCGGCGGCATCGGAGAGCGGAATATGCCCCGGGCGAGACGGTAAGGTGTATTCACCATTCATAATGGCCAGATCGCGATAATTCAGCGACGTGGCGCGCACCCGAATGAGCACTTCTCTGGCCTCAGGTATCGGCATATCTTCCTGGTGAAGTTCTAAGTGCTCAATATTGCCAAACTGTTTGAAACGATAACTTTGCATATGGGTATTTCCTATTGAGATAAACGTGATGATTGATAATCAGGCGAGCTTTACATCTCGATCAGATACATGACCTTGGAAGAATGTGTTCAGAACAACCAGTGATAAATTCTAGACAAGGTTGATTAATGAAACTAGGTTGATAAATTCAATCTTAAATTCCGAATATGAAATTATGCTGGATGAATTAGCCCTATTTGTGAGCATTGTAGAAATGGGAAGTTTGCGGGCTGCTGCGGAAAAAGCCGCGATTCCGGCATCTACGCTGACGCGCCGCTTACAGAAGCTAGAGCAGCATTTAGGTTGCCGCTTGCTGCACCGCAGCGCCAGGCGCATGACACCGACGAGTGAAGGCTGGCAATATTACGAACAGTGTCGCCCGCTGGTGCATTCTTTACAGCAAGCCACGGCGAAGCTGGACGTTACATTGCATCAGATCAGTGGCCTGATCCGGATACTGGCTCCAGCGGATTTAGCCAATGATAATCTGGCTCCCGCCTGGGTGTCGTTTTTGACGCGGTACCCTGAAGTTCGGCTTGAGCTAGAATTGAACAATTACACTCAGGATCTGATTGGTAGCGGCGCTGATGTGGCGATCCGCGTGGGTGCTCAGCCGGATTCATTACTCAATATGCGAAAACTGGGGCAAAGCAAGGAGATATTGTTGGTCGCCTCGCCTGATTATCTGGCGAAGAACGGCATTCCTGAATCTATGGATGAGCTGAGGCTACGCGACTTGGTAATTAGTGCGCCATTATCAACCTGGGTGATGCAACACCGCCAGAATGGAGAAACCGTGCGCTGGCAGCCGCAGGGGAAATTTTGTGTTAATGGCATTTATCTGGCGCTACAGGCGGCGCTGGCGGGATTAGGGATTCTGTTTTGCCCATTGAGTTTGTGCCATAACCCACTCCAGCGCGGCGAACTGGTCAGAGTATTACCGGAATGGCAGGGTGCCCCCCGGGAAATTTATGCGGTATGGTCGCAGCAACGGTATGTTCCGGCCAGAGTCCGGGCTCTAATTGATCATCTGGCCGACTTTTGTCAGCAGGACCCTCATTTGATGATGTGAGTCTTTTGCTTCACCCACAGGATCAATTAGCAGAATGTACTATTGGCAGCCATCGAGATGGTTTGCCGGACCCGATACTCTCAGCTAACTTAATGGCTGCCTGACATTCAAGCGCCTTGCCAATTTAGAGTCTGATTTCGCCAGCTTACTTAAACGTTTTCATGAATGTTATTCATCTGGCCTAAAGCTGCCCCGTTTGACCTGACTGCCCTATCAGCTGTTTCTTAGGTACATTTATACTCAAACAGAATATTCTGCCTCAACTCATTGAATGTTGGCGAATGTATTTCCCAACGTTAATGGGTGGCTCATTTGCATAAGTTGTCACTCACATCTCTTTGTGGACTCACTGTAATACACAATTACGTTGTCTATCGATAAGTCATTTTTAGGTTATTAGAGGTTAACTGATTCACGGTAATAATAGATAAGCTTATTGTGATCCTATCTGGTTATAAAATATCTCCGAATAAACATCACATTATTGAAGGGAATATTTGTAGGCATATTCCTACAATTGGTTTCAGAAACTTTCAGTTCAATTTCTATGATGTTTATTAATCTCTTTAATCGTAAGGTGTTACATTTTCATAGTAAGAAATGTCTTATACATCAGTGTGATGTTCTGATATTTTTGAAACTTTAAATTTTACTTTTTGTTACATTTAACTAATTGGTGTTAAATGACTAATGTTTCTACACTGCGCGCATCGGTATTTAATTGATATGCTAATGCGTGTGAAAAATACCTGTCTGATACTGTTTCATGCCATCCGATGAATGGATAGGGATATCTACAAAGAGTACTTTTACTTTAATGCACGCTGAGTCAATCAGTGGGCGGTGAATGTTGTGCAGGGTAATGTAGATTATTTTTATTCATTTTCTCAGCGGTGGATTTCTTAAGTTTCCTTCCCCTAATAAGGAAAATCGATGTCCTCTTCAAGCTTCCAAAATGAGATACCTAAAGCACGCATTAATATTAAGCTTGACCTGCATACAGGTGGCGCTCAAAAGAAAATGGAGTTGCCTTTAAAGTTATTGGTGATGGGTGATTACAGCAACGGCCAGGAACAGCGCCCGCTGTCGGAACGTGAAAAACTCAATATCAACAAAAACAATTTTAACAGTGTTCTGGCTGAGTTCCAACCGAGCCTGAAACTCTCAGTCCCTGACACGCTGGCAGGGGATAACACTGATACTGCTGTCGCTTTGACCTTCCGTGACATGAAAGATTTCGAACCGGAAAACGTCGCCCGTCAAATCCCGCAACTGCGCGCCTTGCTGGCAATGCGCAATCTGCTGCGTGACCTCAAATCCAATCTGCTGGACAACGCCACTTTCCGCCGTGAGCTGGAAAATATCCTTAAAGACGAAGCACTGAGCGATGAGCTGCGTGCTGAACTGGCGGCATTGGCCCCCAAAGACTGTTAATCGCCGGATTGGCTGCTTGTAGAAAGAAGAAAAGGAATATGCTGATGTCTGTACAGGAAAATGCTGCGCAGGGTACTGCGACGACCGTATTAGAGAAAAACCGTCCCGTAGCCCAGGGGGTTTATGCCTCTTTATTTGAAAAAATCAACCTGAGCCCGGTCTCCTCATTGACGGGGCTGGATGCTTTCCAGAACAACGATACCATGGCCGATGCCACCACTGATGAGCGTGTTACTGCCGCCGTCAGTGTCTTTTTAGATTTGCTGAAGCAATCGTCCAAAAAAGTGGAAAAGCTGGATAAAACCTTGCTGGATGGCCACATTGCGGCACTGGATGACCAAATCAGTCGCCAGTTGGATGCGGTGATGCATCACGCTGATTTTCAACGTGTCGAGTCCACGTGGCGTGGCGTGAAATCCCTTATTGATCAAACCGATTTCCGTCAAAATGTGCGTATCGAACTGCTGGATATCAGTAAAGATCATCTGGTGCAGGATTTTGAAGACGCCCCTGAAATCGTGCAAAGCGGTCTCTACACCCAGACTTACATTCAGGAATACGACACCCCCGGTGGCGAGCCGATTGCCGCCGCTATCTCCAACTACGAGTTTGACCGTAGCCCGCAAGATATCGCGTTATTGCGCAATATCTCCAAGGTCGCGGCAGCAGCCCATATGCCGTTTATTGGCTCAGTGGGTCCAGAGTTCTTTGGTAAAGAGAACATGGAAGAAGTGGCAGCCATCAAAGATATCGGTAACTACTTTGACCGTGCCGAATACATCAAGTGGAAAGCCTTCCGCGACTCAGATGATTCCCGCTATATCGGCCTGACCATGCCGCGCGTGCTGGGGCGCTTGCCTTACGGCCCGGACACGGTGCCGGTACGCAGCTTTAACTACGTAGAGCAGGTGAAAGGGCCGGACCATGACCGTTATCTGTGGACCAACGCCTCGTTTGCCTTTGCTGCCAACATGGTGAAAAGCTTCATCAAAAATGGCTGGTGTGTGCAGATCCGTGGCCCGCAGGCCGGTGGCGCGGTGACCAACCTGCCTATTCACCTGTACGATTTGGGTACCGGTAATCAGGTGAAAATCCCGTCAGAAGTGATGATCCCGGAAACCCGCGAGTTTGAGTTTGCCAACCTGGGCTTTATCCCGCTGTCGTACTACAAAAACCGTGATTACTCGTGCTTCTTCTCGGCCAACTCTGCCCAGAAACCGGCGCTGTATGACACCGTTGATGCCACTGCCAACAGCCGTATTAATGCCCGCTTGCCATACATCTTCTTGCTGTCACGCATTGCCCATTACCTGAAGCTTATTCAGCGCGAGAACATCGGCACCACCAAAGACCGCCGTCTGTTGGAGCTGGAGCTGAATAACTGGATCCGCACGCTGGTGACGGAAATGACTGATCCGGGTGATGACTTGCAGGCTTCCCATCCGCTGCGTGATGCAAAAGTCACGGTGGAAGATATCGAAGACAACCCCGGTTTCTTCCGCGTGAAGCTGTATGCGGTGCCGCACTTCCAGGTTGAAGGTATGGACGTGAATCTGTCATTGGTTTCCCAGATGCCGAAGGCGAAAGCCTGATTGCCCTTTGTCCTTGAAGTTGCAGCGTGTTGGCTGCCTTCTCTCCCCCAGTCATTGACGTTAGTCAATGACTGGGGGATTCGTTCAGTTGCCGTCTAGCTGCAACACCAATGACGTTGGGCATGATTGTACGCAAGGAAGTACCCATGAAGATTTATCGTCCGTTATGGAACGACGGGGCCTTTTTGGCCCCACAACAATTCCAGCAACAGGCCCGCTGGGACGCCTATGTGGCAGACAGCGTGGCACATATGACATTGGCATCCCCATGGGGGGTCATTGATGCGGCATTTGACCGTGGGTCGTTGGCGCTTTCCCGCCTGAATGCGCTGCGACTAGTGGTTCGCTTCCCTGATGGCACGCTGATTGATTCTGAACGGGCGGATAACCTGCCTCCCGCCTGTGATTTGTCTGCGGTGTCAGACCGTGATGTGGTCGATGTGGTACTGGCATTACCGTTGCTGTCGGCCAATGGTGGCAATCTGGATGATGGTCAGGACAGCGCGCGCCCTCGCCGCTGGCAGCAGGAATGGGTCACGGTACAGGAGCTGGCCGGTCATGAGCGCACTGAACTGGCGATAATGCGCCATGGGGTCACGCTGCGTTTTGCTCATCAGGAAAACAGTGCTTATCTGACCTGTCCGGTGGTGCGCTTGATGCGCAATGCCCAGGGGCAGTGGATGCAGGATGAGAGTTTTATCCCGCCGATGTTGTCGCTGGCGGCAAGTCAGGTGGTGCTGACTGAACTGGGGGATTTAGTCCACCGTCTACAGGCGCGTCGGCGTCGTCTGATGGCTATGCGGCGTGAAAGTAACGAACGGATGGCCGATTTTGCGGTGGCCGATGTGTCGTTGTTTTGGTTGCTGAATGCGTTAAACAGTGCCGAGCCGGTACTGATGGAGCTGTACCAAACGCCTTCCCGCCATCCCGAACTGTTCTATCGCGAACTGGTCCGTCTCGCCGGTAGCTTGCTGACCTTTTCCCTTGAGCATAAAGCCGAAGACATTCCGCTGTATCAACATGACGCGCCGGAGCAGGTTTTCCCGCCGCTGTTCACCTTACTTGATGCCTTGCTCGAAGCCAGCCTGCCGTCCCGTATGGTGGCGATTGAACTGACTCACGAGGGCCAATTCTGGACCGGTTCATTGCACGATAGCCGCCTGCGTGAAGGGGCTGATTTCTATCTCTCCGTGCGCTCTTCAATCCTCAATCATCTGCTGCAAACCCAGTTCCCGCTGTTGTGTAAAGCGGGCAGTGTTGAGGATGTGTCCGATGTGGTCAACGTGGCGCTGAACGGTGTGGCGATGAAACCGCTGTCCCATGTTCCGGCGGCTATCCCGCTGCGTCTGGAGAATCAGTATTTTGCCCTCGATCTCACGGGGCCAGCGGCGCAGGCCATGCTGGATGCGGGTAACTGTGCTTTCTACACCCCAGGATCGCTGGGTGATATCAAACTCGAACTGTTTGCGGTGCTGCGCTCATGAGCAAAATAACTACCTCTGTCGTTGATGCGGCCTTTTATCCCTGCTGGCTGATGGTCAGTCAGTTGCGTAATGGGCAGGAAGTTGAAGATGGCGAAGCCTTGTATCGTCGTGCCTGTGAGTGGATTGATGGCGCACGCGAGACGCTGTCGCGTGCCGGTTTCAGCGACATCAGCTGTGACCATATGCTGTACACCCAGTGTGCGTTACTGGATGAAAGCGTGCTGAACCGCCAGAAACAGGACAGCGGCTATAGCAAATGGCTGAAAGACCCACTTCAGGCGCGCTACTTCAATACCCTGAACGCAGGTGAAGAGCTGTGGGAGCGGATCCGCACGGTGTTGCAGGAACCCGCCCCAGACACGGCAGTGCTGACCTGTTTTTACCGTGCATTGACCCTCGGGTTTGCCGGTCGCTATCGTGAACAGGGCGACGAGCGCAGAGAAGATGTGGTGCGTAAGCTGAGTCTGCTGGTGCCGCCGTTTACTTCTTCGCAGGAAACTCCGCTGGTCTCGCGCTCACTGCGTCTGCGCTCCGGGCGCAAAACCTATTGGTTTTCGTGGGTCGCGGGCGTCGTAATACTGGCCGCTCTGTGGTTCACGCTGTCCAGCCAACTGACGCGCATGGTGTCTCAACTGACCGGGATGCACTAGCGGATGCGCGGATTAACACCGTTACTCCTGTTGCTGCTGGGTACCTGCCTGGCGCTGTGGCTTATTCTGGGGTTCTGGCCGTTGGGAACCGGAAGCCGTGTAGCATTGAGTATGCTGGCTGTCACCCTCAGCGGGGGTGTCGGTTATTTGCAGTGGCGTAAACACAACCGCAATAAAGTGGCTCACCAGTCCATTGCAGACTCAACGCTGCCACCGGAAGGTTTTCAGGGCGCGGTGGTACTGGTTTGTGGTGATAGCAATGCCCTGTTTTCTACTTCTGCATCTTTTCGAGAAACCCGTCAAGGCTGGTATCTGGCCGTGCAACTGCCAGAACAACTGCCGATCCTCGCGCAACATCTGGCGGCGGAACGCCCGGCACTGATTGCCCAGATCTCGGTGTTACTGGCCATCGTGCCGGAGCGGCATCAGGACCGGGATGATTTTTCACAATCTGTGCGGGCCTGGCAACGAGCCATCGTGCAGTGCAAAGGGTGGCTTGCGGGGATCCCTCCCGTCTGGATAAGCACTTGGCTTTCACCGCCAGCGGTTTCATCAGAGCAGGTAGAGCGCTGGTACACGGTCACTCCGGGGCAAAAGGGTATTCAGGTTCAGGAACCGGGGGCAGGGATCATGCCGCTGGTTGAATGGAGCCAGCATCAAGACCGCAACGTTCAGGAAAGGTTGAGCGCGGTATTCTGGATGGAGAGTCTTCTGTCCTGGCTTGATGAACAGGTTCTGAGCATCCTGACACAGCGGCAAGGGGATGTCCCTGCGCTGACCCCGTGCGCCTGGTGCTACTGCTTTACCCCGGTTGCGGCGGATCAGGAGAATCTGTGGCAGACCCACATTCGCGGGATAACCACGCTGACCCCGGTGGCGACCCCAGAGCCAGAGTGTCTGCCGTTGCCAGACGTGCTGCTGCCTTATCTGCCACGTCGTCGCGGCGTCTCCCGCCTGATGCAGGTTTGGCAGATGGCTGGCGTGCTGTGCGGGGTATTTTTACTGTTTGCCCTGCTGGCCTCTTTTATCAATAACCAGCGGCTGGTCCAGAGCGTTGATGATCATCTGTCGCAGTATAACCGGCTCACTGGCACGCCTCCAGCGCCTAAAACTCTGGCCCAACAGCAACTACGGGCGGATGCACATCTGCTGGATGACTGGTTACGTCGCGGTGCACCCATGCGTTTGTCGCTGGGATTGTATCAGGGGCTGCGACTGCGGGCTCCGCTTTACATTGCTATCAATAGCTGGGCGTCTCCACCACCACCACCACCGGTGATTAATCAAATTATTCAGGGGCCCAAAACCCTCCGTCTGGATAGCCTGTCACTGTTTGACGTGGGGCAATCAATGCTCAAGCCTGGCTCCACCAAAGTGCTTATCAATGCGCTGGTCGGGATTAAAGCCAAACCGGGTTGGCTGATCGTGGTGGCGGGTCACACCGATATCACGGGTGATGATAAGTCCAACCAGACTCTGTCGCTTAAGCGGGCGGAATCGGTACGCAACTGGATGCGCGATACCGGGGATATTCCGGAAAGCTGCTTTGCCGTACAGGGTTATGGCCAGAGTCGTCCTCTGAAATCTAACGATACGGAAGCGGGCCGTGCGCTCAACCGCCGTGTCGAAATCAGTCTGGTACCGCAGGCTGATGCCTGTCAGGTGCCAGAAACAGTAAACCGGTCGCAGGAACACGCGGCCTCACTCAATAAGTAACAAGGAGTTTTACATGGCAATTCCAGTCTATCTGTGGCTGAAAGACGATGGCGGTGCGGACATCAAGGGTTCTGTTGATGTACAAAGCCGTGAAGGCAGCATTGAGATTGTGGCACAGGACCATAACCTGTACATCCCAACGGATAACAATACCGGCAAGCTGACCGGTACCCGTATCCATACCCCATTTGTTTTCACCAAAGAGATCGATGCGTCTACCCCTTATTTGTATAAAGCGGTGACCACCGGTCAGACCCTGAAAACCGCCGAGTTTAAATGGTACCGCATTGATGACGCTGGTCAGGAAGTTGAATATTTCAACACCAAACTGGAAAACGTCAAAGTGGTCAAAGTCGCGCCGAAAATGCACGACGTCAAAGATCCGGCTAAAGAGAAGCACAATCACCTGGAACTGGTGGAATTGCGCTACGAAAAAATCACCTGGACCTTCAAAGACGGCAACATCATTCATTCCGATTCATGGAACGAACGCGCTACCGCGTAATTACCCGTCATTCTTCGCGCCGCAGGTGCGTTGGCTACGTTCGCTCACTCTGGTCACATAGTTATCTATGCTCCCAGGGATTCGTTCACTTGCCGCCTGCCTGCAACACGAATTATTTAGGGTAACCCCGCAAGTAGGCGGTTCGCCGCCTGCTTTTTGTGCTTTTAGCTAAGTATCGGCGCATCAGTATTCAGCTAAACGCATACACATTTTATCAGATGACCTTATGGGCCTCGGTTTATGGCTATGGGCGGTAGCGTGCCTGACGCCAGTCTTATCAGGCTATTAATAACGCCAGCTGAAACCGGCTTACTTATCCGGTTTTGTAAAGGTTTCGCATACAAGGAAGAATTTATGACAACGCATTCAGCACACTTATTACGTCGGTTAAATCCCTATTGCGCGCAGGCACTGGCCGGTGCTGCAACCCTGTGTCAGACCCGTGCCCATGCCGAGATCACCGTTGAACATTGGTTGTTGAAACTGCTGGAACAGGGTGAAGGCGATATCACGGTGATTGCCCGGCGTTATGAGTGGGACATGGACAGCCTGTGGCAGGGATTACTGGCCCATCTGGAGACTTTGCCGCGCACGGTGCAGGGCAAACCCCAGTTGTCAGCTGCGTTACAGCAACTGATCAAAAGTGCCTGGCTGGATGCGTCGCTACAGGAAGATGCCGATGCGGTGCGTTCCGTTCATCTGTTATCTGCTCTGATAAATTCGCCATCATTACTGGCCGCCGATGCCGCCTGGCCGTTGCTCAGCCTGAGTACCACCCAGTTACACCGTCTGTTACCGCTGCTGGACAGCCAATCAGACGAGCGCCCTGAAGTTCAGCAGGCAGCGGCACTGGCAGACAGCCCGGTCAATCTGATCGATGAGGCAGCGACCACCCCCTCTGCCAGCGGTCAGCCCCAACTCAATGACGCCCTGCAAGCGGCGCTGGATAAATTTACCCTCGATGTGACTGCTAAAGCGAAAACCGGGCAGATTGACCCGATTTTTGGTCGCGACACCGAGATCCGCCAGATGGTGGATATCCTGTCGCGCCGCCGTAAAAATAACCCGATTCTGGTGGGTGAACCGGGTGTGGGTAAAACCGCGCTGGTTGAAGGGCTGGCGCTGCGCATTGCCGAAGGTAACGTGCCGGATAGCCTGAAAACCGTCAGCCTGCGCACTCTGGACTTGGGCCTGTTGCAAGCCGGGGCGGGGGTCAAAGGTGAGTTCGAGCAGCGGCTGAAAAATGTTATCGAGGCGGTACAACAATCGCCAACACCGGTGCTGCTGTTTATCGACGAAGCCCATACCATTATCGGAGCCGGTAATCAGGCGGGTGGCGCAGATGCGGCCAACCTGCTCAAACCGGCACTGGCGCGTGGTGAGTTGCGCACCATCGCTGCCACCACCTGGTCGGAGTACAAGCAGTATTTTGAGCGCGATGCCGCACTGGAGCGCCGCTTCCAGATGGTGAAAGTTGACGAGCCGGACGACGCCAAAGCCAGCCTGATGCTGCGCGGCTTAAAGGGCCGCTACGCCCAGCACCACGGCGTGCATATTCTGGATTCTGCTATCACTGCGGCGGTTACCTTGTCGCGGCGCTTCCTGACCGGCCGCCAACTACCGGATAAAGCGGTGGATCTGCTCGATACCGCCGGTGCCCGGGTGCGCATGAGCATCGACACGCTACCGGTCGCGCTGATGGAAATTAACGCCGAACTGGCTGCATTGGCGATGGAGCAACAGGCCATCGAACAGGACTTACTCCTGCTGCCGAGTATCGGTTCAACGCGCTTATCTGAGATTGACCAACGCCGCGCCGAGCTGGCGGTTGGGCAACAGCAGCTCGAACAGCAATATGCAGCAGAGAAGCGGCTGACCACCTTGATTATTGACGCGCGTCAGGATATCGCCAACGCGGTACATCTGGCCGCGTTGCAGGAAGAACTCAGCCAGATTCAGGGCAGTGCGCCGCTGCTGTCGCTGGATGTTGATGTGCGCACGGTGGCGACAGTTATCGCTGACTGGACCGGCGTCCCGCTGAGCAGTCTGCTGAAAGACGAACAAACTGATTTGTTGCAACTGGAAAACCACCTCGCCACCCGGGTGGTCGGTCAGGATGTGGCGCTGGTTGAGATGGCCCAACGGCTGCGCGCCGCCAAAACCGGCCTGACCTCCGAAAATGGCCCGCTGGGGGTGTTCCTGCTGGTTGGCCCCAGTGGGGTGGGCAAAACCGAGACTGCGCTGGCACTGGCCGACACACTATTCGGTGGTGAGAAATCGCTGATCACCATCAACATGTCCGAATATCAGGAAGCGCACACTGTTTCCCAACTCAAAGGCTCGCCACCGGGTTATGTCGGTTACGGTCAGGGCGGTATTCTCACCGAGGCGGTGCGCAAGCGCCCGTACAGCGTGGTGCTGCTCGATGAAGTTGAGAAAGCGCACGCCGATGTCATTAACCTGTTCTATCAGGTATTTGACCGTGGCTTTATGCGCGACGGCGAAGGGCGCGAAATTGATTTTCGTAACAGCGTGATCCTAATGACTGCCAATTTAGGCAGTGATCATCTGATGCAATTGCTCGATGAACAACCGGAAGCGACGCACAGTGATTTACACGAGCTGCTGCGCCCGATCCTGCGCGACCATTTCCAGCCCGCGCTATTGGCCCGCTTCCAGACCTTGATCTACCGGCCACTGGATGCCACCGCGTTGCGTACCATCGTCGAGATGAAACTGGCACAAGTCGCCAAGCGTCTGAACAAACATTACGGCCTGCACTGCACGATTGAGGAAAGCCTGTACGACCAGCTGGTCACCGCCTGCCTGCTGCCGGACACCGGGGCGCGCAACATCGACAGCTTGCTGAATCAGCAGATTTTACCGGTGCTGAGCCAGCAACTGCTGAGCCGCATGAGCGAGCAACAGCGCACCACCTCGCTGACCTTGGGCTGGGATGAAGCCGAAGGGATCACCTTGGAGTTTGACGGAGGCGAAGGATAACGATTATGGACAGTGCTAAAGAAATTGCCCGAGATATGCTGGATGCTATTAATGTTGATGGTTCAGGATTTTTCGGTGCCGTGGCGAAAGGATTTATTTCATTCCCCGTTAGTTTTTACTATCTTGGCTATGATTTTATGGATACTGATCATCGAAGCGATAATTTTGATGACAAGATGAGAATAGCAAAACTAATAAAATCAGGGGCGATTAATAGAGAAGTAATTGAGAAAATTATTGGCATCTTTATGAATGACTTCTCCTCACGCATCGATATAACTAACCTCGTAAAAAATATTGCTGGGAGTTCAATAGGAAAGATTTTATTTTCCCAATTGACGGGAGTCAATCTTGGTAACGTAATTGCAACTCGTGCTGTGGCTGCACTTTTATCAGGAACTGCAATCGGTGCATTGATCTCTGTCGGTGCAGAAACCTCCAGAGCAATCTACACATCCAGATATCTAAGGGAAAGGAGCCCTATGATGTACTATAAATTGAGAGGGTTGGGTGATTTGGACCTTCTTTATTTTCTTGTTGAAGATACGGTAAAGCCATTCGAAAAAGCATGCGAAGTCGATGACCGCTCTCCGGAAGAGTTTAATAAAATTTGTGAATACTTTTTTGGTGGTCTAATAACTTGAAGAAAAAGGCCCTTATCGCACTATCCATGACTGTGCGTTGGCTAGGATTAGGTTTAGGTTCAACAGGTATAGGTTGGGGCGTGTGGTTTTTTATTTTTTCTGATGATAATTATCGAATACTTTGGGGCTTATATTGCTTACTCCAAGCTTATATTGGGTTCTTAGCCTTTAGATTTGGATTAAATAAAATCCAAAATGAGTTTGATAATCACTAACCACTTGAAAGTATAAACTACTCATGAATATAAAAAGAATAGTAATAATTTTGATGTCAAATATTGTTTGTGCAGTTGGTTCTACCATAACAATGGTTGGCGTACTCTCTTCTCTTTGGTTTTTTTTTCTATCAAGCAGTGATGATAGATTTTACTGGGGGGGAGGAGCATGTTTATTGGCCATCTTAGGATATTTAATTTTCCGCATTACTTACCCTAACATTCAAAGGAAATGGGATGATTACTACTAATAACGCTCAATCACCTAATCTTTATTAGTTCTACAGCATAGTGAAAATATAGGGGCAGGAAACCGAAAATGAATCTTTTATCCGAACTGACTGGAGCAACGCTTAATCGCTACAGCCTAAATATTCCGTCCTGCTCTTACCCGCTGGATGTTGAGGACTTTAATGGCCTTGAGCAAATAAGTGTTTTGTATCATTACACAATTAAATTTACCTCTCTTCACCCCGATCTCACCGCTGAATTATTTTTGAATAAACCAGCTACATTAAACATGGGTATGGGGGATTTGCTCAACCCGATGACGGGAAAAGTGGTACACGGTGTAATTACACATTTTAGACGAATATCAGGTTCACGTGATCAGGTTAAGTACGAAATTATTGTAGAGCCTTTCCTCGCTCGGCTAAATAAACAATTCCGTACGCACCGTTTTTTTGTCAATAAATCGGTACCTGAAGTTGTCGGGCAGATACTTCAGGAACATGGTTTCAAGGACTGGGAATATGAGTTTGTCCTGAAACAGACCTACCCAAAACGTGAGCAAATAAACCAGTATCAAGAGACAGACCTTAAATTTATTGAGCGGTTGCTCTCCGAGATGGGGATATTTTACTTCTTTACCCTGCAGCCGGACACCCAGACCGAAGTGGTGCATTTTGTCGATAAGCAGAGTGCCTATGAGTTTGGTAAATCCTTGCCGCTGAATAGCCCGTCAGGGATGAGTGGCAGTGGAATGGATTCGGTCTGGGGGCTGAGTGTGCGGCACAGTGTGGTGCAAGCCAGCGTTACTGCCAAAGATTACAACTACCGTGAAGCGCAGAAAGTGTTGCAGTCCACCCGAGCAGACATGACGCGCGGCGACGGTGAAGGAACGACCTATGGCGACGTGTATCACTACAAACCGCGCCATCTGGATACCGGCGATAAAATCGACCCTACAGCGGAAACCGGTAACTTCCTTGCCCGCCTTGACCATGAACGTTTTTTATCAGCACAAACGCTGATCACCGGCTTCAGTACCGATCCCACATTGCGTCCTGCTCAGGTGCTGACGGTAACCGACACATCAATCCCGTCCTCGCTGCCGGAGCTGTTGACACAACCGATGGTCGTGGTACGCACTGGGTTCAGCGCCAGCCGTAAAGATGCACTGAAAGTCACTATCGCAGCCGTCCCCTACAGTGAAACCCTGTGCTGGCGTCCGGCATTGCTTCCACGTCCAAAAGTCAGCGGCACCATGATGGCACGCGTGACCAGTGCGAAGTCGAACGATATTTATGCCTGGCAGGATACCTCCGGACTATATCGGGTGAAATTTGATGCAGACCAGGACGATAAGGCACAGGGGCAGGAGAGTATGCCAGTGCGACTCGCCAAACCTTACGGTGGCGATGTGTACGGTATCCACTTCCCGCTGATACAAGGCACCGAGGTAGCGATAGCCTTCCATGACGGTGATCCAGACCGCCCGTATATCGCCCATGCCCTGCACGATTCGCGTCATACCGACCATGTCACCGAGAAAAATAATACCCGCAACGTGATCCGCACGCCTGCTTTCAACAAGCTGCGTATGGAAGACAAGCGCGGCGAAGAGCACATCAAGCTGAGTACCGAGTACGGCGGCAAGACCCAGTTGAACCTCGGGCACAACGTGGATGCTCAGCGAGTCCTTCGTGGTGAGGGTGCCGAGTTGCGAACGGATGATTGGGTAGCGGTACGGGGGGGCAAAGGGGTATTTATCAGTGCGGATAAACAGCCTCATACGCAGGGGCAGATGCTCGATATGCAGGAGGCTATCCGGCAGTTGGAGCAGGCGTTGTCACTGGCAAAAAGCCTGAACAAAGCAGCTCAGGCGGCACAAGCTACTCCGGGGGAAACAGACAGTCAGTTACAACTGAACAACGCACTAGAGGGACTGAGTGAGGCCGGAATATTGGCGCATGCACCGGAAGGCATTGGTATTGTCAGCGCGAAAGCGATTCGTCTAGCGTCCGGTGGTGAAAGTATTGGTTTTATGTCAGGCAAAAATACGGATATCAGTGCTGGCAGGTCATTTACCGTGGCTGCCAGTGATACCGTCAGTCTGTTTGCTCAGGAGGCTGGAATGCAACTATTCGCCGGAAATGGAAAGGTTGATATTCAAGCTCAGGGCGATGTGCTTAATGCATCTGCGTTGCAAGATGTCACTATCAGTAGTTCAGAAGGCAGCGTGCAGGTTAATGCCAGTAAGGAGCTGATCCTCAGTTGTGGTGGGGCGTATATAAAACTCAGTGGCGGAAGCATCGAACTGGGCTGCCCAGGGAATATATTGCTTAAAGCAGCAAACGTTGACCAGACAGGGCCCGCGACACTGGAAACTCCGCCAGTCATTTTCCCAAAAGGTTATAAAGAGAACTTTACTCTGAAAGATCCAGAGTCAGGCGAGATAAAACCTTTTACTCGATACAAGGTCATCACAGGGGAGGGTGATGTGTTTGAAGGTGTCTCTGATGCTGCAGGTAAAACCCCGCCAATCAATACTGCAATGCCAACTAGTGTTCAGATAGATTTCCCCGATGAATTGCCCGCAGAAGGTCCCGGATTCTGGATCACGTTAGATCATGATTACCATGGGTTAAAAAATACGGCAATTATGGCCATCAATCGACTGACATCAATGGGCGATGAAGGGCGAGTGTTTGGCTCTGATGGAAAAGACTACATGAACACGAAGAGGGATAAAATCCAGGAATGGCGATCTTTGCCTTCTAATGCGACAGAAGAGATAACGAATACTTCGGCTATTCATCGCTATGGTGCGCAAAGAAAGATTACGCAAACATTCCTGGAGGGAGATGATGGTTGGGCTGTTGGTGGAAAATCGTGGCACTGGATGCCTGTAGTTGCTGATGACGTGTATGAGAAAAAGGACTGAACATGAAATTGAATTTCAGGAAAGTATGTTTATTTTGGGGTGTGCTGGATGTTTTTTATATTGTTAGATTTATCTGGCTTAATGTTGAGCAGGGCCGCATTCCACTCATTGATGATATTGCCAGTTTCAGCCAATTACTTCCTCAACAGGGAATGTCAGCGCTTGTGATGTTTACGCTATCGCTCTTATTAACTATTTCCATCATATTTTCTGCTGTATTACTTCTTGTCGGCTGGGGAAGGGTTCGCTTATTGGTTTTCGCACAGATCCCACTCCGTTTATTATTAGTTGTTCCCTCACTTTCATTCGCCCCCTGGCTGTTAAAACAACTGCATGCCAACGGCATCTTACTTTTAATCGCTGTCCTTATTATCTCTGAATTACTGAAATTTGGTTCTTTTGCTTTGACGAGAACGGCTGAGAATGCTCAATAAAGGGAATTTATAATGACTAATTCAACGGCATTTACTTCAATATGCCCTAAGAGCCCGGATGCGTTTACCGGCAAGCAAAAAAAATATTGGGTGGAAATTCAGCTCGTTGACGAGCTTGGTAAACCCGTTGCTGGCATGCCTTACAAAGTTGAAAACGATGCAACCCGGTGTAAACATTCGAGCAGTAATGAAGGCCAAAGCGACAGTAATGGGCTCATCAGAATAGATCAACTTCACTGGCTTGACCTGACCCTGACAATAGATGCCCAGAAGCTGGCGGACGAAATGGAGACGCGCCCGCTGGGTATTACCCGCAATCCCCGTAGTAGGCAAACAGTCAATAAGAAAGACAATTCCGATTGGCGCTCAAATGTGCAGATAAGCTCAGAGCAGCAAGGATATGTGTACCATTACGCCACGATTGGAGAGCTTTGTGACCGTGCGCCGGAAATTAAAGAGTGGACAGGAAAAACACTACCCCGGTTTCATTTTCCGCCGGACAAGTCGCTGAAAGGCCTGGAGATTGGCCGAGAACATCTTGAGAAGCGGTACGTTATTGAAATTTGTCCGTTTAGGGCGTGGGTGCTGGCACTGCATAATACAAAAGATTATTCCCTGGCTAACGGCTATAACCTTGGCTTAATGGCTAATATGGCTTATGCGGAAAAACGTATCGTAGAATCTTTTTTCCTTGAAAAATGTCTGGACTTGTCCACTACGCCAAGACATGAAGAGTCACCTGCATATCCGTACGCACTTGCTATAGATGTGCCATTCAGCCAACGCTATATCACTGCCGAATTTTTGGACTCTAAAAGTGTGAATACTCCAGGGTCATCCAAGCCTCTGCTTGACAGTACTCAATTTTTTTACGTGGAGTGCGCAGAACATTTGGTCGTTGCCTGGCGCGGTACACAAGAGGTTCCCGACTGGTTAACTGATGGGGCATTTTCACCTCAATCCTGCCCTACTGAACTGGCAAAAGCAGGATGCATTCATGGTGGTTTCCTTGAGGCCTACAAGCTGGCAAAACAGACATTCGACACTAAATTCAATGCGATTGAAGAGTCTTTAGCCAAAGGAAAGAAATTATTTATCTGTGGTCACAGCCTTGGTGGTGCGCTGGGATTGACTTATGCTGCCGAAATGAAGGCTATAGAGCCTCTTCTTTATACCTACGGTATGCCGCGGACCTTTACCGCTGATGCGGTGGGGAGTTTGTATC
This sequence comes from Yersinia sp. Marseille-Q3913, assembly GCF_963892745.1. Classification (NCBI taxonomy): domain Bacteria; kingdom Pseudomonadati; phylum Pseudomonadota; class Gammaproteobacteria; order Enterobacterales; family Yersiniaceae; genus Yersinia; species Yersinia sp. Marseille-Q3913. The sequence goes on along the minus strand of NZ_CAWQAF010000011.1, from coordinate 17,813 downwards.
AAATAACGCACTACCGGCATGTTAATGATACCGACACCATTACTAGCGTGCCGTTTGATGCGGATATGGATAACTGGCTGTATGGGAAATTTGGCCCTCTCGGTAGCACGTTGGGTTTTTTCTGGACGCTGCTTGCGGAACTGCCCACTCAGATGGTCGGTGCTTACGTTGGGGAACATTACTGGCACCACGGAAAGCCGGTGGTGTTCTTCCGCACAACTCAGACCCACTCATCTGAAGAATGCCAGGTGATGATGAACCCAAATACCTGCCGCCGCCTTAGCTACAGTCTGCCACGTAAGGCCAAGTTATTCCTGGTACCTTCTCTGTCAGAAACGGAGAATGTAGAGGCCAAAGAAGCGCAGGAAGCGTTTGTTCGTGAATACCCCGGAGAGGATATGCAGCGAATTTTCCCGCGGAATACTAACCCTAAGTTTGACCATATGACGAACCCCATGCGTCATTCGATGGCAAGTGAATATCTGCCATTTCTTAATAACCAGCTACTGGAGTCTGCTTGGCCAGAGTTGGCAATGCAGCGTAAGACCAGGCGAGATGCGTTTCAACTACAAATGAATCAGTATGTCGACAGTACGCCTGTGGAAGAGTTGACACGTAACCGGATGTTTCTGGCTCTACAGAAAATGTTAGGTAGCGCACTGGATATCACTAAGAAGACACCTGGTGGTGAGAATGCACTTATTCGTTTTAAATCCGTTGTGGGAGAAGAAGTTGAAATTATCTAATTGCCTTAGTCTGTTAGCACTAATACTTCCTCTGAGCGGTTGTGCCAGTCGGCCGGATTATACCCTCAACCCTCCTGCCAGTTCTGAGTGGGTGACCGTAACCGTTAAGCTTCCACCGCAAACGGAAGTCACGCCCATGGATGTCCTGTACCGCTCGGACAAATGCCAGCGAGAGGATTATGACAGCACCACTGAATCACATATCCGTAAAGAACGGGGGTTTAACCCTCGAGTCGAAAGGATGACGCAGCAAGGAAGAGGTGATATCTGGGAGGCTCGTATTGCTCTAGACGGCGGTGGTAGGTGTGAATGGAAACTCAGTGCAATCAGAGTTGGAATTAAGTTAGCAAGTAGCAATTCTTTGGCTCAGGGTAAAAGTATTATCGAAACAAATTATGTTTTCGATTTTGATAACGATGGTTATGGCAGTGGGTTCGATGCCGGAAAGGTAAAAAACACTAATGGTGATCTACTTTTTAAAACAGATTTATTCCCTCTGGTATTTATTAATCATGCTTTCAATAAAACCACTTTGAAATTATTCGGAGGAGATGTGAGGTATGAGCAATTGAGCCGGCATTACAGAATTTACAATGGGAAAAAGATATTTATAGAGCCTAATCTGCATATAAATAAGATTGTTGTGCTTGAAAGTCCCGTATCTCCACCGGGAAATATTACTGCGACCTACCCTGACGGCAGTAAAGAGGAGATTCCTCATGTCAATCCAGATTATGAAAAATTGCTCTCAATGAAGTAGTTATTAAAAAATATACACATAGGGCTGCCCGCTTCTTATATATCACGGAGGATGAAATTGAAATTATCTAATTTCCTTAGTCTATTCGCACTAATACTTCCTCTGAGCGGTTGTGCCAATCGGCCGGATTATACCCTCAACCCTCCTGCCAGTTCTGAGTGGGTGACCGTGACCGTTAAGTTGCCATCGCAAACGGAAGTCACGCCCATGTATGTCCTGTACCGCTCGGACAAATGCCAGCGAGAGGTCTACGATGAAAAAATAGAATCTCATGTCAGTATGGATAGAGGTAAGAATCCCCAGGTCATAAGCATGATAAGGCAGGGAGGAAGCGATATCTGGCAAAACCGTATTGCTCTTGATGGTGGTGGTATGTGTGAATGGAAACTCAGTGCCATCAGAGTTGATATTCAACCTGTAAAAAATATACCGCTGACATCAGGGAAAAATATTATTCCAGCGAGTTATGTATTTGGTTTCGATGATGAGGCGTATGGCGGAGGAGAAGGCTCAGGCAGAAAAAAAGAAGTCCATGGTGACTTACACTTAAAGACAGAATTATTTCCTATGATATTTATTAATAACCTACTTAATAAGCAAACATTGAAGTTATTCGGCGGCGATGTGGAATATAAAAAATGGAGTAGGCATTACAGGAGTTATGGTACTAAAAATATATTTATAGAACCTGTTGTGTATATGAATAAAGTTGTTGTACTTGAAAGTCCCAAAAGCAAAAGCGAACCTGCAGGAATGACGATAACTTATCCAAATGGAAAAATTGCACATGAACGTACGATTATCCCTGATTATGAAAAATTGCTCTCAATGAAATAGTTATTAAAAAATATACACATAGGGCTGCCCGCTTCTTATATATCACGGAGGATGAAATTGAAATTATCTAATTGCCTTAGTCTGTTAGCACTAATACTTCCTCTGAGCGGTTGCACCAGTCGGCCGGATTATACCCTTAACCCTCCTGCCAGTTCCGAGTGGGTGACCGTGACCGTTAAGTTGCCACCGCAAACGGAAGTCACACCCATGGATGTTCTGTACCGCTCGGACAAATGCCAGCGAGAGGATTATGACAGCACCACTGAATCACATATCCGTAAAGAACGGGGGTTTAACCCTCGAGTCGAAAGGATGACGCAGCAAGGAAGAGGTGATATCTGGGAGGCTCGTATTGCTTTAGATGGCGGTGGAAAGTGCGAATGGAAACTGAGTACTGTCAGAGTTGATCTACAACTTATTAATAATACCTCCCTGACAAAAGGGAAAGATATAACGTCTACAAGCTATGTATTTGCTTTTGATGATGAATTTTATAGCGGAGGAGGATTGCCAGGACTAAAGAAAGATGTACGCGGTAATCTTAATATAAATACCGATTTTTTCCCCATGATATATATCAACCATACATTTAACGAAACCTCTATTGAGATGTTTGGAGGGAATGTAAAAAACGAAAAGTGGAGCAGACATTACAGAGTTTACAATACTAAAAATATAATTATTGAACCTACATTACATATTCAACAGGTTGTAAAGCTTGAAAATTCAAAAAAAAGATGAACCTGCAAATATGACAATAATCTATCCTGATGGAACAATTTGACATGAACGCACGAGAGTACCTGATTATGAAAAAAATGCTCTCAATGAAATAGTTATTAAAAAATCCACACATAGGACTGCCTGCTTCTTATATATCACGGAGGGAAAAGTTGAAATCATCTATGAGGTATGTTTCATTAAAAATATTGTATCCACAAAATATCATTCCTTTTTTGTTTTAACTGGCTGAATGAAATAAAAGTTAAACGCCATTCTATTTAAAAAATTTAATTTACCTGGAAATTAACTATGTCCAGAGGACTCGTTTTACTCGGTGATAAAACAACACATGGCGGTTCAGTTATTTCCGCCTCTTCCACAATTACGGTGTATGGCAAGAAGGCCGCATTAGTAGGCGATATGGTGAGCTGCCCTGTTGAAGGGCACGGTACAAACCCGATCGTTGAAGGTATGCCACAACGAACCTTTGGAGGCCGTGCCGTCGTTAGTGATGGCTGCAAATGCCAGTGCGGTTGTCAGGTGATCTCCAGTGCGTCAAACAGCACGATAGGATAATCAATGGGCTGGGAACGAACTAAAGCATTAACCTCGGAACTGTCACCGCCACCTTCACTGATACGGTGGCTGCTGGCAGGGGCCATGATGATGATCGTGGGCGTACTGTTGTTTATCCTTCATGCCTCAGGAACGGTAAAGACACTTTCTGAATTCAATATCTGGTGGATTTCACTGACCCCACTGGGTATCTGGTTGTTTCTGTTCTGCCTGCGAGGCTGGCTGTGGGGACGAGAAGTGGATGAACATGCGTTCCTGCAAAAAGAGGCCGATCTTGGTCAGAAACAATGGGAAGTTTGGGCGGAGCGTCATCTCGCTATTCTGGGAAGCGGCATTCTGTTACCGGACGGCGTAACCGCAGACGCTATTCTGGGGGCTACGGGTGACAGTCTTCCTTCCCGAGGCACGCTGACCCGGCGGATATCAGACACTAGCACGCCAGTTAAATACTGTTTGAGTGGCGTACAGAAAGCGCTACAGGATCTGCCGCAAGATCTCCCCCTAAGTGTCACTATTGTGACTGATTTACCCACGGGTTGCCTTGTCGAAACCTTTTCTACGGTCTGGTCAACGTTATTTCCTGAGCGAAGGGTTCCGAATGACATCACCGTCACGGATACCTTGTCCCTGAATCATGTGGAAGAACGGTTGAAACAGTCAGTATTGACCGTCGATCTGATCCTGGTGATGCAGTTGTGTGGCGGTGAGACATATTCCGATGGGCTGGGGGCATTGCTGTTGACCAGTGATGACGTGGCGCAGAAATATCATCTGCCGCATTTGGCTCGTCTGCTGCGACCTATGCCTCTGGATATGGCCGCGTTCGAGCAGGATATCAGCTTGTTTTTGGCAACTCAGACTGCGGCCAGCGGCACCGCCCGTGTGCTCGGCGATTCTTTGTTCTGGGAAACATTTTCCGCACCATTGATGACCGTCGGCGCTGCGCACGGTGCCGTCTGGCAACCCGCCGACAGAGGGATGCTGGAAAAATGGTGTGGTGTTCCGGGACCGTTGGCACCCTGGATTTTGGCCGCGCTGGCTGTAGAACTTGTCAGTCTCCGGAAAGAGTCATTGTTAACACTGTTCTCCTCAGGAGAAGAGCATTTTATCAGTACTGTCACATCAGGAAATGAAGATGAACACATCAGGTAGTCTGTTCGGTCGTCTGGGACGAGTGGGTATCGTGCTAGCCGTGATCACCGCCATTGGGTGGTTGATTATACGCTATGGCCGACTGGCTGGGATTGATACTCCAGGAAAGCAGATACTGGCGTTGACTATCATTTGCATAGTGCTGGTTCTCCTACGCTATTCTCCAGTGATGGCTCGCAGCGTTCAGGAAAAATTCCACCGTAGGAAGGCGCAGCAGAGTCGTGCATTGCCAGGCAGCGAAGACCGGCTGCTCCAAACACCGCCCCGTCATGTCACGGTCACTGAATTACAACAAGCCCTGCACCATACCTACGGCCGCTTCTGGCCCCGCAAAGTGCGCATTCTGTTACTCACCGGCAGTGCGGCGGAGGTTGAACAGCTCACCCCTGGCCTGACGTCGCAATATTGGCAGGAAGACAGTGGCACTGTGCTGTTGTGGGGCGGCGATCTGGGCGCGCAGGCTGATAGCGCATGGCTGAGTGCTTTACGTAAATTGCGCCGCCGCCCGCTAGATGGGGTGGTCTGGGTGACCTCAGCCTTGGCTCAACGTACTACGCTTGGTCAGCAAGAGTCTAAAACAACCCTCACCGCTGGTATGATGGACAGCGTGGCGCAGGCGTTCGCGGCACGTTTTGAGCTGCTCGGCTGGCGGCTGCCGCTGTATGTCTGGTCACTGCATGCCGATGACGGGGCCGATCGCATCACCCAATCCGTCGGCTGTTTACTGCCAGCGGGGTGTAACGCTGGCGAACTGAGTACACAGCTTGCCGGGTTGCTGCCGTCGCTGATTGAGCAGGGTACGCAGCAGATTAGTAGCAACACCCAGCACCCGTTTTTGTTGCAACTGGCCGATCAGTTAGCGCGCCAGCCAGATTCTGTCGCCGGCCCGCTGACTACGCTGCTGAACCCCTATCGCCCTTCACCGTTGGCGGGGGTTATCTTCAGCCCGGCGTCCGTCGATGCAAAACGCAGCGTGAAGCACCACTGGGGCAAGGATAACCGCTGGGATGTGTTGATTGATTCACTGCCATTATTGCCCGCAGGCTTAGCCGCGAAAAAGCTGGGGTTTGCCTGGCGTAAAACGCTGGCGATGGTGCTGGCGGGCATCATGGTGTTGTGGGGCGTGGGCATGGTGATGTCATTCCTGGTCAACCGAGACACGATTAATGCCAGTGAATCTCAGGCCAAATGGGCGGCTAACGTGCAGCAACCGCTGCCGGCGCGTCTGCAAGCGCAACTGGATCTGCAACACACGTTAGGCAGATTGCAGTATCGCCAGCAACAGGGCGCACCCTGGTACAGCCGATTTGGTCTGAGCCAGAACGATGCTTTGCTGGCCGCACTCTGGCCACATTATTGGGCCAGCGCCACCCCTCTGCTGCGTGATGCCGCCGCCCGTCACCTTGAAGAACAACTCAGCACCATGGCGCAGCTCCCCCCTGACTCTCCGTTGCGCGACACGCTGGTAAAACCCGCTTATGAGCAGTTAAAACTCTATCTGATGCTGGCGCGTCCGGAGAAAATGGATGCGCCATGGTTTAGCACCACGCTGCTTCATGACTGGCCACAGCGCAGTGGTGTGCCGGACAGCCTCTGGCAGGGCAGCGGTCCCGCTCTACTGGATTTTTATGCCCGTAATCTTGCCCTGCACTCGGCCTGGCGTCTGAAACTGGATGAAAATCTGGTCAGTCAGGTACGTACCCGGTTGATCAGTCAGATGGGTGCCCGTAACAGTGAATCTTCGCTCTATCAGAAGATGCTGGCTCAGGTGGCGCATCAGTATGCTGATCTGCGCCTGTCTGATATGACCGGTGATACCGATGCTGAACGGATTTTTACCACCGATGCCGTGGTGCCGGGCATGTTCACCCGTAAAGCCTGGGATGACGCAGTAAAACCGGCGATTGAAAAAGTGGCCAGTGAGCGTCGGGAAGAGATGGACTGGGTACTGAGTGACAGTAAAAATACCGCATTGCAGCAGGATTCTCCCGAAGCCCTGCAGGCACGTCTGAAGGCGCGCTATTTCGCTGATTTCTCTACCAGTTGGTTGGACTTTCTCAATAGCCTGCACTGGCAGCAAGCACAGACGTTATCGGACTCCATCGACCAACTCACCCTGATGGCAGACGTGCGTCAGTCCCCGCTGGTGGCGCTAATGAACACCCTGAGCGTACAGGGGAAAACCGGGCAAACCGGTGAGGCGTTGTCTGATTCGCTGGTCAAATCGGCCAAAAATCTGTTAAACCGCGATGAGCAGCCCGCTATTGATCAGCAAGCGGGTGCACAGGGGCCGCTGGATGCCACTTTTGGTCCGGTACTGGCGCTGATGGACGGCAAGGCCGGCGGACAGGGCAATACCCACCTCAGTCTGCAAACCTTCCTGACCCGTGTTACCCAAGTACGCCTTAAACTTCAGCAGGTGGTGAATGCTGCCGATCCTCAGGCCATGACCCAGACCCTTGCTCAGACGGTATTTCAGGGCAAAGCGGTCGATCTGACCGAAACCCGTGATTATGGCAGTCTGGTGGCCGCCAGCCTCGGTCAGGAGTGGAGTGGATTTGGCCAGACGGTGTTTGTCCAGCCGATGGAACAGGCGTGGCAGCAGGTCTTAACCCCCGCCGCCCAAAGCCTGAATGCCCAGTGGCAGGCGTCGATTGTCGATGACTGGAACAGTACTTTCGGTGGACGTTATCCGCTAAAAGATACCAGCAGTGAAGTGTCACTCCCGCTGCTGGCGCGTTACCTCAACAGCGACAGCGGCCGTATCGCCCGCTTCCTGCAAACCCGGCTGAACGGCGTGCTGCACAAAGAGGGCAGCCATTGGGTGCCAGACAGCATCAATGCTCAGGGGCTGACGTTTAATCCGGCGTTCCTAAAAGCCGTGGATCAACTGAGCTATCTGTCTGATGTGGTGTTTGCCAACGGTGAAGCGGGAATACGCTTTGAACTGCGCCCCGGTACCGCCAAAGACGTGATGCAAACCGATCTGGTGATCGACAGCCAGAAACTGAGCTATTACAACCAGTTGCCGGTCTGGAAGCGTTTTACTTGGCCCCATGACACCGAAGCGCCGGGGGCCAGTCTGAGCTGGATAAGCACCCAAGCCGGTACTCGACAATTTGCCGATCTCCCCGGTGCCTGGGGGTGGATCCGATTACTGGATAAGGCGCAGGTTACCCCGTATCAGGGAGTGAACAGCAGCTTTAATCTTAGCTGGAAAGCGCCTGATGGCAGGCCGCTGAACTACACCTTACGCACTGAAGCTGGAGAAGGCCCACTGGCGTTACTGAAACTGCGTAACTTCGTCTTACCGACGCAAATATTCAGTGTGGATGCCACCGGTGGCGCTCAGAAAACGGATACCGCAACAGAAGAGGGATACTGATGGCTACGTTGCACAGCTTACTCAGCGCCTGCCATGCCGAACAGCAGGCACTTTCGCAGCAGGTCCAGCAGCAGATTTCGCTCTGGGAAAAATGGCTGGTCCCCATTGCCCCGGATTCACCGGTGGGTGATGACCCCGGTTATGACGATGATTTCCAGCAGATGCGTGAAGAGGTCAACAAACTGTCCGGCGCAGATACTGGTTTGGTCTGTGCACTGGCGGAGAAGCTGCTGACCGGTGCGTGCAAAGATGTGCGCGTCGCGACCTATTATATCTGGGCGCGACTGCACATCGATGGCGAAAGTGGGCTGGCGGATGGCCTGGCTCTGCTGGCCGGGTTGGTCCAACGTTTTGGTGATGCACTGCATCCACAACGTGGCAACAGCCGCAAACTGGCACTGGAATGGTTGGCAGGTAGCCGGGTGCTGGATAGCCTGTCACTGTACCCGGAAGTCACAAAAGCTGACTTTGAACGCATTGTGGGCGCGTTGGTGTTAACCGAGGAAAGTGTTGGCGGCTGGGATGCGTCCATCCGCCCTCAGTTCGCTAGCCTGTATGTGGCATTAGAAAACCGGCTAATGCAGTCCGGCGGCCCTGATGCCGTTATCCCACAAAACAGCAGTCTCCCTCGTCACTCTGCGCCTGATGCTCCTGCGTTGAAAGCAGTCAGCTCCGGGCGTGATTTGCTCGATCAGGCAAAACTGCTGGCGGTTTTTTTGCGCGACCAGCCGAACGGCTGGCTGTCGGGGCATCATCTGATGAAAAGCATTCGTCTGGACACCCTGCATGAACTGCCGCCGCTGGCAACTGACGGATGTACCCGTCTGGCCCCACCCAAACCGGAGAACCGCGCCCTGCTGAAACGTCTTTATCTGCAACAAAGCTGGCTGGAATTGTTGGAACAAGCCGACATCCTATTTGCACAGGGCGTTAATCACCTGTGGCTGGATCTCCAGTGGTATACCCATCAGGCATTGACCAAAACAGGCGGGCTGCATGAGCGCTGGGCTGACATCATTCAGCAAGATTTAAATGGTCTGCTGACCCGCCTGCCGGGGCTTGAAGCACTGGCGTTTAATGACGGCACCCCGTTCGCCGACGCAGTGACGCAAAACTGGATAACCCAGCAGGTGATGGCAGCAGAAAGTTGGGGCAGTGAACCGGCAGCCTCCGCCAGTACGGCCGGGGATGACGATATTTTGCAACTGGAACCGGAAGCGCTGGCGCAAGCCGACAGCGAAGGCGTGGAAGCGGCACTGAACTGGCTGCAAAACCGCCCGGGTGCCCGCACGCCACGCCATCAGTGGCTAATCCGCCTGCTGATGGCGCGGGTCGCCGAGCAGTACGGAAAAAACGACATGGCATTGCATTTGCTGGGTGAGCTGGAGGGGAACGCGACCCAGATGACGCTGACCCAATGGGAGCCTGAATTGCTGTTTGAAGTGAAAGCCCGTCGCCTGAAATTGCTGCGCATGAAAGCCAGCCGAACCGAGTCGGACAAATCACGCTTGCATGGCGAGATGGAAAACCTGCTCGCCGGATTAGTGGCCCTCGACCCGGCCCGGGCTGCGGTGCTGTGTGGTTAATCGATAACCCTATCCTGATAAAAAGAAAACCATGAAAGACCTTACCCTGCGTTATTACGACGCCGAAATGCGCTATCTGCGCGATGCAGCTAAAGAGTTTGCCCAAACTCACCCTGACCGGGCAGCGATGTTAGATCTGGATAAACCCGGTACGCCTGACCCTTACGTCGAACGTCTGTTTGAAGGTTTTGCCTTTTCCATGGGGCGGCTGCGCGAAAAAATTGATGACGACCTGCCGGAGTTCACCGAAGGGCTGGTGAGCATGTTGTGGCCGCACTATCTACGCACCATTCCCTCGCTGTCGGTGGTGGCGCTGACCCCGGATGTTCCGGCGATGAAAATGGCTGAAATCGTGCCCGAAGGCATGGAAATCTATTCCCGCCCGATTGGGCCGAAGAATACCGTCTGCCAGTACCGAACTACCCGCGATATGGTACTCAACCCGCTCGCCGTCTCAACCGTGGTGATGGCGACCGAACCAGACGGCCGTTCGGTGCTGCGCCTGCGACTGGCCTGCAGCCCACAAGCTGACTGGTCGCAGGTGGACTTACGTCGCTTGTGTTTTTATCTGGCGGGAGAGGCGGCGGTCAGCAGTGCGTTACATCTGGCCCTGACCCGGCGGCAGGCCGCGCTCTATTTGCGGCTGCCCAATCAGGTTGATCGGATAAAACTGGATGGCTGGTTTTCGCCCGGTGGCTTTGCAGACCAAGATTTGCTGTGGCCCAAAGGCGACAGCGCCTTCAGCGGTTATCAGCTATTACTGGAATATTTCACTTTCCGCGAGAAGTTTATGTTCGTGCATCTGAACGGGCTGGAAACCGTGACGCTGCCGGCGGGTATTGCCTGGTTTGATATCGAAGTGGTGTTTGATTGTCAGTGGCAAAGTGATCTGCCGGTCAGGGATGACGCGCTTAACCTGCATTGTGTACCGGTGATTAACCTGTTCTCGCTGGAAGCTGACCCGTTAACCATCAATGGGCTGGAAAGTGAGTATATGCTGCGCCCGCGCCGCTTGCAGGATGGGCACACCGAAATTTACTCCGTGGACGCTGTGACCGGTTCGCAACGGACATCCGATGCCACCTATGTTCCTTTTACCAGTTTTCGCCATCGCGGCGGGATGCAGCGACGTCATGCGCCGGAACGCTACTTCCATACCCGGGTGAAACGGGGGGTGACCGGGCTGCACGATACCTGGCTTATCCTCGGCGGCCAGCAGTGGGAAGCGGACAGACTATTCACTCGTGAGGCGGTGTCGCTGAAAATTACCGGCACCAATGGCCAGCTACCGCGCAAAGCATTACAGAGCACGCTGTTGGACCGCTGCGAAGCAGTGTTACAGACGCCGCTGAAAGTGCGCAATCTCTGCAAGCCGACGCTGCCGTCTTATCCCCCGGCGGAAGATCACTTCCAGTGGCGGGTATTGAGCCATCTGGGTTCAAGCTACCTCAACCTGATGAGCAGCGCACAAGTGCTGCGTGGGACGCTGGAACTCTACAACTGGCAGGGGGATGAACTGAATAATCGCCGTCTTGATGCCATTCAACAGGTGCAGCACCACCAGACTCAGCGGTTTGAAAAGGGCTTTCTGCTGCGGGGTATCGACATTGAAGTGACACTGGATGGCAACGGTTTTACCGGTGAAGGCGACATTCATCTGTTTGGCGAGATGCTCAACCGCTTCTTTGCTCTTTACGCTGACATCCATCTGTTCAATCAACTCACCCTTATCGTTCAGCCTGCCGGGAAATGTATCCGATGGAAAGAGAATCACAATCAGCGTCTGCCCGGTTAATCGAACAGCTGTGGGATAAACTGCCGTATACCCAGTTTTATCGCTTCTGCCAGTTACTGGAGCAAAGCCAGCCGAGTGCCCCCCCATTGGGCAGCCACTGGCAGGTAAGGCATGACCCGGTGCGTTTTCGTCCCCATCCGGGGATGGGGTTTCCGGCCAGTGAATTTAAGCGGGTGGAAATACCCGAGCATTCACACCTGCCGCCGACCATCCGCACCACCTTTATGGGGCTATATGGGGTGGAATCGCCGCTGCCCACTGCGTATATCGATGATATTACTCAGCGCCGGGAAGGGCATGAGGCAGTCAGTGACTTTCTGGATATCTTTAATCACCGATTGATCACGCAGTACTACCGCATCTGGCGTAAATACTCTTATCCGGCCAGCTTTTCGCCCGGCGGCACCGATAAAACCTCTCGGTATCTGCTGAGTCTCTGTGGTCTGGGTATTGAGGGATGTGCACAGAATATCGCCACGCCGGTGTCTCGTTTTCTGGCACTGACTGGCATGATGCGCCTGCCCACGCGCACCAGTGAAGGTATTATTGCGCTGGTTCAGTTGCTGGCACCGGAAACCGATGCCCGCGTGAGTGCCCATGACCGCTGCCGTATTCCCTTGCGTACTCCACTGACCCTGAGCGCACGTCACCCCGTCAGCATGAGTAACAGCCCGGTGATGGGCAGTCACGCGGTGGATGTTAACAGTCAGGTATTACTGCAATTGAAAACCGATAACCCCGATGAAGCCCGCGAGTGGTTGCCCGGCGGGCAGTTACACACGGATTTGATGGCGTTGTTGCATGTGTATCTGGGGTCGCGGCTGCATGTGCGTTTACAACTGACGGTGTTACGCGCGCTACTGCCTGACGCACAGCTCTCCTGCCAGCCGAAAAGCACCGGTATTCTGTTAGGCAGAACCGCCGTAATGCGGACACAGCGCGTCGCGTCAACCACACCCACCGACACTGAAATGATCACAATTAATCTGGGCCGCTATCAGCGTGTTCAGGAAAATCTTCACCGAAGGGACACCGATGAATATGGCGATTACCGCTGGTAAAACACGTTTTGCATTACTGATGCTGGTCATGATATCCACTCTGAGCGGATGTGGACTGACTCAGAAAGTGAGTGACGGCACCGTCGCGGTGACAAAATCCATTTTTTATAAGCAGGTGAAAACCCTGCATCTGGATATACAGGCGCGGGATGCGGTAAACAACAACGCAACCGGTGCCCCACTGGCCACGGTGGTGCGCATCTATCAGCTACAAGACCGCAAAACGTTTGACGGTACCGATTATCCCTCATTATTTGCCGAGGACAGCCAGGCCATCAAAGCCGATCTGCTGGCTGAAAAAGATATCCGTATTCGTCCGGGAGGTGCCGTGTCCATCGATATGCCGCTGGACGAAAAAGCGCAGTATGTGGCAGTCGCGGGTATGTTTCTGGCACCCGATATCACCAACAACACTTGGCGGGTGGTGCTGAGCCGTGACGACCTCGACCCCGATAAGGCTCGTCAGATTGAACTGAATAATCATGGCATGATTCTTTTACCCTTGAAGGATAAGTAATATGCCCCAGCCTTCTCTCTATGAAATGCTGTTCGGCAACGTAGCGGGTGAGCTTGACCTTCATCAGGTGAGCGAAACCAATCAGGTCGTCCTGTCGGTGCTCGACAATATGCAGCGCATTCTTAACTGCCGCGCCGGTACGCTCAGCCATCTGCCGGATTACGGCCTGCCAGACATGAGCAAAATCTTGCAAGGGATGCCCGGCACCGCACATTCACTGCTGACTACGCTCTCAGCCACGTTGCTAAAATATGAGCCACGGCTGAAAAGTATCAACGTGGTGCTGCTACCGCAATCCGCTCCCGGCCATCTGGAGTACGCCATTGAGGCGGAGCTGAAAGGGCTGGGACTGGTGCGTTACGGCACGGCATTTATGCCGGAAGGCCGGGTGCTGATACGTCATCTTAAACAACAACATTATCTCAATCCGGGTGAGTCATCTTAACGCCTATTCAGGGAGGACAAACACATGATATCGAATACTGAGCGGACGGTTAAAACCGGCGGTGACCCCCGCCATTTTGCTGAATTTAGTGCGTTACGTGACGAAATCGGCAAATTACATCATCCTGCTCGCCCGGATGTTGATTGGGTGCGGGTTGAGCAGCTTTGTTTAGCGCTGTTTCGTCAAAATGGGGTTGAGTTACAGACCACGGTAGATTTTACCCTGGCGCGGACTCACATCGCAGGACTGGCTGGATTGTGTGAGGGGCTAGAACTGTTGGCGGGATTAATCTCTCATCAATGGAGCGCCTTGTGGCCACCGCAAACTCATGCCCGAGTGGCGTTATTGGCCTGGTTGAGTGACCGGTTGCAGCAAGTTTGGCGCACCATGACGTTATGCTATGGTGACCTGGCTCAGGTGTACCGGGCAGAACGTGCGTTGGAACAGTTGTGCACGCAGTTGCAAACGCTGGAGCTCAAACATCTGAGTAAATTGGATGGGGTGCGCCTGATGTTGCATAACGCCGCATTGCGGCTGGAAAGTGCCGAGGCGGCTACCGATACGCCAGACCGATTAAGTATTCCGGTACGGCATGCCGGTGTCTCTGAACCACAACGACAGCCACAACCGACATTCTCGTCGGCAGCGGTCAGCGAACCACTGGTTTATCTTGTCAACGAACCGGCCCCGGCGCGTGTTGAGGTAGAGTTGTCGCCGCCTTCGCCGCCCCCACCACGTTTGAAAGCGTGGCACGGTTTTGTTGCCGGGTTATCACTGATGGCGCTGTTGATGGCGGGTGGTTTTGTTATCTGGCAGTCATTGTCATCCCCTCAACTGGAAGAGGTATTGTTAGCTCGCGCTGCGCCTTTACCTGTGCCGTTAACCACTACATCAATGGATGAACTGAAGAATCAGGCCTCAGATGCCGAGTGGGCGCACTTGGCCGAACCGGTGCTGCAAGCCAGTGCGGCACAGTTGGATCAACTGGCACATTTACCGCCGTTATGGGCACAAATGCGGGGGGATGGGGTGTTATCACAAGCGCAGCAACTGTGGCCCGCCAGTCAAGAGGTCAACCGACTGAGTGCATTATGGCAACAACAGCGAGAAGCCGGTGCTGCGCCATTGGTGGAGTTGAAACACTACGCATTGGCACAAGAGCGTTTGCGGCAACTGGCAGAGCGACTGAATGGATTGGATGAAAAGAAGGGACGCTATATGACGGTTTCGGAGCTGAAAACGGTGGTGTTTGCGATACAGCAGCCGCTGGCAAAAACCTTACCGCTGGAAGAGTTGTTGCGCCAGTATCAGGAGCAGTCCGCGTCAGGGCAGACTCCGTCATCGGCACTGCGCCAACAGATAGACAGTCGGTTTACCCAACTGCTGAACCGGTATGCGTTATTCACGTTGCCCGAAACGGCATCGCCATAGATGTGATGTGGGACTGACCATACCATGCAGTCAAAAAAGGATTTATTGCCTGTGCCGGGAAAGGCTGAATAGGGCAATGTGTAAGGAAACTGCGATGAATGAAGAATACAGAAACCACCGTACCGCGTGGACTGTGGGCGAATTGACGTTTGTGGAAGCACACTATGGGAAGATACCTGTCGCTGAGATAGCGGCTCACTTGGGCCGTACAGTGACAGCAATAAGATTGGCAGCCAAAGAGTTAGGGCTTTGTAAGGTGCAGGCGGGTCCTTGGACTGAAGAGGAAAAAGCAGTTCTGCGCACTCATTATGCTGATGGGGCAGGTATTGCTTATGTACAAACGCAACTGCCTGGTCGGGCCAAACACTCGATTACGGAAAAGGCGCGGGATATGGGAATAACCAGTGCGCGTAACTGGCACCCTGATGAAGTCCTTATTTTGACGCAGTTTTACCCTAAGATGGGCACCAAAGTGGTTCAAAAACTGCACCGCAGAAGTGTTGAGTCGATCAAAATCAAGGCAAGCCAACTGGGTTTGAAATATACGAAACTCAAAGTGCGTGAGACACCTGTGCAGCGCTGGACTGATGACGAGTGGCACTTGTTGGAGAAGAACCTTCATTTGTTCCCCTCCGAGATGACGGTATTGTTTCCAAATCGTACAAAATTAGCGATTGAAAAAGCGAAAGAAAGATTAAGAATACGGCACAATATGCCAGGTAAAAGCAAGAATACTCTCAGTTAGAATTTCCTTTATGTACTCTTGGTTGGGCCTGGATATAACTACGTTATCTAACTGACGAATCCATTATAGATTCGTACCGATTCAATCTAATGAAGAGCCAGATAGCTTATTGTAATGGGTAAGTATTTATTATCGTGCCTGGAAAGGGAGGGTTTATGAAATACTGTGAAATATATTTCTGACGTCCTATCTATCCTACACATTCAATGAATACTTCCCGAATCATTATTGGAGACTTTTCTCTAATGCTTATCAGAAACGTCTCTAATACTGGAATAGTAAACCTATAAAATATGTCTTATAGGAAAAAAATTGGTCTGGAAAAATAAGAATACAATAAGGAGTCAGTGTGATTAATATTTTTAAATTAACGTGTAAATTGGTGGCAATATTTATGTTACCATTTTTTCTTTCGGCCTGCGCAACTAAGCAGCTTTCGGCTGATATCAAGGGGCATGAAACAGGCTATACTCATTATAATGATGATGTCATTATCGGAATGTCTTTGGCTCAGCAAGGTAGTAATAAAAACTGGGCGTTTGTTGGTACGCATTTCGATTATGTGTTGTCATCGGGAGTCGACGAATTCTCAACACTATTAGTTACCGGACAGATTGATAAAAAAAGAATTCAGGTCGTCAGGGATGGTAGCTTTAGACTTAATGATAAAAAAGATAGGTTCATAGGTAATATTGAACTGAAGTATATTTATCAGACTGCGGTAGAGAGAGATAAAATAAAGTTGTTGATAAAGAGTACTGACTGGAATTGCTCAAGCAATACTGAAACAACAGGTGTTTGCAACATTAGCCTGGATAATCTGGTTGGCACTATTCATAGAAAAGGTGCTACACCGTCCGATATTTTCCGTTTTGAGCATCCTTTACGGGTGAATTTTTATAGCAAAAATGCCTCTTCTGCTAAGAGGGCCCTTTATCCGGTAGCGGTAGCTGCAGATGTGGTGATGCTGCCGGTCTATCTGCTGGGTGGCGCTGCCGTGGCTGCTTTCTATGGCGTAGTTTTATTGAATTAGTCTTTCTTTTTGAAATCCGACTATTCCCATGTACCGATCTAGTTTGATCGGGGCATGGGATGATTACCACGATTTGTTAGTACAGAGGTAAGATTTTACTCTCAGATATTATATCCTCACCAGAACTTATACCACGGCCTATACCTTAGCTTAGTTTTCTTCACGGCTTCATTCGGCATCTGATGAATAAGGGGCTGAGAATGATTTTTTTCATTCTCAAGTATTATTGCACATAACGCCCCGATTGAATCTGTTAGTGAATTTTCAAAATCCCTGCTTACATCGCTGAAACCTGTTTTAGCATGAATAAGCTCATGTATCAGTACACCGGCAAAGATATCGAGAGAAGAAAGACATTTTCTAGCTATTACCACAGACTGAGTTTCAGGATTCCAACAGCCAAGTGTTTCTGCTGATGAATATATATCCGGCCTCAATGTTTCAGATATTTTTATGTCAGCCACATTAGCTAAATAGCTGTTCCAAATAGTAGATCACTAGAAGGGAACTCAGTCCGATTTAAGCGATCTGATCAATCGCTGAATATCCCAAATCACTAACCGGACTGTGCCATGCCGATCATATCACCGATACCCGACGCCGAAAGGCGTCTGATGCAAAAAACCATCCATAAAACATGTGATAAAAACCATGTCCGCAGACTCACCGCGATGCTGATGCTTCATCCCGGAGACAAGATAAGTGACGTTGCAAGACGCTTTGCTGCGCGCGTTCATCTCTGGGACGCTGGATTAATTGGTACACACTTTAGGGTCTGGAAGGTCTGAAATCATTGCCTTCAGGGCGCAGACGACACTGGCCGTTCGAGCATATTTGCGCGCTGTTAAATATTGTGCAAAAGTAGACCAAGGGATCGGGGAATTATGGTGTAAAAGTGCACCACCCTGATTATTGATAAACTCTCCGTTTTTACGGAGATTTCCTTGGATGCTGTGCATGGAAACTATACTTAAAGTCAGAAGGCTTTCTCTTAAACAAGGGCTCTCTCAGAGGGCCATAG